>MGNL01000045.1:0-4529 GCA_001796785.1 Chloroflexi bacterium RBG_16_51_16 | reverse complement strand
AGGAAAAAAGCCCTCTTCGACAGATAGGATGGATGGCAATCATCCATGACATATTATAGCCATGCCGATCATCGAGATTCGGATTCGCCAGTTTTAACCGATAAACCTGGTGCTCGAACCTCTCAACCTTGGACGGAGTAACCATTTTTAAGCTGGGTTATAATCTGATCTTATTTATCAAATTGGTGATGATGCTTCTTTTTCTCGTGCAATATTGAACTAACAGAAAAAATCCATGCAACTTAACGGTGATGTCACCATTCGAGCGCCGCGCAAAAAGGTTTGGGACTTCCTGACCGACCCGAATCAGATCGCTCTCTGCGCGCCGGGTGTGGAAAAAATTGAGACCCTGGAGCCCAATAAACGCTATCGCGGGATTGCCTCCATCGGTCTTGGTGCGGTCAAAGCACGTTTCGCAGGGGAAATAGAAATCCTTGAGCTCGAAGAGCCCAACCGTGCGAAATTAAAAGCCCACGGCACTGCTTCCGGCAGTGTCGCGGACGCGATCAGCGAAATGCACCTCAGCGACGGTCCGGAGGGCAGCACCCAAGTGCATTGGACGGCGGATATTAATGTATCGGGGCAGCTCGCCAGCCTGGCTTCGCGTTTGATGCTGCCGGTTTCCAAAAAATTATCGGATCTCTTCTACGAGGAAGTTCGCCGCAGGATCGAAACAGAGCCCTCGGGAGCATCCTGATGCACGAATTAATTCCCGACTTGATCCGCTGGCATTCGAAAAACGAACAGGTCGGTCTGGCCTTGGTTCTCCAGACATGGGGATCCGCGCCACGCCCGCCAGGTGCGTGCATGGCAGTTACCGCAAACGGTGAGGTCCGTGGATCAGTGAGCGGAGGCTGCGTAGAAAATGCGGTCATCGAGACGGGATTGGAAGTATTAAAAACAGGTCAGGCTCAGCTCCTTCAATTTAAAGTAGCAGATGAACAGGCCTGGGAAGTCGGGTTGTCGTGCGGCGGCAGCCTCGAGGTTTTCGTAACCGTTTTTGATCCAAAGATCATCGAGAAGGTTATTCAAATCATCCAGGGGTCGCTCAGGACGACCTGGATCACCTGTATTCATGGCCCACAGGCATCCCTTGGAAAGCAAATGCTCGTCCTGGAGGATGGATCTGTATTTGGTCGGATTGATTCACTTCCCCAGCCACCGTTGGAACTCCTGGCGTCCGAAACCTTACGCTCTGGTTCCACACACAGGGAATTCCTGGATGATGTCCACGAGGTTTTTGTCCACGTGCTTCAACCGCCACCCCGGTTGATCGTTATCGGAGGCGTACACATTGCGCAGGCGCTCATGTCGCTCGCTAAAGTGCTCGGATTTCGGACTGTCCTCCTGGATCCACGGCTAGCATGGAACAGTCGTGACCGCTTTCCGAATGTAGACCAAATGATCCAGACCTGGCCGCAGGATGGACTGCCTGCCCTGGGGATTGATTCGCAAACCGCGGTCATCAGCCTGAGCCATGATCCCAAATTGGATGACCCAGCGCTCCAGATCGCTCTGGCAAGTCCCGCGTTCTACATCGGCGCATTGGGCAGCCGGTCGACCCAGGCAAATCGGATGAGCCGTTTGCGGGCAAATGGATTTTCTGACGCCGACCTCTCCCGACTGCATGCACCGATTGGATTGGAAATTGGGGCAAGTAATCCCGCGGAGATCGCTGTGTCGATCATGGCGGAGATCGTTCAGGCTTACCGTTCGCCAGCCGGAACGCCTGGTCGCCCAGACTTAACCAGGCTCAAACAACCCGTCTGATCAGATCCACAATTCAGGAGAGGAGAAGTATGAAGCCGGCCAGCTTTGATTATCACAGGCCAGATACTCTGGACGAAGCCTTGACGCTGCTCAATAGATATGGAGACGAAGCCAAGCTTCTTGCGGGTGGTCAAAGCCTGGTGCCGGCTATGAACTTCCGGGTGGCGCAACCCGCCGTATTGATCGATTTGAATAATCTTCGGGAGTTGGATTTTGTCCGCGATAACAATGGATCACTCTCGATAGGCGCCATGACCCGTGAGCGCCGCCTTGAATTCGATCCGTTGATCGCCCGCCATCTACCCTTGCTGACCGAAACCATGCCAAACGTAGCCCATCCGCAGATCCGGAACCGCGGCACTTTGGGCGGCAGCCTGGCTCACGCGGATCCGGCCGCAGAGCTACCGGTTATCATGCTTGCCCTGGGTGCCAGGTTGAAAGCTCGCAGCGGTGCGGCTGAGCGTTGGATTACTGCGCCGGATTTTTTCAAGGGGTTGTTCACCACGGATCTCGCTCCTGATGAAATCCTGGTCGAAATCGAACTGCCCTTCATGGGAGCCGGGACAGGTTGGTCCTTCATGGAGGTTGCCCCCCGCGCTGGGGATTACGCTCTGATGGGAGTGGCTGCCGTCATCCAGCTTGACAAAGAAGGTAAGTGCCAACAAGCCCGGTTGGTTTATCTCAATGCCGGTGAGGGTCCACTCGAGGCGAAAGCGGCTTCCAAGTCACTTTCGGGAGCCGACCTGGATGATTCGGCAATTGAAACGGCTGCGCGGACAGCCAGTCAGGATGAGATCCAACCCTTTGGAAATCTGCACGCCTCCCCGGATTTCCAGAGACACCTTGCACACGAGTTAACCATTCGAACCCTCAAGCTGGCACTCGCACGTGCGGGTAAGGATCGCCTCCAATGAAGTCGACGAATTCGATCTCGGTTTCGGTCAACGGGCAGGTCCACGAACGAGAGGTCGAATCGCGTCTGCTCTTGAGCGACTTCCTGCGGCATGAACTGGGCTTGACAGGCACCCACGTGGGTTGTGAACATGGGGTCTGCGGCGCCTGTACGATCCAATTGGATGGCGAACCGGTTCGTTCCTGTCTGCTATTTGCCGTCCAGACTGATGGTCATTCAATTACCACGGTTGAGGGTCTCGCAGAAGATCGCGACCATCTGCATCCCATTCAACAGGCGTTCTGGGAGGCGCATGGTCTGCAGTGCGGTTACTGCACGCCGGGGATCTTAATGACGATGATCCCATTCCTCGAACAAAATCCCGATCCATCCGAACAAGAGATACGGAAGGCCTTATCCGGCAACCTGTGTCGCTGCACCGGATATCAGCATATCGTGGATGCGGTCAGCCTGGCAGCGCGGAAGATGAAAGCGATCAACAGCGGTTCGTGAGATGAGCTCCTCCTTTAACTCCAGCGCAGGTCTTAATTCTCTTGAGATGGAAATTACAGATCACATTTCCGAAATCGAGAGGCGCATCAACGAGCGTGAAAACCTAATCCAAGCCTGCCTTTCTGAACCAGAGCGGTTTTCCCGGATCAAGCGGGAATGGCAGGATTTGTCAACCCGGTATTCGACAGAGAATACCAAGCCACGGTTGTATGGGAAGGTTTTCGGGGTAAAGGATATTTTTCATGTCGAGGGTTTCGAGACACGCGCCGGCAGCCGGCTTCCAGCTGGAGCATTAACCGGTGCGGAAGCGGTCAGCGTCCGTAAACTAAAAGAGGCGGGCGCTTTGTTGCTCGGCAAGACGGTCACAACCGAGTTCGCCTATTTCGCGCCCGGTCCAACCCGCAACCCGCATAATCCCGAACATACCCCAGGCGGTTCCAGCAGCGGATCGGCGGCGGCTGTGGCTGCAGGTTTCTGCGACCTGGCCCTGGGCACCCAGACGATCGGCTCGATCATCCGGCCGGCTGCTTTCTGCGGCGTTATCGGGTTCAAGCCCAGTTATGGGAGGAGTTCTGCTGAGGGTGTGATCCCACTCTCACCTTCCCTCGACCATGTTGGTTTCTTCAGTACAGACATAAGCCTGGCTGCGCAATGCGCAGAGGTGCTTCTATCGGATTGGAATTTCCCAAAAATTGATCGCATACCTATTTTGGGAATCCCGACCGGTCCTTATCTGGCATCCGCCTCACCCGAGGGCCTTGTACATTTCGAGAATATGAAAGAGTTGCTTACCAAATCAGGTTACGAATTGCACCTGGTACCGGTCATGGATGATTACGCGGCGATCCGCAGGCAAAATGATATGGTGCTCTCGGCTGAGGCTGCCCATGTGCATGCAGCCTGGTTTGGAAAATACGAAAAATTGTACGCACAAAAGACTGCAGAACTGATCCGGCGCGGCGGAAAAATCACAGAAAATGATTTGCAAAACGCGCGTCAGAGCTGCGCCCAGTTGAAAACCAACCTGAGGGAAGCGATGGAAAAAAATGGAATTGACCTTTGGATCGCTCCTTCCGCTCCCGGTGCGGCACCGAGAGGTTTGGAAAGTACGGGTGACCCGATCATGAACCTGCCATGGACCCAGGCTGGACTCCCCGTTCTCAACCTGCCAGCTGGAACCAACTCCACGGGTCTGCCTCTGGGCTTGCAGCTTATCGGCAAGTGGTCTGAGGACGAAGCCCTACTCTACTGGGCGGAGTCGATCGCGAAGGTGGTAGCTCAGGGATGAACACCACCAGGCACGTCATTCGCTCCGGCACCTATCTCGATTCGGTCGTGCTCATGCAATTGCAGA
>MGNL01000044.1:9022-12049 GCA_001796785.1 Chloroflexi bacterium RBG_16_51_16 | reverse complement strand
ATTTCATGGGTGAAGGAATGCACATATCCAACACTTTAAATTTAATAACAAATACGCTTCTCTTCCTGACTTATTTAAAAAATTGTATTGGTCGGCACAACCAAAGTTTAGATTTTAGCCGAGCTCGGATAAGCGGTCTGGTATTTCACTCAATGTAGCTACCGTCACGGAGGGTTTGATATTTTTTGCTTGGTCCGGGTCGACCTGTGCGCGGCGGGTGATCCATATGCTTGCCATTCCCATCCCATTGGCGCCGAGGATGTCGGCTTCCAGCGTATCACCCACCATGACCGCCACTTCAGGCTTTAACTGAAAATGATCCAGGGCTGCCTGAAAAATTGCCTCATGGGGTTTGCGCAGCCCAAATGCCGCTGAGGAGATGATGAACTCTGCATACTCGCGAAGGCCAGCCTTGTCAATGAGAACCTGAGTATTTTCGTCATCCGCACCGTTTGATACATAACCGATTCGAAGACCAGTATTCCTCAGAATCTCAAGGGTAGGTGCAGCATCCATCTCCGGGTACCAGTTGGATTGGGTGACTGCATACATAGCACGCAGTGCGGCGGAAATCACCGTATCTGAAAGTCGAAATCCTTTTTTATGTAATAATTCTTCAAGGACGGTGAAGGTTGTGGGTTCCTCCAGCTCCGGTTCGCGCATGGCGTAATACAACTCGAATAAGTTATTGAATTCGCCATATAGGTCACTAGGCTGGAGCGTAACGCCGGAAGAATGCAGCACCTCCCACAAGGCTTTATCCGCGCGTGGGAAAAATGGCGGCCAAGGATCTTTATCATACATCAAGGTCCCACCGAGATCAAAAAAGATGGCTTTTATGAAATCAGCAGTCAAATATTTTGATTCTTTCGTGTTAAGCGAGAATAATAGTTAATGAGGATCGATCCCAGCAGCAGTCCAGGGATTACCACAAGGCCTGCTTCGGGTCCGAAGGCGCCGCCGGTCCATAATTCCGGTCCCTGGATTCGGATGTGGGTCAATGGGTAAATATCAAGGCCGGAGACCGGGAAGCCGAAAACCACACCTTCAAAAAAATTCCATCCGATATGCAAGCCGATGGAAAGCCAGAGTTGCCTGGTACGAACATACCCATATGCGAGAAACAATCCAGCCAGAAATATCCCTGCGGCACTGATCCAGGTCGCATTCGGATTGCCCAGGTGCAGCAGCCCGAATACCGCTGATGAAAGCACGATCCCCCCAACCAGGTTTAATCCACTTGCCAGGGTTTGCAGATGATATCCCCGTGAGAGCAGTTCTTCATTCCATCCGACAAAAACAAATACAATAAGGAAGGATAACGTACTTACAAGTACGCTTGAAACCGATTCAACCTCCCACGCAAACTTTTCAAATTCAAGCCAACCGGCGGATAGCATGATCAAATAGATCATCCCCATCATCAGGAAGGTAATTCCAATACCCGCCAACAAATCTATGATAGCTTGCCTTCCAGGCACTAATCCCAGGCTGATAAAACTTCGTTTATCAACGAAACGTCTTGTAATGTATATGGAAGTCAAGAATACGATGAACTCGATGACCTGGCTTAGAAATAGGTTGATCTGCGAGTTAATCTTTCCACCGAAGAATATTTGGATGAAGAATGCCAGGAAAATGCCGGTGATGATGAATAAAACGATCATCAAGATCGTCTGGATCAGCAAGCGCCAGCCAGCTCGCAAACGCATTTCATCCGGCGAAATAAAGATGCGTTTCAGCAGGTTGCGATTGTTGCTGGATTGAATTTCAGTCATCGCTATGCTCCGCTTTTGGTGTAAATCGCATTCGGATCGAGGTCTTTACGCAAGATGATTAATTCCTGTTCTGTTACGGGCTTCGTAATGTTGAGATTGTCACTGATTTTCAAATCCCAACCTGTATTTTCCCTGGCTTGTTCCACTGTCTTTCCGGGGTGAAGTGCCGTCAGAATCATTTCGCCGGATTTATCGGGGCCGAGCAAACCGATATCCGTAACGATCGCGAGCATGCCGCCTCCGCGCAACCCGGCATTCTCACGGTCACCCTTGCCTGAAATAAATCCTGCGGAGGTCATGAAATCCACCTTTTCAGGGAATCGCCTTTTCTGATGGGGTGTCATAATGTAACACCGGTTTGCCCAGGCTGCGATTTCCTGTGAACCTCCTGATCCGGGTAACCGTACTTTGGGGTGCTCATAACTACCGATCACGGTTGCGTTGATATTGCCGTACTTATCGATCTGGGCACCGCCCATGAAACCCACATCTACATTCCCTCTCTGCAGGTAGTTGGAAAAAATATCATACATGCTCACCACTGAAAGGGAACCGCTGACAAGCGTGGGGTCACCTATTGAAAGCGGCAGTCTTGCCGGTTCGGCACCGATCACTCCGGCTTCGTAGATCATCACCAGGTGAGGGGCATGAGTACGTTTGGCGAGATTGCACGCCAGATTGGGCTGCCCAACACCTACGAAAACCACATCGCCGTCTTTGAGCAAGCGGGCTGCGTTGATGATCATGAGTTCAGCGGGTGAGTATTCGCTCATTCTATCTCCATGATAAATGATCGGATCAAATCAAATACCTTCTCGGGTCTCTCCAGCGGTACCAGGTGACTGGACTTTTCGATCGTGACGAGTCGAATACCCGGATGGATCTTCCGGACACGTTCATAGCTGCTTTTCCAAAAAGTGTCTGATTCATCGCCGCGTATGATCATTGCAGGTACACGGAGATTTTTCAAACTCCTCCATAAATCAAGATCACGCCAAATTCCGGTGTAATAGATGTGCGCTTCCCACTCTGGTGAATAAGTGAGCGTGTACCCATATTGCTTTGACTTTGTAATACCATTGATATAAGATCGCAATGCATCATCGGACAAGTATCGAAAGATCTTCCTGTTCCGATACCCTTGAAAGACATGCTCGAGATCGTCAAATTCGCGCCGCCTTCTCAAGGTATTTTGGATGAGAGGATGGATCCGATATCCAAGACCTAACCCGCGTGCGATGTTCCATAG
>MGNL01000044.1:5654-8993 GCA_001796785.1 Chloroflexi bacterium RBG_16_51_16 | reverse complement strand
GTTCGATCAGGATGAGAGCCCGAAATTTCTCCGGTTCCTGTAACGCTGCCCGCAGGGTGACGATGCCTCCGATCGAATGACCGACACCGATCACGGGTTTAGGCTGCGTCGAAGAAAGGAACACGAGTAGATCCGAGGTTAACGGTAGCCAATCCTTTAAATCCTGCATCTGGGCATTAGGCCATAAAGGACGCAACCGCATTCCGAAAATGGAGAAGGATGAGTTCATTCGCTCGAAAAGTGGGAGATAACATTCAGGTGGATAGCCGTTCGCATGCAGGAAATGGAGAGGTGGCCCCAAGCCATCATATTGGAACGACGGTATGTTCATTGGATTGGGATAGCTACTTAATACTTGCCGTAATTAACTTTTTCGCTGTACTGCGGCTCTATTTTTAATCTCTTCTGAGTGTCGGCTCCAAGCTTCTCCCAATACGCGTCTCTATCGGCCACATCGTACACCCATTCCTTCAGCCAGGCTTCCACCTCCGGTCTGGATTCGCTGATCTTGTCCCATTGGAGGTAAAAATCATTGTCCCGATCATAGCAGCCTTGCGCATAGGATGGATGGCATGCGAATGGAACATGACATACCGCCGTTACCACAATCCCGGGAATCATCGTCCGGTTTGGATCCGACCGGATCACCGATTCATCCACGAGCTCTTCTGTGCTTAAGATGACTCTTTTTGCTGCAAAAGCAGCTTCCTTTTGCTCGCCGATGATGCCCCACAGGTGAGCGTTGCCTTCTTTATCCGCGCGTTGAGTGTGGACGATGGCAACGTCCGGGTTTAAGGCGCGAATAGCAATCACATCCTTTCCTCCAAACGGATCTGGAATTCGTTTGATGTTCGAATTGACCTTTTCGAGACTGGTTGCACCTGTCTGGTTCATCGGGAGGAACGGCAAGCCGGAAGCGCCAGCCTGAAGGCGCGTGATCATCCCGAAATGGGAATATTCTTCCCATTCCAACCTACCGGCTTCAATCTCCGAACGAACGATCCGGAGCGATCCAACACCGGGGTTTCCCATATATGAAAAAATCACCTTGCGGGCGCAGCCTGCGGCGACCAGTTGATCGTAGATCAGGTCAGGCGTTGCCCGCGCAAGTACCAGTTCGCGTTTCTTCTGGCGGATGATCTCATGTCCTGCCGCAAAGGGGATGAGATGTGTGAACCCGGCTGCATACACCGTATCCCCATCATGCACGAATTCTTTTACAGCATCGGCAAGCGACATCAGCTTGGTCATGATTCGCCATCCTCCCGTTCTGCAGGGTTTGATTTTTCCACCTGGTTATTCCTCCGTCTGCGCAGGATAGAAAATCGTCCCGATGGAGGTGGTGGGGCTCTTCTCCGCTGGAACATCCAGCCTACCACCAATAAAATTAATGATACGAATAAAAAGTCAAAATCTGGTGTATTCGCAAGGTCAGAAGTGATAAATAGGATCAAGGCTCCTATCCCCAGCATGATTAAGAATGTGCCGATCCGTGTAATCAGAGGATCCTTGTTCATTTGCTAATTTTACCCTCCAGCCGAATAAACCCACCTCCCGGATCCATTTCGAGGTAAAAAAATTCTCCCCTTCCTTTTCGCCGGGGAAGGGGAGAGGGCTTAATCATCTTCGACGGGATTTTTTACTCGCGCTTTTTTTTACCGGCTTACGATTGGATTTCTTACCCGGGGAGCTTTTTCTATCAGCCTTGGGTTTGATCAACGTCCTGATCTGCTCGTGCATATAGAGCTGTACATAATAGTAACCGCCGGCGTTCTTTCCGCTGGCTCCTGAGCCTTTCCAACCACCAAACGGCTGGAATCCAGGCCAGGCACCGGTTGTCGCACCTTGCGGTCGATTAGCATAAGTTACTCCCGCCTCGATCTTGTCAAAGAACCAATCGACTTCTGACGCAGATCCATAGAAACCGGCCGTCAGCCCATAGTTCACACTATTGGCTATCTTCATGCCTTCATTAAGGTTACTCACCTTTCCAATGGTCGTGATTGGAAGGAACATTTCAGCCTGCCATAACCGGTGATCGAAGGGTAGATCTGTGACGAGAGTTGGTTCGCAGAAATATCCCTTATCATAGATCCCGCCTGACTTGACATGACCGCCGGTGAGGAATTTACCGCCACCCTGGTTGATCTCTTCCGTGAAATTCTTGAAGTCGTTATAGGAATTTTGATTGATCACGGGTCCGAGGTATGTCGCTCGTTCGGTTGGATCGCCGATGACCAATTTTTCAGTGGCTTCCTTCAGACGGGAAACAATTTCATCGTAAACCGGTTCTTCAACGATCACGCGTGAAGCAGCCGAACATTTTTGGCCCTGCAGTCCGAACGCAGATCGGACGATGCCCGTGACCGCGTCGCCCAGGTTGGCGTTCCTGGAAACGATCGCGGGATTCTTGCCGCCAAGTTCAAGGATCACAGGCCGGATGTAATTCCGTTTTGCAAAATCGCGATACATCTTCATTCCGACATCGAACGAACCGGTGAATGTAGCCCCGTCGAGTTCCGGGCTGTCCACCAGGGCTTGTCCCAAGGTCGACCCGGGTCCTGTGATGAAATTTACCACGCCATCCGGGAATCCTGCATCCCTCAAGCATTCGGCATACAAGCGGACGATCCAGGCGGTATCCGTGGCGGGTTTGATAACCACAGTATTTCCGGCGGATAGTGCGGCTCCTGTTGGACCACCGGTGAGTGCGAAGGGGAAATTGAAGGGACTGACTATTAGCCAGACACCGTAGGGTCGTAATACCGAGGTGTTTGTTGGATCATAGCCGACCAATGGGTCTTTACCCATTGCCCGAATAAATCCCTTGTTTTCTTCCACCATGAGCGCTGAGTAGGACATCAGGTCCGCGGTTTCCTGAACGTCGCCGAGCGATTCCATCCGGTTCTTGCCGACCTCCAGTGCCATGGCAGCTCCGAGCTCGAAGATGCGTTTTTCAATGTTCGAAGCGGCTTTGCGCACAAGTTTTACCCGCTCCTGCCAGGGGGTTCGACTCCAGGCAGGGAAGGCTTTACGGGCTGCGGCGATGGCTTGCTGGGCATGGGTCGCATTGCCTTTCTGCAGCCTTGCAAGGATCCAGTCGGTATTAACGGGTGAGCGGTCCTCCCATTTTTCATCCGCAAACACGTCCTTGCCATCGACGATCATCCCGTATTCCTTGCCCAAATTCTTCTTGAGATCTGTGACGGCTTTATCAAAACCGGCATGAAGGGCTTCGGGCGGGTTGAACATCGTTGCATAAGTGAGCTTAAAACCAGCCATACATTATCCTCCTTCAAGGTTCATCAAAGCATGTTCAGGGTTGTTGGGTTAATACCC
>MGNL01000044.1:1726-5590 GCA_001796785.1 Chloroflexi bacterium RBG_16_51_16 | reverse complement strand
GCGTAGGAATTCACGAACGTCAAAGAAGGCCTTCCGTAATCACGTATGACGAATTTCCCGTAATAATTTTTTAATGTATGTGTGGATAATTAACCGTGTAAGATATCCTATCAATGGCTGGTCTGTAAAATTAGATAGTCGGAAAGAATGAGAAAAACAAAATACCAACTTGGCCTTCCGGTTGTAATTATCGTCATTGGTTTGCTGGTTACAGCTTGTGGACCGTCTGTGATTAGCTCAACCAACCAACCTAACACGGAGTTCTCGCCGATTCCCGAGCCTGTCGCGCTAACACCACCTGTGATAAACCAACAATTGTCGGAATCCGTCCCTGGTCCAACGATTGTCGTTGCGGCTACCTCCCGCGACCCGAATCTGGAAGCCACCAATCCAACCACGGTGAAGCTCGATTCCGGTGGGCTGCAGCTCGTGGAATTCTTCCGGTTCACCTGAAGCACCTGCCGCAGTTTGGCGCCCATGGTTCATGGGCTTGAAGCTGAATATGTTAACCGGGTCAGATTTACCTACCTGGATGCAGATGATCCTCAAACATTTGATATCCAACGGACGTTAGGTTTCCACTATCAACCGGAATTCTATCTTCTTGACAGTAGTGGGAGTGTAGTGATGAAATGGGTGGGTTACGTTACCGAACAGGAGCTGGAGCAGGCTTTTGCTCAGAATCTACCTTAGGGTTTGAATCGTGAAAAAAAACGACCGGGATATTTCCCGGTTGTTTTTTATCCAACTTCTTTTTTCAGGCCGTTTTATGAGCAAATCTTATCCTGGTAAAGACCAATCAAAGAATATTCGATCGGATCTTAGTTCATAATTTCGTACGCCTTCACATCTGCTGAAGCCTTTTTAACATTTACCAAAGGTAGTATCAACAGGCCGGCGATAAAGAAAAAAATCAACGAGAGGATTCCATACCGCAGGCTACCGAAGATTTGGTTGGCGAGGCCAAAAATGAGCGGACCAATCCAGGATGTCCCGCGCTCACTCACCTCATAAAAGGAATAAAACTCCGCTTCCTTGCCCTTGGGGATCATCTGAGCGAACAGGCTGCGGCTGATGGCTTGTGAACCACCGAGCACCAGGGCGATGAAGATACCCAGGATCATAAACTCGGTTACTCGATTTTCTCCCTGCAAGCCGCCAAAAGCGTAGATCACCACGCCTGCCCAGATCACCAGGCTGACGAGTATGGATTGTTTTGCACCGATCCAACGTGCCAGCCTGCCCCAGAACAACGCCCCTCCGAACGCCACGAATTGGATCATTAGGATCACAGCGATCAGGGTGTCCTGCTCCAACTCCAATCCACCACGCAGCAGCGGTGCAGCCGCAAAGGTGGACGAGATCGCGATCACGGTTTGGATGCCGTCGTTATAAAGGAAATAAGCCAACAAAAATTTTAAGGTTTCCGGAAAATGCCTGACCTCCTTAAAGGTTGTCATCAATTGTTTGAATCCTATGCTCACGTAAGTTTCACCGGAAGGTAGCAATCGCGAGGCATGTCGCGGTCGTAATCGCGACCAGGTCAGGAAGGCAAAGGCTATCCACCAAATACCAGCAGAAGCAAGGTTGATCCTTACAGCCAGGTCGCTTGGTACGCCTATGTCTTCGCTAAATGTATAAAATGCCAGGTTGAGTGCCAGCAGGATGCCCCCTCCCAGGTATCCCATCGCCCATCCATAGGAAGAAACCCGATCTCTTTCTTCTTCGCTAGCTATGTCCGGAAGGTATGCATTGTAGAACACGATCGCCGCCCCGAAGCAGAGGTTGGCAAGAATGAACAGCACACCGCCCAGCCACCACAACTCACCGGTCACCAGGAACATTCCGATCGTCGCTAGAGCACCGATGGTTGCAAAGATTTGCATCAAACGTTTTCGCAAATGGGAGTAATCCGCGATGGCACCCAGGATCGGCAGGAAGAGAACTTGTAGACCCACAGAGAAGGAGATGCAATAGGGGAGAAATGAATCAGGAGCTACGGGGATTCCAAAAAACCGGGCGAGCCCATCATTGAATGCTTTAGCTGAGGTTGCGGCCAGTGAAGCAACGTACGGACCCAGAAAGACGGTCCCGACGGTTGTGCTGAAAGCCGAATTGGCCCAGTCATACATAGCCCAGCCAAAGATCTCTTTCCGATCATTTACCTTGACCTCTGCCATTGTCATCTTTCTTCTCCTGGAAAGTATATGTAACCGGTGTGTTTAGGGTAATTAATGAGTTGGAACACGATCCAGATGATGAAGTTGCGAAACCTTTTTAGCACCTGAAAAACTAAAACCACAAATCTCCCTGTTCTCTTCACACTCAATTCACAACTGGTTACTACACTCCAGGTAAATTTCATAAAAGGAGTGAAAATGGACGGAAAAATTATTTTCAGGATCATAGCAGGTATTGTGTTGGTGGCTGCAGTAGCAGGGATTGCCTGGTTTGCCTTCAACGCTGGCGTAATGCAGAATGTTGTCTCTGAACTACCCCAGGGACAACCTGGTGATGCGCCTGTTCCATATTATGGATACGGAATGCACTTCTGGCATCCCTTACCGTTCCATGGCTTTGGGTGCTTCGGGCCGTTGCTAGCCTTGTTCCTTCTCTTCGTCGCCCTGCGCGCCTTTGGATTTCTCTTCTGGGGTCCACGCTGGGGTCATTGGCATCATGCTGGATGGCACCGCGGTGGTTGGGGTAACGGGGAAGTCCCACCGATGTTCCAGGAGTGGCATGATCGGGTTCACGGCAAGCAAGAGCCGGAAAAGAAAGATTAGCTGGCTGAACCGATATCGAGACAGCGCTTCTCCCTGGGGAGAAAGCGCTGTCTCCTCGATTATTTTAAGTACCTACCCGAACCTGGCGCTGGCTTTAGCAAAGATATAATGATTCCGAATGAAAACGATTTTGGTTGTAGACGACGAACCCAAGATCACACAGCTCGTGCGTGATTATCTTGAACGGGCTGGTTTCGTCGTACAGGTGGCGTATGAAGGCAAATCTGGCCTTTCTCTTGCTCGAACCGTAAAACCCGACCTGGTCATCCTCGACCTCAGCCTGCCAAACCTGGACGGTCTCGACTTTACCCGTGAAATCCGGAAATCTTCGAATGTCCCGATTATCATGCTGACTGCCCGGGCAGATGAATTGGATAAATTGGTTGGTCTCGAGCTCGGTGCGGATGATTACATGACCAAACCCTTTAGCCCAAAGGAACTGGTTGCCCGCGTTAGGGTGGTTTTCAGGAGAATGGAACTTTCAAGTCATCCGGTCGAGGAAATCGTACAAGTTTCCGATCTAACCCTGCACGTCCCTCGGTTAAGAGTCTTGGTAGAAAACCGGCAGATCGAAGAGCTTACACCGACCGAGTTTGAACTACTTCTGACCCTGGCGCGGTCCCCTGGCCGGGTTTTCACTCGCTCACAGCTGCTCGACGCGATCCATGGGGTCGCTTTTGAATCCTATGAACGTGCCATTGACGCCCATATTAAAAACATCCGGCGTAAAATTGAATTAGAAACGTCCGATCCACGCTACATTATTACAGTCTATGGTGTGGGGTACAAATTTTCGGATTCCCTATGAAGCATAGAGAACACACTCCACACTTTCGCCCTCCGTGGTGGCCTGAGAATGAAGATTGGCCGCCTCGAGGCCGCCATCACTGGCATCGCTTTCCCTTTTTCAGACGACTGGGATGTGCATTTATTGTATTTCCAATATCGACAATTATCGGATTCATGACCATCATCGCTGTGATCGCGGATGCGATTGGGATAGTTCGAACACCTCTGGCCGATCTGAATTTTCTGATTCCTTTCGGTGTAGTATTCGGCTTCCTCATCCTGTCTCTCACAT
>MGNL01000044.1:0-1536 GCA_001796785.1 Chloroflexi bacterium RBG_16_51_16 | reverse complement strand
TCTTTTTGCGGATGTCACTCATGAGCTGCGCACGCCGCTAACGATCATCCAGGGCACGCTGGAAGGTATACAGGATGGCGTGTATCCGTCGGACGAATTCCACCTGAAATCTCTCCTCGATGAAACCCGGATCCTGTCGAGGTTGATCGACGATTTGAAAACGCTAGCCCTTGCCGAAACCGGATCCCTGTTATTGAAACGGGAACCGACCGAAATTAATAGTCTGGTCGAAGTAACGGTTAAACCTTACTTAGCTGAGGCAAAGGCAGCTGGGATTGATCTTGAATTGTCGTTGACAAATGTTCCATCTGTGGATGTCGATCCCATTCGCATACGTGAGGTATTGGGGAACTTGCTCACCAACTCGATCCATAATACATCACACGGAGGCAGGATCGAGGTCGGCACATCAATAATCAATGGACCCTCAAAAAATCAAATCCAGGTGGTGATTAAAGACACCGGACGTGGAATACCCGTCCAGGACCTTCCACATATCTTCGAACGCTATCACAAAGCCAGTGATTCCGGAGGGATGGGTTTGGGTTTAGCGATTGCTAAAACCCTGGTGGAGGCTCATGGAGGTCAAATAGCAGCGGAGAGCGAGCCCGGCTATGGGACTAGGATCGTGTTCACAATTCCTGTCTAGAAACTCTGGTAAAATATCCGCCTGTGGGTTTTAGGCTTGTAAGCGCGTCCTTTCACGCACCCCTCTCTTGCATGTCCTGAACCAAATATTCGTAATCAAATAAAGGAGAAGGTCATTCATGGTTCGAATTCGATTTCGAAGAGTAGGGCTGAAAGGACAGCCGAGTTACCGCATCGTTGCAGCCGATAAGGAATCGCCGCGGGATGGTCGCTTCCTGGAAATCCTCGGCTTCTACAACCCGCGCACAGAACCCGCAACCATTCATGTAAAAGAAGACCGCGTTTTTCACTGGATGAAAAATGGCGCCTTACCGACCGAATCGGTCGCCCAGGTTTTCAAGACGGCGGGTGTTCTGGACAGGTTTGAGCGTTTCAAGAAAGGTGAGAAGGTTGAAAGCCTGGTGGCTGAAGCCATGGAAGCTGAAACCAAGCGTGCCGCTCCGCTCCGAACACGCAGGGAATAAAGTTATAAATTGGGTGACCAGAAAAAACCTGGTTACCCTGCCAGATTAATTCTCTCCTAAACTGTTGAGGTTTCAATGAAAGCCCTCATGGAATATATTGCAAAAGCACTGGTGGACCATCCTGAAGAAGTTCGTGTGCGTGAGACCGGGTCTGGAACCCGGGTGCGCATCGAGCTGATGGTCGCTCCGGAGGATATGGGTCGAATCATTGGTAAAAATGGAAAAGTCGCCAACTCGATCCGCAACTTGCTCCGGGTAGGTGCTGAGCGGGTCGGCAAGCAGGCGACCCTTGAGGTGGTCGAACCGGACAATGCCTCTTAAAAGAAAAACATCAGGCTCGCCGGAAGGCGAGCCTGAATATTTAGTGATCGGATTTCTGCGGCGTCCCCATGGATTGAAGGGAGAGATCCTTATGGACGTGCAT
>MGNL01000043.1 GCA_001796785.1 Chloroflexi bacterium RBG_16_51_16 | reverse complement strand
AGGGTCTTGCCCTCGGGCTTGTCCTGCTGCTGCTTGGTATTAGCATCATGCTTTATGCGGTTTATCAATCCCAGACTGCCGGTTTCGAAACCATTGGATTTGTTCGCAGTGTTCGGCTTGTCTTCGGTGGAAGTCTGGCTGTGATCCTAGGCGTGCAAGTGATCCTGACCAGCATTATGTTGAGCATGCTTGGGATCAAGATATCGCATCCGGTCCACGAAGTCGACACTGTTGTCCGCGGCTAAATAATCAGATGGTGGAGTCAGGTCGATTTAGTAACCGAACCTATCATCGCCCCCACGATTGGGAATTCGAACTCAAATCTTCGTTGAATGAGGGTTTATCCTGAGGATAAATTTTCCTCCCTTTCCCTCACCGCTTAACCTTGAAGACAGTCTTTAAAAAACCTCCGGGAGCTTTGATCTCCCGGAGGTTGAGAGTGCGGGTTGGTTAGTCTAACAGGTCCCTGGGTATGTTCCCACCGTTAGCTGCGATCTTCTTAAGCACAGCTTTATGCAGCCAGGTGTTCATTTTCGCCGAATCGCTCATCAGGTCAGCCGGGCAGCCAAGTTCCTTGGCAAGCTCGTTGCGTGCCTCGCGGCTGCTGTCGATATCCAGGATCTTCAGGAGGTCTACGATGGAAGTCTTCCAGTTCAAACCCGAATCTTTGTTCATCGTTTCGAGTTTCTTTATGACATCCACCTCGGACATCGGCGCCGCACCAACTCCGGACGCAGACTTGGCTCCACCCCGAAAAGCCTCTGCTTCCTTTTCGGTCATTGGCCTCCCCATGGGTCTGACAGAAGGCCCCGCACCACCACCCACCTCGGGCTTGGCCTTGCCCAAGCCCAGCCTGTCTAAAATTTTATCTAGTAAACTCATTTTCTCTCCTTCGTTTAATCGATTGTTCGTGGAAAAAAATTACAGACGCACGATCCTTACGCTTGACTCTTATAATTATAACTGCTTTTCTGGCCGACCTTGAAAATTCTCATCGAAATTGGATTCGGTATCCTGGCAATGCAGTTTTCATGCGGAGGGTAAATTAAAGCTCAGATGTTATTTTATCTTTGATTGAGACAGAATGTTTATCCAAGTGATCAAACTCTGGTTACTAAAAGAGGTTCGTTACCAGAATGGCGTATCATTGGTCCAATCCGAGAATGGAGCATTCCTACGGAACCCATCCATCCTGACATTCTAGCCCTCATTCAGCGAGCTCTGGAAGAAGATGTAGGCAGTGGGGATATCACCAGCAACAGCATCATTCCAAAAGACGCTCGTGCGAAGGGAAGGATTTTTGCAAAAGAAGCAGGTGTGATTGCCGGCCTGGAAGTCGCCAAGGCGGTTTATGCTTATTTGGACCCGGATGTTTTGTTCCAAGCAGAAATGATCGAAGGAAGCCTGGTGAAAGCGGGGGGCAACCTGGCCATCGTCTCTGGGTTTGCTCGCTCCCTGCTGACCGCCGAGCGGACTGCCCTTAATTTCCTTGGCCGCATGTCTGGTATAGCCAGCCTCACCCGCCGTTTCGTGGATGCGGTGGTTGGTACGAAGGCTGTCATCCTGGATACGCGTAAGACAGCCCCCGGGCTCCGGCAGCTGGAAAAGCTGGCGGTGAGGCTGGGGGGTGGCAGGAATCACCGCACAGGGCTTTATGATATGCTTCTCATCAAGGATAACCACATTGACTTCGCCGGAAGTCTGGCTGAGGCTGTCCACCTTGCTCGTGCAGCTCATGAAGATGTCGAGCTGGAGGTCGAAGCTCGCACCCTCGAGGATGTGCGAATTGCCCTCGAACTGGAGGTCAGGCGGATCATGCTGGACAACATGCCGGTTGATGAAATGACTCGAGCAGTAGGACTTTCCAGTGGACGAGCCCAATTGGAAGCCTCGGGAAACGTGTCCCTGGAGAATGTCCGCAGGATCGCTGAAACCGGGGTGGACTTCATTTCTGTTGGCGCACTGACCCATTCAGCCCGGGTATTGGATATTTCGTTTGAATTAATCCGGGGATAGTAAAATCCTTTGGAGCAATAACATCGGTTTCCTGCTACTGTGACGAATTGACTGTCAGGATGATCTCGATCGGAAAATTTATCACCTGCCCTCGGCTGAGGATCGATAACCTATCGAATTGATGATTTCAGTAATTTAAAGGTTAATGTATGGATCAAGAAGCGAATCAAATTTATGAAAAATTGAAAAACAAACTTGGGAAAATTGTTCCCGATGTTGAACTGGTTATTAAGTCTCAGATCGCGGTCGAGATCAATGAACTAAAGAAGCAGCGCAATGCGGTCATACTTGGCCACAACTACATGGAACCGGTCCTGTTCTATTCGGTGCCTGATTTCACTGGCGATTCGCTTGACCTCAGTCGCAAGGCCGCCCAGACCGACAAGGACGTTATCGTGTTCTGCGGAGTGAGGTTTATGGCAGAGACCGCAAAAATCCTCAACCCCAGTCGGACCGTTCTCCTCCCTTCAAACAAGGCTGGTTGTTCCCTGGCAGCCAGCATCACCGCCGAGGATGTGCGCATGCTCCGAAATAAATTTCCGGGTGTTCCAGTTGTGACGTATGTCAATACCTACGCCGATGTAAAAGCCGAGAGCGATATTTGTTGTACGTCGAGTAACGCGATTGCCGTGGTTGAATCGCTCCATGCGGACACGGTCATTTTTCTTCCCGATGAGTATCTGGCTAAGAATGTGGCGAACGAGACCGGCAAACACATCATCTTCCCGACCGTTTCCGGCACCGTCGCCTCCGCTGGGACAGATAATCTGCTCGATGTCCAGATGATCGGTTGGCATGGTCGCTGTGAAGTGCACGAGAAATTCACCGTACAGGATATCGAAACCGTCCGGGCTCAATTTCCGGACGTGGCCATCCTCGCCCACCCCGAATGCAGTCCTGAGGTTGTGGCGGCGTCCAATTTCTCCGGAAGCACGAATGCCCTTATCAGGTATGTGCAGCAGTCCAATGCGCCGCAGTATTTGCTGCTGACCGAATGCTCGATGGGCGATAATATTGCTGCGGCAAATCCCGAAAAGGACATGCTCCGTTTGTGCATGGTCCGCTGCCCTCATATGAATACGATCACCATGGAAGATACCCGGGATGCCTTGAAGTTAAATCGTTATGTCATTGACATCCCCGAAGAGATCCGGGTCAGGGCTTTTCAGGCTGTAGACCGAATGATCAAGATAGGGTAGTCGTGAAGACCACCGATGTCCTGGTCATCGGTTCCGGCATTGCCGGGATAACCACTGCCATCCGCTTGGCTCGCAATCCCGCTCGCCGAATTATCTTATTGACCCGTTCGGCGGACCTGCACGATTCCAACACCTTCCAGGCCCAGGGCGGAATTGTCACTCACGGACCGGATGATTCCGTGGATCTCCTGGTAAAGGATATCCTGGAAGCCGGTGCGGGTGCTTCCCATCCTGAAGCTGCAAGGATCCTCGCAGAAGAGGGGCCGCCTCGTTTGGAGGAAGTGCTGATCCAGCAGGCGAAGATCCAATTCGACCGTGATCAGGATGGTAAGCCTGCCTTCGGCCAGGAAGCTGCCCATTCCCGCCGCAGGATCCTGCATGTCAAGGACGGTACCGGGATCGCCATCAGCAATGGCCTGGTTGCTCTTTTGAAGAAATTTCAAAACATCGAAGTCCTCTCCAACGCTACCGCGGTCGATTTGATCACCTATCCCCATCACTCAAAAAATCCGCTGGATAATTACCGCGGGATTACCTGCCATGGTGCATATGTGTTTGATCGCTCGGGTAATGCTGTTCACCGGACACTTGCCGCGAAGACCGTGTTAGCCACGGGTGGCTTGGGACGCATTTATCGCCATACAACCAACCCAGCCGGCGCCCGTGGAGATGGATTGGCAATGGCCTTCAGGGCAGGTGCCCGCATCGTCAATGCAGAATACGTTCAATTCCATCCGACCATTCTTGCTGCGCCAGGCGCTGAAGGATTCCTGATCACCGAAGCCGTGCGCGGCGAGGGCGGTGTCCTGCTTGATCCTGCCGGTTTCCCGTTCATGGAAAAATATGCACCGGAATGGAAGGACCTCGCCCCGCGGGATATCGTAGCCCGGGCAATTCATGTTGAAATGGAGGCGAACGGCTATTCGCACGTCCTGCTCGATATCGCTTCGCACATGTCCCCGGACGCTCTGAAATCCCGCTTCCCTCACATTTATGAGCAGTGCAAGCGGGTCGGAGTGGATATCACCCTGGAATCCATTCCGGTCGTCCCCGCTGCACATTATTCCTGCGGTGGAATCGCCGTGGATGTTTGGGGTCGTGGCAGTATCGGTAACCTTTACGCGGTCGGTGAAGTCGCCTGCACTGGACTGCATGGAGCGAACCGTCTGGCATCCACCTCCCTGTTGGAGGGGCTCGTCTGGGGCTGCCGCGTCGCACAGGATATCGAAGTAGAGCTGCTCGCCAGTCACCCTGTCGTCCCGACCCGAGAGGACATCCCCGCCTGGGACGAGAGCGGTTTGATCACCGATTCGGACCCCGCCCTTATCCAGGGGGATATGCAAACCATCCAGAACATCATGTGGCACTATGTAGGTCTGATCCGTTCGGCCGACCGGTTGACGCGCGCGATCCGCGAGCTGCGCCATTTGCAGACCGAGATCGAGACCTTCTACCGCAATACCAAATTAAGTGATGGGTTGATCGGCTTGCGTAACGCGGTCGAGGCCGCCCTCCTGGTTGCCGAGGCTGCCTACCATAACCGCCAATCCCGCGGCTGCCACTTTCGCGCCGACGCTGTGGAGGCTGGGGATCGATTGCTTTGATGCCAGATCATGTAATTGGAGGATAGGGCTCAGGGCGTTGATATACTGTTCGAAAAAGTTTCCGGGCCAAATACCTCTCGAACAATTTCCAACATATCAAAACCGTAATTGCCTGCCGGATATTTGTCTCCCAGATCGGCTGTCGGCTCGATTGTTGTGGCTTCTGCCCAGTTATTCCAGGTGTTGATCCATACCAATTTCCAGCCCTTGCTGCCGGTTGGTTGGGAATAATTACGCGCGACTTCGGCCATGTGAATTACTTGATCTTTGTTCAAGGCAGGCACATATATATTGCCGCCGTCTTTTCCGCGCAAACGGTCATCATACTGGGGTGCCCAGCCTGGCTGGAGGTTTATGGTTTCCTCCCGGCCGGTCACTTTTAAGTCCTGGATATTAGCCTGCCATTTTTTTAGAATTTTCTCCTGCTCCAGGCTGGCTTGCTCAACATCCTTGGGCCAACCATTCATCCCCGGGATAAGGAAAGTAAAGTTCGTATTGGCGTCATAAGCGGAGGCAAGCTGTTTATTAAATCGATCAGATCGGATGATATCTCCTACAATATACACATCATAACCTTGCTCGGAGGCTTTCTGTCGCGCCTCCTTGAACGCCCCGCTGAAGTTGCCGATCGCATTCCATGTCCCCCAGACATACACGACAGGTCTCCCATCGATCGAAAGATAGTGAGACTCTTTGAAATACTTGCGTGCAAAGTGATCAAAATCCGCGACAAACGTGTTATAGACTTCGGGGTCGTCGAAATTCATACCTTGGCTAAAATCGACGGTAAGTCCCGGGGTTTGGAGTACCCTGAGGACAAGGTCATAGAAAATGACCCAGCGGATCCGATCGAGGTTTGGAGCCTTAAGGAACGCATCATCAATGTTCTCCTCCAGGGAGCCGCTGATTTCTCTTGGTGTGGTCCACTCCAGTGAAAAGGCATCCACGCCGTAATCCGCGGCCTAATCGATCTGCTGCTTCAGGACTGCCCGATTTGAACTGAAATACGTGTGACCGAGTGCCGGTTCAAAAGGTGTTGTCCGTTTGCCGCTGCAATCGAAGGCTTCGAAACCCCCATGGCATCCATCACCGAAATACCAGAGATTCAGCTGGGCAATAACAATATTCTCGTTCGGACCTTGAAGAAGCGTAGGTATCGAAGTCGGTGTAGCACCGGCACCAGGCGAAGATTCCTTCGGGATCCCTGAACTCGTTGGTATCGACAGGGTATTGCATGCCAACATCGCAACAACGATAATGAAAACCAGGTTCTTGTTCATGGCACTCTCCTTCAAGCCGAGCGACGATTGCTGTCGGTTTATTCTCGTCATTGCGGTTAGTGATCTCATATCACGTTCAGGATGATTTTCTCCCTATTTGTTGCTGGTCATCATTTCCAATCTGATGAAGATTATGACCGAAACGCACAGGGAAGTCCATAGCGTATTACGACATTTTAGATATAAAATCTCTTCGTGATAAAATTGCACCATCCCACAGTTAGACATGCCAGCCCAAAAAAAATTGTCCACTGTCGATGAATATATCCAATCCTTTCCGAAGGAGGTCCAGAACGCCCTGGGCAAGATTCGGCGGACACTGCATAAAGCTGTGCCCGGAGCAGTGGAAACCATCAGTTATGGTATTCCCTGTCTAAAGGTGGATAGCCGATATCTGGTTTACTTTGCGGGTTGGAAGAACCACATCAGTCTCTACCCGATCCCCTCAGGTACTCCAGCATACCGGAAAAAAATTGCAGATTATGTTGCCGGCAAAGGCACTCTCAAATTTCCCCTAACTGAAAGTATTCCCCTCGATATTGTGGAAGATACCGTTAAGCTACTTCTTAAAGATAAGAAAGGAGCGCTTTACTAATGACAACCAATCAAGCGATCATCCCGTGCCTGTGGTTCGATAAAGAAACTGAGCAGGCGATGAATTTTTACATCTCGGTTTTTTCAGGCGGGCCGGTCAAGCGCGGCAATTCAAAGGTCATTTCCATCCTGCGCTATGAGAAGGGTATGGAAACCCCCGGCATGCCGGAATTCGAAGGAAAGATCCTGACTGCCGTGTTTGACCTCAACGGTCAGCGCCTGATAGCCTTGGATGGAGGTCCAATCTTCAAATTCAACGAGGCAATATCTCTAACGGTTGAGTGTGACGATCAAAACGAGATCGATTACTACTGGGGAAAACTATCTGCCGTTCCGGAAGCGGAGCAGTGTGGTTGGCTCAAGGATAAATACGGCCTTTCATGGCAGATCGTACCGAAGGGAATGCAAGAAACGATGAGTGATCCTGATCGCAAGAAGGTCGCCAGGGTGATGAACGCCGTATTGAAGATGAAGAAAATAGTTATCAAGGATTTGAAATCTGTGTAGGTTTCCTTAACCACTTCGAACCTGTACTGAAAAAAGCAAATATCCCGCTCTCAGTTTCAACTTCCGAGAGGCGGGATATTTTTTATTATGATCTATGAGTTATTCTATTGAAACTCAGGCTGGTTGCCTTGGTGCACTCCGGGGACTCAGGTAAACCGTCCCGCTGCGCGTGCTGTAACTCGCCCAGATGACCTTTCCGTCCAGCTTGTATTCGTCCAATAAGATGGTTCGGCCGTCTGCGCCGGTCTTCTCGATAACACTGCTCTTATCCGCTGGCAGACAGATCACCTTGACCTGGCCATCGCTAGCATTACCGGTTCGTACGAAATGCTCGAGCACCCTCAAGATGAGTTGTTTTTCTATGGATGGCATGCTCTTCCTCATATTTTATTGGAGCCGGCCGCGAGCATGTGTTGTAACTCCTGCTCGGCTTGCGCCTGGCTGATGGAAAGCGCATATCCCCACTCACCGATGAGCGCATTTTGGGTAAGTCTAAGGAGCGCCTGGTCGCTATCGCTCAAGGTTCGGCCCTGCTTGAAGCCGCAAAGATCCCGAATAACCCTGAAGAACGATTCAGGCCGCCCTTGCTTTAACAAATCGATCAATTGGATTTTACGTTTATGTCGATCGTCCGGAAGCGGTTCGCCGGGGCTGGACAGGATCATCAGCATCTTTTTAAATCCGGATGCCGGCATGGGGTGCCGTAGGCGGCTTCCTAAATTGCCATCTCGCGGAACCCAGACGGTCATATCCCGCACCTGGACAACGTAATAGAGCATTTTCGATCCAGATATATCCCGCTCCTCCAGGCGTACGACCTTTCCCAGGCCATAATTCCAATGAATGACCGGGTCGCCTGCGTGGAAATCCATTGATTTCTCCATTTGCTATTCACCTATTGTATATAGAAGAAAAAACGCCAGCCGGACAAAAAGGACTGGCGTCTTGAACCCGTCGATCTTGGGGGATGTTTATCAATTATATCATCAATCCAAGCTAAAATCCGCGGGCTAAGAATGACTATTACGATGGTTTGCGTTAAATGCAAAAAATTCGGAAATTTCTTCCGCCTGTATATGTTGATGTAGATATTTACGATTAGTTTTTTAGCACAGGCCTGAACTTATACCCGTACACGATCATACCGCGTTCATCCCCGTCATCCCTCATCTTGCGTGTGACCATCTCGACCGGCATACCGATCTCCGTAGGTTGCTCGCCCTGATCAGTCAATTGGGCGGTCACGATTGGGCCCTCATCCAACTTGACGAGCGCCACGGTGTAAGGAGTGGTGGAATCATAGCCGCTGGGAGCTTCATAGATGGTCGTATACGAATAGACCTCACCCTTGCCACTGAAAGCAAACAAGTCCCTGGCTTCATTACCGCAATTCGGACATATATCCCTGGGCGGGAAAATCTTTTTTTCGCAGTGTGGGCATACCTCCCCCACCAGCGCATAGCGCTGTTTTTTTAATCTCCAGTGTCTCGGGATTTCCATTTCATGATACCTTTCGAGCGTAATTCTATCCTGCCCGACTCTCAATTCCTATCATCTTGAATTGAGCCTCGTCGAGAATATGAGCAAAGATTTCAACCTAACGTAATTGAAATTGTATAGATGGGAGTGATTTTTCTGTCGATTTAGGTGGAATCGGGTCGATTTTTGCTTATTGTATAATGACCCCGTTGAGTTATTTCAAGTAGCATGATCAATCAGGCAGATACCCGTGCGTAATCTCTTTACACGAATTTCAACCCTCCATATTGTTACGATTGCTGCCTCCACGGCCGTTATTCTAAGCCTTGCCCACCATGAAATTAACTTCTGGGGTTTAGCCTGGTATCAACAAGCCTTAAGTGCACTCGCTGGTATCTCGATAGCTGCCTTCCCAATCTATCATTTTCTAAAGTTGACTTGGGATCGAGCCGCAAAGCTCCCAGCCAAACGCTGGCTGGTTTTTCTTCTGCCAGCGACAATTTTTGCGGGAATCCTCGCCTGGAGAATCACCCCTTCGCCGGTTGTCTGGCACCAACTGGAAATATTTCCGGACTTTCAACCGGATAGTTCAGAAGTTAGGATCATTGAAATCAAGCTTCCCCAGGGAAGCAGAATTCCGTTTGCCGATATAGATCCTCTCGGTGGCTGGAGGATCGTGGATGATACGCTGGTGGCTGACGGCTTAAATCCGGAACCCTTAACCTATTCTTTCAAGGGACCCATCGATAATCCTATCCGCCTTACACTATTAACTTCGCCCGAAAGTCCGGCCATTACGGTATCCCTGGATGGGTTGATTTCTACAGTTGTACCGGAGGGGACTCCAGGCAGCTTGAAGGAGGTCGATCTTCCAGTGCGTTACAGGTACGGAGTGCCGAGCGGTATCGCAATGTCGGTAATGATCGGGATGGATCTTCTAGCGCTGCTTTTCCTGTTTACGGTAATTTGGCTCGCTCAGGAACTTGTTCAAAATGAAGAACCTCCCCTCTGGCAGAAACGACCAACCGCCGCTTCGCATCTCACCAGTCTTTTTATCTTAATGGGTATAGGCTTTATTTTACATAGTTTAAACCTGCTTGCCGTCCCACTCGTTGTGGTTGGAGACAGCACAAGTTTTTTAGACGGGGCTTTGTATTGGCTGAAAAATTTTAACCTCGACGGGGTTTCTTCTTCTCGCGGACCCGGAGTATCCATGTTAATCATCCCGGCGATGGCGATATTTGGCAGGGATCCGTGGGGACTCAAAATATATATGCATCTTCTTGCCATAGGCTGCATACCCCTTTGTTATCTGCTTGGCTGGCAGCTGAGCGGCAAACGTTGGTTTGCCTTCCTCTCCGGATTGGTAGCCGTGCTTACCCCGGATCTCTATCTCTATTCAAACCTGGTGATGTCCGAAATACCCAATATATTTTTTGGTTTGACTTACGCAGTGCTTTTGGTGCTGGCCCTGGAAAAATTTCAATGGGGCTGGTTGCTAGGCCCCATGGTCATCGGTGCATTCTCAGTGCTCGTCCGGCCGGAAAACATCGTGATGTTCGTAGTTGGAATTTTATTCTTAACCGTGAAAGGATTCCTAGTTTTTCGGAATCAACAATATAAGTCAAAACCAATCAACCCTCTTTTATCGCTCGGCCTATCCGTATTCATCGGTATCCTTCCGTTGTTATGGTGGTCTGCGCACAACTATCGTGTTCACGGGTTTTTCGGCTTAAGCGACTACGCTGGCGAGGTTCTTTACGATGGCTGGATATATTTCGGAGAGAGCAGCCACATCCCGATCACGGATCCGGGTTCCAGGGCGGCTCGCATCATCAGCAGCACTTATGTTCACCATCCACGCTCGGCGGATGATACGGATGCGCCTACCGGGTGGGATGTTTTTCCAGCTCTGGTGAACGCAGGTTATTCCCAACAGCAGGCATTTGCCATCCTTCGCCAAACTGCCATCGATTCGATTGTCACGAATCCGACATTGGCGTTGGAACTTTTATTTATCAAGATCAGGGAAGGTTTCGTTCCAGAGACGACCGCGACTTTTACAATTAATCTGCCCGGCGAATATCACCCACAGGATCCGTTGAAGTCTGCCTACTTCGATGAAGAAAGCGCGGTCATTCCCACTTTAATAACCTTTCAACAGGCAGTCTATCTGTTGATGGACTATTGGTATATCTATGGTTATCAACCCTGGATCTGGATATGCCTGACGGCGCTCGGGCTATGCCTCTACCGCCAGCCATTTTTCTTGTGGGCGCCGCTCGTCGTGCTAACTGGGATTCGAATTCTTTTTCCAACCATCATGGGTCTATCTCATTGGCGGTATGCGCTGTCAGGTATCCTGCCGCTACAGATTTTCGCCCTTGCAGGACTCCACTCATTGGCATTATTTTTGATAACGATAAATTACAATGGCAAAATAAAATCAAACTCTGCGAGTTCGTAGGATATGACACACACCGGTCGAACCGGGTCCACCCATACTGAGCAGCAGAGCGCAGCTTGCATCCTTTACCTGGTTTACACCCGCGTTGCCCCGTAATTGAATCACAGCCTCGACCGCCTGGTAAACACCGGTCGCACCACCCGGAAAGCCGCGGGCTTTCAAGCCTCCCATGGTTGCACATGGGATCCGCCCATCTATGGAAATCTCCCCTTCGGCCGCGAGTTTCCACCCTTTCCCTCGTATGGCGAAACCCACCGACTCAAGAGCCAGTGCGGCGTAAATGCTGAAGCTATCGTGATATTCGAATAAATCGATATCCTCCAATAAGACGCCCTCCTGTTTCATGGCCTTTCCCGCCGCAAGTTGTACAGCCTCGAAGTAGAGCAGATCTTTGCGGTCATGCAAGGCCAGGGTATCCACGGCTGAGGAGGAACCAGCTATTCTTACTTGCATTTCGTGTGGATTTGAAGGAAGAAGGTCTGACCTTGTCAGGATTAGTGCTGCTGCACCGTCTGCACGGGGTGCAACATCATAAATATTCATCGGATCGCTGGTTTTTTCAGCGCTGGAGTAGGCTTCGAGCTGAAGCCCACTGCGATACATTGCATCGGGATTGCCCGTGCCATTTTTATGTGCGGTTAATGCGAAGCCGGCAAATCCATCGATGGGCATATCATGCTCATGGATATACCTCTGCATGGTCATGGCTGCCTGGACTGTTGGAGTGACACCCTGTACGGCTTCGTAATCGGCGTCCCCGGTGGTAGCCAGGGCTGCCTGGACGCTGCTTCCGATCTTGTCGGTCATTTTTTCCACACCCAACACAAGAGCGGTCTGTACCAATCCGCTCTTTACCGCCAGATATCCCTGACGCAAGGCTGCGCCTCCTGAAGCATCGGCCGCTTCGACGGTCACGGCTTCAATGCCGGTTAAGCCGGAAAAATCCGCGAAAAGGGCGCCAAGATGAGCCTGGTTGGATAGATTGGGAGCCAGCATGTTGCCAATGTAGATCGCCTGCGGTTTGATCCCCCCTGCATCATGAATGGCATCCTGTATGGCAGCGAAAGCCAGGTCCCGTAATCCGATATCCCAATGTTCGGCCACCGGCGTCTGGCCAACACCGGTTATCATCACATCTTCCATTTAGATCCTAGCTCAGGGTGTCATAGAATATTTAATTCGCAAGATTGTTGAATCACGGATCGATCTCTGATTTTTATTTCATTTGCAATTTTCCGCGATATCGGACATACGTGGCGTAATCGATCTCCGTCCGTCGGCGGATATAATCCAGCGTTTTTGGGGCCAGGTCGCGCCTGGCTTCCAACTTGTCAGTGATGAGGATGTCGAACGCGTCTGATCCTGCACCGGATCCGAAAGAGACCATCAGCACACGATCTCCTGCCCGCGCTTCATCCAAAATTCCCGTCAGACCAATCAAGGCTGCTCCTGCATAGGTATTTCCGATTACGGGTACCAGCAAGCCAGGATTGATTTGTTTTGTGGAAAATCCAAGCTGCTTTGCGACTTTTTGAGGAAATTTGGTGTTCGGTTGGTGAAAGACCGCCCATTGATAGTCCTTTGCAGAAGTTCCGCTCGCATCCATTAAATGAGTTGCTGCTTCAGTGATGTGCTTGAAATAGGCCGGTTCCCCGGTAAAGCGCATCCCATGCTCGGGGTATTTAGCCTCCGGTCTTCTCCAAAAATCTGGTGTGTCGGTGACATAAGAATAAGAAGCATTGATAACTGCGAGTGATTCCTCCGCCGGCCCGAGGATAAATGCAGCACCGCCAGCACCCGCCGTGTACTCAAGCGCGTCCCCAGGCTTGCCCTGCGCAGTATCCATACCGATTGCCATCGCATAATTCCCCATACCCGAACCGACAAGGCCCATCGCTGCCACAACTGCCTCGGTGCCGGCTTTGCATGCAAATTGCCAATCGGCTGCCTGTGTGTTCGGTACGGCACCAATCGCTTCCGCCACCAGGGTGGACGTCGGCTTAACTGCATAAGGATGCGATTCCGAACCCACCCAAACCGCTCTGAGCTCTGTCGGATCGATTCGGGCACGTGCCATGGCATTTCGCGCCGCCTCGATGGACATGGTGATCACGTCTTCGTCCAATCCCGGGACGGCTTTTTCCTTAATGGGTAAACCACCCTTTCCGCCCGTCCAAACCCGGGCTACTTCCTTGGCGGCCAGCCGGTATCGCGGCACGTAGGCTCCATAGCCGACGATGCCGACAGACCTGGTGGGTTTAAGTAGGGTGGGAGCAGCTTTAGGTGTTACCATTTTTTTTCTACCATCTTTTAAGGTTGGTCAATGACCTGGTATTTCGTTTGAATGAGTAAGTTCATGAAAAAAATCAATAAATATTCTCGATCATTGTTGATCGGTTTCGTGGTTGGTTCTAATGGAATTTCTAAGACCTGACACGCTAATTGTTTCTCAACTCCTTAAGGAGCTCCTCTGCCCGGTCGATTCGAACGATTTTTTCAGCCACCATGCGCGCCGCGATCTTCTCGATCAACTCACCGGCAGCACCGGCTGCGATCGCTACCTGGCGTGCGTGCAGGGACATATGTCCCCGCTGGATGCCTTCCGTGGCTAGTGCACGCAAGGCTGCCATATTCTGCGCAAGACCAACCGAAACAACGATCTCAGCCAGTTCCCGGGCACTTGTCACTCCCATCAATTTGATCGCGGCTTGTGCCGCCGGATGGACTCTGGTTGCCCCGCCGATGATCCCGACTGCCATAGGCATCTCAAGTGTACCGACGAGGTTTCCGCTGGCATCCCTGCCCCAGGTGGAGAGTGATGAATATCTGCCGGTGCGCGCTGCATAGGCATGTGCACCCGCTTCAACGGCACGCCAGTCATTGCCGGTAGCAATCACCACGGCGTCGACACCATTCATGATGCCCTTATTATGTGTTGCAGCCCGGTACGGATCGCACGCTGCAAAAGCCCAGGCGGCGATGATCCCATCCCGTACGGTTTCACCCTTGTACTGCTCAAACCCGATCGTAAGTTCGCTCACCGGGACCGTGACGCGAGCCCTCGCAAGCCTTTTATCGGCCAGGTTGGAGAGGATCCGCAGATGGACCTTGCCTCCGGTGATCGACTCGATCAGCGGCGCGAGCTTCTCGCACGCGGTATTAACGGCGTTGGCGCCCATGGCATCCCTGACATCGTACAACAGGTGCAGTACCAAAAATGGACCGATGGGTGAATCGTCGATGACGCGCACCTCGATATCCCGTGCGCCGCCGCCAAATTTTTTCAGAACCGGATCCGCCAGAGTGGCTTCGGCCAGGAGTTCGTCCTTGTGCTCAAACAGTTTGAGCCTGGCTGCATTTAGATCTGCCAGCTGAATGATCTGGATCTGACCGATCATGATCGGATCCGTCGCAGTGGCGTGAAAGCCGCCGCTTGCCCTTGAAAGTTTCGCCATGAACGAAGCTCCTGCCACGACAGAAGGTTCCTCTATGGCAAAAGGCACTAAAACTTCCTTTCCATTGATAAGGAAATTTAGGGCTATTCCCAGGGGTAAGTCGAATGTCCCGACCACATTTTCAATCATATGGTCGGCGGCTTCGACAGAAAGACCTCCGTCCTCTACAAAAGCGTCAACAGCCTCGCGGGTTATCCCGGCTGCTTCGGTAAGTTTAGCGCGGCGTTCTGCGATGGACAGGTTGTAATATCCGGTGATTCGGGAGGTAGTCATCTGTTCACCTGTGCAGGCTCATTTTATTGATCCGTCCTTTCAAAAGCTATCAGGTCAACTCTGAGGGCCTTGGTATTATCGCCCTCATTGGTTCAAGAAATTAATTAGTTATAATACTCCAGGATAAGGTGTCTTTGGATGCTTCTGACTCGTGAACAACTCCAGGAACGGCTCTTCGCGCTCCATAAAGCTAGTCTGGAATTGGTCCAGGATGTATCCCTGGAGACATTATTGGAACGTATCGCCGCCACGGCTTGTGAGCAAGCGAGGGCGCGCTACGCCGCATTGGGGGTGTTGGACGACGATGGTAATCTAACGAAGTTTATTACAGTTGGAATGACCGCTGAGCAGATTAAGCGCATCCCCCATCCACCGCTGGGGCTGGGTTTGATTGGCGAATTGATGGACACGGATCTTCCCGTGCGCGTACCGGTAATTAGCGAGCACCCGCATTC
>MGNL01000042.1:1444-10584 GCA_001796785.1 Chloroflexi bacterium RBG_16_51_16 | reverse complement strand
ATCTCCCTGGCTGGAGTCGAGCTGCACTATATCCGGGACCTGCCTGTTGCGGAAGGGGAACACAAGGACGATAAAACATCGCCGCTCGGTCCGGGCGAGCGCGTCACAGCATTATTGCGGACCTGGTTCCTGCGCAGCCGTAGGTAGCAAGAGATCGTTTTTATCGATGAGTCTATTCTCATTTTTTTAATTAATACAATCCCGATTCTTCGCCTCTTGATCTGTTTTTCTCCAAACCCCTTTTAGCATCATTCAAGTCAGGGTCATTGCTACTTAATTGGCAAGAATGCAGTGATATACTGACGTTTGCGAAACAGAGGGTAGCGCAACCTCCATAATAGTCTGCTCCATTAGTGGTAGAGGAGGCGCACGATGCATTCAAAGCGTTATTATTATCTGGCCATTGTTATTACCATCAGTCTTGCATGTAATACAATCCAAAATTTCAATCTACCCGGCGGTTCTGCCAACCAAGGCGATAAAGACCGCCGATTGGTATTTAATGAAGTCCTGTTCTTACCAGGCTCCGGGGATTCAGTTTTTATTGAATTAAAGGCAGTGCAAAACCGGACAGAGTTATCCGGTGTATATTTTTTGAACGAATCAGGTGAACGATTTGATTTGCCTGATGAAGTTCCAGCCATTTCACCAGGCGAATATTTTCTGATCATCTTCGACGGTGAGGATCAAATTCAGCCCGGCGTCCTGCATGCTGACCGGCTGGCTTATCTTTCCCAAGAGTCCGGTTACCTCGATTTATTGAGCGCGGTTGGCTCTCGATTAGATCACGTTGCCTGGGGTCCGGATCAGCCCGACACGGTGAATTTAAGCCGCGGTGGGTTCATATCCACGCTTCAACCGGGAACAACCATAGGACGATATCCACTTTCGATCAAAATGGACCTCATGGAATGGACCGTATTCTCCCATTCGCAAGCCACTCCCGGTGAAGCAAATCCGCAGCCAGGCGTTGAGGTGATGTTCCCGCCTAATGGCGCGATCTTATCTCAACCCACCTTCGATCTCAGCTGGTATCCGGCTGTCGGTGCTGCGGAATACCACGTCCAGTTGGCTGGCGAGGCTTCCTTTTCGACCCTCATCGTTGATGAAACCGTAACTCGACCTGAACTCCAGGTTGAGTTGCAGCCGGGCACTTATTACTGGAGGGTACAGGCTTTCGCGCAGGATGGAATTCAAGCGGATCAATCCTCGGTGTAGAGGATCATCGTTGACACCGCTGCAAGCTCCATCGGCCATTCAAGCTCGCCGCGGCATGCGTCGTTGCCGGTTCCCATGATCCTTCAGCACAAGGATACCGCCATGCTGCTTCTCGAATTGAACAGCGAGGACGGGAACCACGCCTGGGATGCTGCCCATTCCGGTCTTGATCGCAGCGACCCTGCCGACAATCATAATTGCGCGCCCGCTTCCATTGCCATGATCAATCATTATTGGGCAGGAGATTTAAGTCAGGACAGGATTGGCTTTGAGATTTTCAGGAACCGCGCTCCGGGTCCAGAGAATGATCTGGTTTACAGTGGCGGCTTTAGGGTCTCCCAGGTCACTCTTGGCTTGAAATTTGCACTCGGCGCGGATCCGTCGTTAAAACCAGCCTCAGCCTCGAAAGAAACCTTTTGGGAAGCCGTAAAAGCTGAGATCGATCGCGATAAACCCATCCTCGCAGCCGAGCCTGGGCATGTTTTCGTCATTGTCGGTTATGAGGAAACTCCTGCAGGCCGCTTCGTTATTATTAACGATCCCTGGGTGGGTTCCTATGAATTATCCATTGACGATTACCTACTGGATATATACTGGCTGATGCCTGACGCTCGCGTCCCAATGTCCGAAGAATCCGAACTCGCCATCCAACTGGATTCGGATGGCGATGGCGTACTTGATTTTGATGAAACTGAGCGCTTTGGGACGCTTCCGGATGATCCAGATTTTGATAAAGACAACTTGAAAGACAAGGATGACGTGCGGGGCAGCATTTTCGATGATGTTTTTGGCTATGCGGTCACGCACGATCTGCTTGGAAGGGATTACGATGGCGATGGTCTTAATATGGAACTGGATGTGGATTCTGACGGAGGAGGCTGTTTTGATGGTATGGAAGACTATGATTACGACGGCAAATACCTCGAGCCGGAAACCTGGAATTTCGAGGATGGCGACGATGCCTGCATCACAGGCACGGATGAAATCCTGCTAGATGAAAATCAGATTTACGATGATGGCAATCACCACCAGAGACTTCAGACCCTGATAACTTTTTCTTTGCGGGTCATTGAGAGGGGCAAACTGGATGGTTTGGCACAAATCCAATATAGTCATACCGGTGAATTTAATTACCCTGAATGTTCAGGTACACATGATATTGGCTTGCAATACTACCAGGCACGATTGCAAGGTGAGTTTTTTAAGACGCCCGGCCAGGAGGGGACGTTTGTAAGTTTTCAGGCAACGCCTGCCAGCGGGGAACCCTATATTGTTCAATGGAACATTTCTTGTCAGGGTGTGTCACCCCCTTATGAGGAGAATAAAGGCTGGAGTTGGGGTGGCACGAACGGCCAACTGGTGGATGGATCGTACGATTATTATTTAGATATGTCTGACAAAATTACCAACGGTGAGTTCTGGCAAGAGACCCATATCGAACAGGGTGGATTTGAACCTTAAAAAAAATACAGCCCTGGGAAGTTAAAAGCAGGACTGTAATACTTATCAGATGATACATGAACTCATGTTTCTAGATGTGGATCGGTTCTCCCTCCGCCGCGTGGGCGGCTTCCATCAAAACTTCGGATAGGGACGGATGCGCGTGCACGTTGCGCGCGATCTCGTGCGGTGTTAATTCCATCAAATGTGCCAGGGTCAGCTCCGGCAGCAACTCGGTGACTTCCGGTCCGATCATATGCGCGCCCAGGATCTCGCCGTATTTATCATCCCTAAGGATCTTGACCCAGCCTGCGTAATCGCCGAGGCCAAGCGCTTTGCCGTTAGCCTGGAAGGGGAACCGCCCGATCTTGAATGTATATCCGCGTTCCTTAGCCTGCGCCTCGGTTAATCCAAAAGAAGCCACTTGCGGCTGGCAGTAGGTAGCGCGCGGCATCATCTCATAGTCCAATGTGATCGACTCAACACCCGCGATGTTCTCCGCAGCCACCAGACCCATCGCAGAACCGACATGAGCCAGCATCAGCTTTCCGGTCACATCGCCAATGGCGTAGATATTGGGTACGCTGGTCTGCATTTTTTCATTAATTTCGATAAAACCGCGCTCATTGATCTTAACCCCGACCTGCTCGAGGCCGAGGTTTCCTGAATTGGGTTTGAATCCGATCGCCACCAGCGCCTGCTCCGCTTCAAGGCTGCTCTGCTTGCCTTCGGCGGAGACCTTCACCGTAACCCCGATCTTGGAGGCTTCAACCGCTTCGACTTTAGTCCCCACCAGGCACTTGATGCCGCGTTTTTCGAATTCCTTTTTTAGATCTTTTGAAATCTCTTCATCTTCCAGAGGCACCAACCGGGGAAGCATCTCAACAATGGTCACTTCCACACCGTAGGATCTCCATATCGTGGCGAACTCCACACCGATCGCGCCAGACCCGATCACCACGACGGACTTCGGCAGCTTTTCCTGCAGGATCGCCTCGAAATAGGTCACGATCTTCTCACCGTCCACCTTCCACGCGGTGGGAACAGCAGTTGTTGCTCCAGTGGCAACGATGATGTTCTTTGCCTTAAGTTCGGTGACCTTCTTATCTGCGCCGGTCACGGAGACCGTGTCCTTGCCCGTCAATTTCGCCTCACCCATGTGAACGGCGATGTTATTCTTTTTCATCAGGAAGCCGACGCCTTTGGTCAGCCTGTCTGAGTTTTGGCGTGAGCGCTTGACAGCCGCGCTGTAGTCAAGGTTAAGGTTGTCGAAGGTAAAACCAAACTCTTTGCCGCGCTCCCGCAGCAGGTGGGCCACCTCCGCATTCCTCAACAGGGATTTCGAAGGAATGCAGCCCACATTTAAACACACCCCGCCCAGCCACTGCTTGTCCACGATGGCGGTTTTTTGTTTTAATTGCGCAGCACGGATGGCCGCCACATACCCGGCCGGTCCCGCACCGATCACAAGCACATCAACATTTTCAGCCATGATCTTCTCCCATGCAACGAAAGTATAAATTTTGTAACAGTACGTTGAGCCAATTGTAATCCTTCCTGTGTGTGACCAGAGGAATTTATGGAAAAGTTGCGAGTGGTAAAATAATTTCACAACCTATCATGAGCAACTTTTTCCGAAATCTTTACAAAGTAATTTTGGATTGGCTGGATACCCGGAGTGCGGTCTATTGGCTTGGGGGTTTCCTTTCCATTACTTATCTATTCTTTTTCCGGCTCAAGGCATACCTTGTCGCTCACCATGGAAATGAAATTGGTGCAATCACTGATCCGTTCTACCGCCAAGCGTACGATGTTGCATTTTTCAGTTTTGTTGTTGTCGTGATCCTTTTTTTTCTGTGGTCAGTTCTGGAAAGAGGCAACAAGATAATCCTTGCATTAGGATGTCTCTCCATAGGAATTCTGGCTGCGTACCAGCTGTTCTATATCTCTAAGGACACGGTCTATGGAGATCTTTCAGCCAGGCAGAATCTTATCATCGACCCACGCTACAAATACTTGCGCATCGAGAATAACGAAAATACCCGCCAATTCAAAGCCCCAGGCAGGCTGTCCGCGGATTTCGCCGTTGTTTATTTTTCCACACAGAACAATTCACCGCTCGAAGACGCCTACACATCGAACGTCAATGATCCTTGGGGCCGGTATTCCAATTATCCACCGATCTTCCATTACCTCTGTTCGCTTACATTCTGCAACCTGGATTACGGTCCCGCGAGCCTGACACATCTCCTCTTGCAACTGGGGTTTTTCCTTGCGGGATTTATATTTATTTTCAACTCGCTCAAATTGACTGACACCCTCCTGCCAAACTTAATTCTGGTCAGCTTCTGCCTGTTCCTGACACCGGTCGGACTGGCGTGGTTCGAACGCGGCCAATTCACCTTGTATGTCGGATTGGCTTACCTTTGCCTAATTTTTGGACTATTAAAACAAAATCGGATTTTTATCCTTCTCTCCGCATTTTTTTCATTCATTAAATGGACCGCTTTCCCTTTTACGGTCACGCTTCTCGCAATCTACGCGCTGAGCTCCGCTAACCTGAAAGAATTCAAACAGCGCCTGGGCTCGGTGTTCTTATATGGGTCGATTGCCTTAATTTTGTTCATTATTTTCTGGAGTGCAAGTTTGCTGTTTCTAAACGGCTTGATCAGGTTCGAACAGGATTTCGAACCCACGGGTATAAATTTGGCTTACTTTCTGCCGGTGACCATCGTTAAATTTCTGCCTCTATTTCTAGTTATCCTGGGATTACTCTTGTACCGGAAGAAAGGACCGGTGCAGGTTATCCCTTTTTACGCGGGAATTGCCGTTTTATTTACGATCTACCCTACCCATGCCTATGATTACAGCCTGCCTGCGTTGCTTGCACTTATCCCATTCCTTCTTTATTGGTCTAAAATTCCAGAAGGATCGATCGCCGGAAAGAAACTGACGGTCTATCTTTATTACATATTCTTGATTGCGGCTTCTTTTTCGATCCGGTTGTTTGTCACCGAACAAATCCAGACCGGTGCCTATCTCCTGGTGGCTTGCTTTCTGATCTTCGTTTCCAGCCGTGCCTTGCCAAAGGAACCGCTCCCTGGGTTGGTGAAATCCGCAGCCGCTTGAATCCAGCCGATCCGGCTTATCTTTGCATGCGAAAAAATAAACTCAACTTCTTCTTTTTCACCTTCCTCGGATTGGCGATCGCTGGGGCAGCCCTGTTCGCTGAGGCGCTGCAACTGGACACGCATGCCGGTTGGGGCCGGGCTCGGATCGCTGCCTTGATCCTTGGCATTGCCATCAGCCTGGGAAGTTGGTTGAACTACTTTTACGGAGTGCCTCTTCGCTCGGCTGTGAAGACGCTACTGGCAAGAGTCACAGCCATACCAGTATTTGAACGCCTTTTGACGAATGAAAGCTTGCGTAAGTCCACTGCCTGGCTCCAGAGATATTGGCCGCTCGTTCCCGTCATTATTTTCGTTCTTGCCGTCTATGTCTGGGTCGTCAGCGCCGGCACGTGGACAACCTGGGTTTCTCCAACCCGCTTTTATGCCAACCTGGCGAGGGGTTTTGAACGAGGCAACCTTTACCTTCCCTCTAATTCAGATTCCATTCCCTACGAACTGCCAGACCTGAGTAATCCGGAAGCCAAATGGGGTCATGAAGTCCCCTTGGATGTATCTCTATACAAGGGTAAGTTATATTTACACTGGGGGCCGGTTCCTGCACTCTTGTTGGTCGCTTTGAATCCGTTTATTTCCGGCAGGGTCGGCGATCTCCAATTGGTATTCGGTTTCGTCTGCGGGATCCTGGCGATTCAAATAACCCTGATGATTGTGATTTGGGACCGCTTTTTTCGCAACCTGCGGGTCTGGTTATTATCCCTCTCGATCCTCATCGTCGGCCTGGCTGGTCCAACAACTTTCATCCTGACAAGCTCCAGGAACGCCAGAATTTATGAGGCGGCTGTAATCAGCGGACAGTTTTTCCTGATAGCCGGGTTGCTGGCTGCACTTTTCGCTATGGTCAGACCGGTGCCTTCCCGAATGCTGCTGGTGTTGGCAGGAATTTTCTGGGCTCTGGCTATTGGATGCCGGATTTTCCTGGCTGTCCCGGTTGGCGTCCTCCTAATCCTGATCATCTGGCGGTTGTGGCGAATCATGAGGTGGCGTGTTTTATTTCGATTGGATGTGCTCCTGCTCGTATTGCTGCCGGCTTTGGGGATAGCCGGCCTGGGTTGGTACAACTGGGCTCGTTTCGGCTCTGTCATGGAAACCGGGAATCATTACCAATGGCCAGGAGGGAACTTTTCAAAAACTCTGAGCGATTTCGTTTCACCGGGTTATATTGTCCAGAACTTGTACAATTATCTGATTCATCCGTTCGCCTTGGGCTCCAAATTTCCATTTCTTTATATTCAATACGGGGTTTCTGAACCGCTGGTTCCAGCCTTATCTTCGCCGGCAGGTTACGGTTCGCAGTACATAGCCGGGTTGCTGCTGACGTGCCCTTTTATCTTTTTTTCCGCTCCCATGCTCGCCAGATCGATATCCTACGTCATCCAAAATCATAGATACTCTAAAATGGAAGATGGAGACCATGGTAGTTCGCTTGGCTGGGCAATTATTGCACTCAGCGCTACCTTCCTATCTGCCTTTGGATTTTTGTTGCTATATTTTTGGGGCGCGATGCGATTTATGTTTGATTTCTTCCCCTCTCTCATTCTGCTCTCCGTCATTGGCTTCTGGCAGGCATACCAGTCCCGGACTGAAAAGCCGACGGAAAGAAAGCTACTGGTCTACCTCGGGATCACCCTGGCTGGATGGTCGATCCTGGTTTGCACTTTGCTGGCAATCTCGATCAATGATTTGCGATTTTTGTTCATTTAGGAGCCAACAGTCACAACCAGCGCCTGACTTTTAATTTGTAAGCATCATATCCGCCACCGAACTTTTTCCCAAGGTATTCCTCTTCGTAGCGGATCACAAAATAATTAAGACTTAATATCAAGAGGGGTGCCATTACCAGACCCCAAAGCGTACCCAATGCCATTGGAAAACCGACCGTGATCCAAACGTAGGCAAGGTAAATTGGGTTGCGGGATATATGGTAAGGCCCGTCTGTCACCAATGCGGTTACGGTCCCGTGCGGTTCAATGGTCGTACCGGCTGCATGCAGCCGATATACCGCGAGAAACGCAAGGAACAACCCTCCGCCTACGAGAATCACACCCATCCAAATTAGCCAGGCTCCGGCGATTGGAAGCGGAATTAAATGATCCAGCCCAAAGGCGGCAAGGATAAACAAAAGCATGAGAGCCGGGGGTGGTACCTTAACTTGTGCGTGATCGTTTTCCATGACAGTCATGACAATTTTTCTCTAGCCCTCCGAGTTCTTAAATACTCACAGATCTAATCTTTTAATAACCCATGCATTGTTTTTATATATCTTTTTATCTTGTTATCTAATTATCTTGTTATCTTCCTCTCAACTCCAACCCTCCAACACTTCCTTTACCTTTCCCAGGAATGCATCCGCACTTGCACCATCTAATATGCGATGGTCAAAGACAAAGGACAGGTACACCATCGGTCGGATCGCGACCGAGTCGTATCCGTCCGCGTCCGTGACCGCCACGACCCGTTTCTGGAGCACACCGGTGCCCAGGATCCCTGACTGCGGTTGGTTGATGATCGGCATCGCGAACAGCGAGCCGGCGGTTCCGTGGTTGGTCAGCGTAAAGGTCCCGCCTTTGACCTCGTCGGGCTGCAGCTTCTTCGTTCGGGCACGGTTTCCAAGATCATTGACTGCCCGTGCCATGGCCAGCAGGGACAGGTTTTCGGCGCCCTTGATGACCGGCACGATCAAACCTTCGTCACCCAGGGATACGGCCATTCCCAGGTTGATGCCCTTATGGATCAACACGCCTTCCTCGGTCCAGGACGAGTTCCCCATGGGATGAGCCTTCAACCCCGCGACGATCGCCATCATGAAATAAGCGGTGTAGGTCAGGTTAATGCCCTCCGCATTGAATGCCCCCTTGTTCGCACTGCGATGAGCAGCGACCCTGCTCATATCCGCTTCCATCACGGTGAGCACATGAGGTGAGGTATCCCGGCTCCGGAGCATGTGTTCTGCGATCTGCTTGCGGATCAACGTGTGTTTTATTAATTGATCACTGCTCAGCGCGGGAGCAGGCTGCACCACTCTTGTGCCTGTGTGCATGCCCCCGCCACTATCAGCGAATTTCAAAACGTCATTCTTGGTGATCCGTCCGTTTAAACCGGTCCCCGGCACACGATTCAGGTTTACCCCTTTTTCAGCAGCAATCCTGGCGACAACCGGTGAAATGAAACCGACCTCGCCTGAAGGTCGCGTGCCTGTGGCAGTGGACTCTTGTCTATCCACACCGGCACTCGTTTGTGGAGCCTCGGGTGTCTTTTTCTGGAGGTCCTCTTTGGGTCCTTGTGATCTAACCG
>MGNL01000042.1:0-1430 GCA_001796785.1 Chloroflexi bacterium RBG_16_51_16 | reverse complement strand
GCCGGCTTCGCTGATTCTGCTTTTTCACCCGCCTCACCGATCACAGCCAGCGTCGCGCCCACCCTGGCAGGTTGACCTTCCTGCATTTCGATCTTCAATATAATGCCAGTCGCAGGCGCAGGAATTTCCGTGTCCACCTTGTCGGTGTTGACCTCAACCAGGGGTTCCAGCTCCTTGACGCTGTCGCCCTCGTGTTTGAGCCATTTCGAAACCGTCACTTCCTCGACACCCTCGCCTAACAAGGGAACCAGAACCTTTGTGGCCATGCCTGCTCCTGATTGATTACCTTGGTAACCTTCGTAACCTTTGTGAACTTCGAGTTCAGTAAATTTCCGGGTAGGAACCTGGATCCACTTCGTGCATCAACGCATAAACCGCATCGAAGATCGTTTCCGCGTTCGGTTTCGACCAGTAATCTCCATCGCTTCCATAAGCCGGCCGGTGGGCCTTACCGGGCAGGGTCCGCGGTTCGGAATCAAGCCAGGCATACCCGCCCTGTTTTTCGATAACCTGCTGGAGCATGTACGCCGACGTGCCGCCGGGAACGTCCTCATCTAAAAAGACAACGCGATTCGTTTTCTTTAAAGATTCGACGATCCTGTTTTGCGTATCGAAAGGCAATAAGGATTGAACATCCACCACTTCTGTTTCGATACCCGCCCTGGCAAGCTTCTCTGCCGCCTCAAGCGCGATCCGGCAGCAGGCGCCGTAGGTCACAACCGTGACATCCCTGCCTTCCCGAATAACCTCCGGTACACCGAGCGGAACGCAAAATTCACTGATGTTGTCCGGCAGGCGCTCCTTCTGGCGATAACCATTGAGCACCTCGACGATGATCGCGGGTTCATCGCATTTGAGCAGCGTGTTGTAAAACCCCGCGGCGCGGGTCATGTCCCGCGGAACTAGCACGTTCACGCCGCGCACCAGGTTAATGATCCCGGCCATCAGCGAGCCGGAATGCCAGATGCCCTCCAGGCGGTGCCCGCGTGTCCGTACGATGACCGGAGCGCTTTGCCCGCCTGCGGTTCTCCAATGCAGCGTTGCCAGGTCGTCCGACATCAGCTGCAATGAATACAGCAGGTAGTCCAGATACTGGATCTCACAGATCGGCCGAAGCCCGCGCATGGCCATCCCGATGGCCTGGCCAAGTATGGTCGCCTCACGGATGCCGGTGTCCGTCACCCTCCAGTCACCATATTTTTCCTGGAGTCCCTTGAATCCCTGGTTGACATCCCCCAGCATACCCACGTCCTCCCCGAAGCCGATCACCCGCGGGTCCCGGCTCAGCATTGCATCGAAACACGCGTTGACCACTTCGAAACCCAGTTTTGTCGGTGATGCATCGGAATAGGCTGGTTTTATTTCTTCGACCTTCAAGGCTGTGCCGCTGTAGAGATGGGAACCATATCGTTCAAGGTTGATCTTATCCT
>MGNL01000041.1 GCA_001796785.1 Chloroflexi bacterium RBG_16_51_16 | reverse complement strand
CCGGACTGGTGGATTTTGCAATCGCCTTTGTGATCCTGATTGTGCTCATGATCATTTATAAGGTTACCCCCTCTGTGAATGCGATCTGGGCCTTGCCCCTCTTCTTGGTATTCGCGATCCTGTCCGCACTCGGTGTGGCTCTCTGGTTATCCGCGTTCAACGTCCGTTACCGCGATGTCAACTATGCCCTGCCATTCATTACGCAAATCTGGTTTTTCATTACTCCAGTAGCTTATTCCGACCAGGTGATTTCCGAGAACTGGCGCCTGGTTTATTCGCTCAATCCGATGGCCGGAGTGATCAACGGCTTCCGCTGGTCCTTGCTCGGAGCAGGCAACGGACCGGACGCTGCGTTATGGCTGTCCGCTGCCATATCCCTGCTCATCCTGGTAAGCGGCCTGTTTTATTTCCGCAGCATGGAGCGGACGTTTGCCGATACGATCTAGGAACGAGTCCGGCAAACTTTATCCATCCATCGGACAAAGCTGACTGGATCGTATTCCAAACCAAATATGACGACTGCGATTCAAGTTAATGACTTAAGCAAACGATACCGGATCGGTGCAACTCAATCGCGTTTCCGTTACGGGATGCTCAGGGATGCTCTGGTTGAGGTGATTTCTGCGCCTTTGCGGTATACCAAATCACTCTTGAGTGGAAGGAATGATCGATCACAATCCAGCGAGGCAAAGAATTTTATCTGGGCGTTGGATCATATTTCCTTTGACCTTGAGGAGGGCAAAGTCTTAGGCATCATCGGCAGGAACGGGGCGGGGAAAAGCACCTTGCTAAAGATACTCTCAAGGGTGACCGAACCCACTCGTGGTTCGGTATCGGTCCGAGGTAGGGTGGGATCCCTGCTGGAAGTCGGGACCGGATTTCACCCGGAGTTGACCGGCCGCGAGAACATCTACTTGAACGGAGCAATACTGGGAATGAAGCGAACTGAGATCGACAGCAAGTTCGATGAGATGGTGGATTTTTCAGAAGTTTCCCAATTTATCGATACGCCTGTCAAGCGGTATTCTTCCGGTATGTATCTGCGGCTGGCTTTTGCAGTCGCAGCGCATCTCGAACCGGAGATCCTGGTCGTCGATGAAGTGTTGGCGGTCGGAGATGCAGAGTTCCAGAAGAAATGTCTCGGAAAGATGGGAGACGTTGCCCGCCAGGGAAGGACCGTGCTTTTCGTTAGCCACAACATGTCCGCCATTCTGCGCCTTTCCGAGGAGGCTATCGTTTTGAACCACGGCAAAATGATCCTGCGGGCACCCACGCAGGAAGCCGTGGATTATTATTTGTCTTCGGGAATGACGCAGGCGGGCCAGAGAGCATGGGAACCGGAAGAGATCCCGGCTGAAAGCGCGCCCTTTCGACCCGTGAGCATCATGATTAAGAACCCTCTCGGGAAGGTGGTGGATACCGTCAGGTCGACGGAGGATACCCAGATTGTCTTCGAATATTGCCTGGATACCTCTGTCACCGGCTTGCGGATTGGTTTCTACCTTAGTACCATGCGTGGCGAGTACGTTATGACCTCGTTCGATACCGATGAACCCGAATTATTCGAACGCTTTTCCACTCGTAAACCAGGTTGTTACACGAGCTCCTGCACTTTACCTGCAGATTTCCTAAACGAAGGCAGATACAGCCTGGGGATCAATGCAAGCTCGTTCGGAGTACGCAGGTACTTTCAAGACGAAACCGCACTGGCGTTCAACGTGGATATATCCGGAGCACCTGGTACACAATGGCCGGAGATGCGGCAAGGGTCGATCCGACCCAGGTTGAAATGGAAGATCGAGAAAAAGGATTGAGGTTGATCGGATTTCAAATGCGTTCCTGCCCATCTTTACACCAGGTTATTTCGAATGAATAAGACAGCTTTGCGGAATATTTTGGGAGAAATTCCCCTTGCTGCTGAGCTCGATTGGATGCTTCGGCGGAAGGATCTTAATCGCAGGGACCATTTTCAACTTAACCGACTGGAAAAAACAGCAGCAGAGGCGCGGTTGACCGCGGAAAAATACGCACATCCGACCGCTTCTGCTAAAAAAATTCTGTTTTTTTGCACACTCCATTATTGGATCGAACAGTCCGCGTATATTGCATTGGTACTGGCCAGTCAGGGTCACAGGGTAACCCTTCTGACCCTCCCGTATTCTGAGTGGCACAAAAAACTGGATAAGTTTACCCAGCGCCAGAGAATCCTCCATACTCATGCTGCACTAAAACCCCTGACACCTTTTGTCGACCATGTTTCGATGCTTGAATTTAATCCCCAACTCGAACTGCCCTCAAAATTAATTGAGGATGTAAAAGAAATCAGTTTGTGGGATTCGCAATATACCCTGATGCGTGAGGAAGTGGATCTGGCAGATCCTTCTGATCGCGCTGTTTACGAACTGCGCCTCCAGAGGAATACACGGGCTGCCCGTACGGCATTTGCCTGGATGAAGGATAACCATCCCGAGGTGGTCATCGTGCCCAACGGCCTGATCCTGGAAATGGGCGTGATTTTTCGCGTGGCACGATTTCTTGGTATTCCGGCCGTTACATATGAGTTCAATGATCAACGCGAGCAGATCTGGCTGGCTCAAAACTCTTCCATCATGCAGCAGGACACGGATTACCTGGTCGAGGCGCGCTGCAACCTGCCGGTTACAGAGGGTATGTACGAGCAGGTGGCAGACCTGGAGAATGCTCGTCGCGGAGCCCGTGTTTGGGGGAAATCCAAAAGGTTATGGCAGTACATTTCCGCACAGGGGGAACAATCCACACGGAAGATGATCGGCCTCGATTCAAGGCCGGTTGTCATGCTGGCTGCCAATGTACTCGGAGACAGCCTGACCCTTGGCAGAGACATCTTCGCCAGTTCCATGACCGAATGGATGACACGCACGATGCAGTTTTTCTCGAAAAGACCGGAGGTCCAGGTTGCGGTAAGGGTACATCCCGGAGAGACCCTGGTGCCGAAGGCAAAATCCATGGCAAAGGTGGTTGCGGATGCGATCACTGATCTGCCCGAGCACATTCATGTGATCGGTGCCGCGGATAAGATCAATACCTATGACCTGATCGAGATTGCCGACCTGGGCCTCGCCTATACAACAACCGTCGGTTTGGAAACTGCCATGAACGGGCGACCGGTCATCGTATGCGGCGAAACCCATTATAGGGGAAGGGGATTTACCCTGGACCCGAATACATGGGAGGAATATTGGGGAGAATTGGAAAAGGTTCTGGCAGACTTTCCAGGTCACCGGCTACCCGAAAACAAGATCGAGAAAGCCTGGAACTATGCCTATCGATTTTTCTTCGAATATCCCCGGCCTTTTCCGTGGCGATTGATGAATTTTTGGGATGACCTAGCTTTATGGCCGCTTGGAAAGGTCCTTGGACCCGAAGGACAAGCTCAATTTGGTGATACCTTCCGGTTTTTAATTGGCGAGCCATTTTCCTGGAAAAGTTGATGGAAAATACCAAACAGCAGGTGCGTGACTTTTATAACCAGATCGGATGGTCGCAGGTGAGCGAAGGCGTTTATCAGAACGCCCGCTTCGAGGATTTAAGGCCGGTGGCGCGTGAATACATCCATAAATGTCATATACGCATTCTGCGTTATATTTCCCCGTCAGGCATTTACCTTTTGGATGCTGGCTCCGGCCCGGTCCAATATCCCGAGTATCTTTCGTATTCTGCCAATTACGAACATCGGGTGTGCGCGGACATATCGATCACTGCACTGCGTGAAGCCCGTAAACAAGTAGGGAAGCACGGTTTATACGTCGTTGCGGATGTCGCCAGCCTGCCCTTTAAAGAGGACTCCTTCGAGGCTGTGATTTCGATGCATACCATCCACCACCTTCCCATAAAAGAGCATAAGGGGGCTTATCTCGAATTGAGGCGGGTGTTAAAACGCGGTCACGCGGCTGCGGTTGTGAACGGATGGCATCAACCGTTATTAATACGGATGGGAGAACCATTAATTAGTCTTGGCAGATATTTTTCGGGACGATCGGTAAAGCGGAAAAAAGATTGGTCATCGGAACCCGACCAGGCAGGGACGTTTGTTGAAAAAATGACCCCGCGCTGGCTGAAACGCGAATTGAACGGCGCAGTGAAATTTGAAATTCTCCCTTGGCGCAGCCTCAGCCCTCGGTTCATGCGCTGGTTCATTCGACCCAGATTGGCCGGCAGGCAGATCCTCAGACTTGTATACTGGCTGGAAGAACAATTTCCGAAATTCTTTGGCGAAAATGGTCAATATCCTTTGATCGTGATCAAAAAAGACGAGGCCCCAGCGTAAACACCATGAGACGACAGAACATTCAATGGTGGTTACCCTTGACCAGCCTCCTGGTTATTACTGCATTAACCTATCTCATCCGTGTGGGTGAGCTGAATTATTACAAGGATGACTGGTACTACGTTTACGATGCAACTATCGGCGGGGCATCCATTTTTCGTGAAATGTTTAGTATCGATCGCCCCGCGCGGGGTATATTTTTCGAAATTTATTATCAAATATTTGGCCCCCAGGCACTGCCTTACCATATCAGTGCATTTGCATGGAGAATTCTGGCTGGATTGAGCGGATGGTGGCTTTTCCGCATGCTCTGGCCGAACGCTCGCAAACCTGCCTTCCTGATGACCATGCTGTTTTTACTTTACCCCGGCTACTTATGGTGGATCAGTGCCATCGAATACCAGCCGATGATCGCCAGCCTGGCTTTGCAGGTCTTATCGATCGCCCTGACGATAAAAGCGCTCCAGGCAGATAAACGATCATGGAAGCTCATTTTTACCACTGGTGCGATCTTCACCGGATGGGCATATATCTGGTTAGTGGATTACGCCATTGGAATGGAATTCTTCAGAATTTTTTGCGTTTGGTTGTTCATTCGAGGACACTCAAATCAGATTGCGCAGAGGGAATCCTTTATAAAATCCTTAAAAGCCTGGGCAGTTTACCTAGTCATTCCGTTTGGATTCTTAATCTGGCGAACGTTATTCTTCAGCGGCGAGCGGAAAGCCACCGACATCGGATTGCAACTGGGCGTATTTCTATCCGATCCAATCTCGACGGCGCTGAAATGGTTTTTTCAATCGATCCAGAGCGCTTGGAACATCGGCATAGCAGCTTGGGTAGTTCCCTTCTCGTCCAGTATTTTTGGTCTACGCCTTAGGGATGCCGTAACCGCGCTTCTGCTTTCGATATTGGTCAGCCTGATTATGTGGATAACGATAAAATTCTCCTTCCCAAACGAGAATGAGAAAGCCAAGGATTCCATGCAGTCAGATGAGGGTACCTTCCCACGGCTGACTTTGATCATCGGTTTACTTGGGATCCTATTTGGGATTCTTCCTGTGATCGCCGCAAACAGGACTGTGACTTTTAATTTATCGCACTACACCCTACCGGCTTCATTGGCAGGTGTTGTGTTTATCACCGGCTTGATCTATTCAATAAAAGATCCGGCGCTAAGATCGGGTATTTTTTCTGGAATGGTTGTCCTCGCGGTAATGACCCATTATGCTTTGGTGGTAAATACTATCCTTGAAGAGAAGATGATCCAGGAATTTTGGTGGCAGGTCAGTTGGAGGGCGCCATCCATACAACCCGGAGCATTACTTGTGATCCATTACCCGTCCTCCAGTATCGGTGACGACGGATTCGGTGTGATGGAAGCACCAAATTTGATCTATTTCCCGGATACCTCGACCTCAGATGAGGGTTTTGTTCATTACAACATTGCTGCATTGACCGCTAGCGATCAAAATTTCAAAGACATCCTTGTCGGAAAGAGATACCTGGAGACCGGTTATCGGAGCCATACGATCAATTTTGATTATGGGAACAGCCTTCTCCTGAGCCAGCCTACCGCATCCTCCTGTGTCCATATCATCGATGGCACACGGCCGGTCCTCTCTACTACCGATCCTGCGCATGTCGTGCTAACCGCTGCAAGCTCAAAGATCGATTTGGTATTACCGTATGGACCAGCACATATCCCGCCTGAATTCGCATTTGGAGTCGAGCCGGAACAAGACTGGTGTTACTTTTATGAGAAGGCCGACCTGGCTATCCAGAATAAGGATTGGGCGACGGCCGCCTCTCTTGGGAATGAAGCAATCACCCGTGGTTTAACTCCTGAAGATCAGGCTGAGTGGATGCCATTCGTCGAAGCATACGCTGTGCTTGGTGATGAAAAGAAGGTTAAAAATCTATCGACCCGGATCGGCATTGATGATTTTGTCAGGATCCAGACCTGTAAAAATTTGATGAGCAATCCAACCATCCGGGACTCGGCTACCCCAGCGATGGATGCATTGATTGCCGAAAAATACTGTCGGAATGTCGATCTGACAATCCTGTCAATTACCGGGAATTAGTTAAGGGACAAATGCCCATGAATTGGAATGATCAGGTAGTGCTCGTCACCGGTGGAACCGGTTCATTTGGTAAAAAATTCATCGAGGTGCTCATGCGTGAGCACAATCCGCGCAAATTAATCGTCTTCAGCCGGGATGAGCTGAAGCAGCACGAGATGCAGGCTGCAGGGTATAACCAAGCCAACCTCCGATATTTTCTAGGAGATGTACGCGACCGCGAGCGCCTGGTGCGAGCTATGCACGGCGTGGATATCGTCGTCCATGCTGCCGCCCTCAAGCAGGTTCCTGCCTGTGAGTACAATCCGATGGAGGCTATCAAAACGAATATCATCGGCACGAGCAATGTTGTCGAAGCCGCCATGGACGCGGGTGTTAAGAAAATGATGGCACTCAGCACGGATAAGGCGGTCAATCCGGTCAACCTTTACGGTGCGACTAAACTTGCCGCTGAGAAATTGACGGTGCAAAGCAACGCTTATGCCGGAGGCCTGGCAACCCGGTTCTCCTGTGTGCGCTACGGAAACGTGGTGGGTAGCCGGGGATCTGTTGTACCTGTGTTCCTCAAACAACGCGATTTCGGGACAATCACGATCACAGACGACCGGATGACCCGGTTTTGGTTATCCCTGGAACAAGGTGTCGGTTTCGTGATTAGCTGCATCGAGCAGATGGAAGGCGGTGAGGTTTTCGTTCCCAAGCTGCCAAGCATGAAAGTGATTGATCTGGCCAGGGCGATCGCGCCGCAAGCCACGATCAACGTCATCGGGATCCGGCCGGGCGAAAAATTGCATGAAGTGCTGATCTCTGAGGACGAAGCCAGGCACACGGTCGAACTGGAAAAGTTGTTTGTCGTACAGCCGGCGGAGGCGATCTGGTTTGGATACTCATGGCAGGAGAAGGGCAAGCTGCTTGAAAATGGTTTCCGCTACTCAAGCGACAACAACCCGGAATGGCTGGATCTTGAAGGTATCCGCGAATACGTAGCCCCATTTGAACAGGCGTATCGGGATGGAACGTTGGAGGGATAAAAAATTGGAAAGGTGCCTTCCTTTACGCCCACTCATGGGATGCAGGAAATTGAATTGAGACCACGATCATGACCCGCATGCTTATCACCGGATCGAGCGGACTGCTGGGGTTAAACCTGGCACTCGAAGCCATGAAATCCTACTATGTCTTTGGTGTGGACCGTGGAAAACTGGCCTCGGCGCCATTTAAAACCATCCAGAAAGATCTGCTTGAGAAGCAGGCCATCGAATTCATTCTGGACGCCGCCAGACCAGATTGGTTGATCCATTGTGCAGCTCTTTCGGACCTTGATCAATGTGAGGAAAATCCGGAACTTGCGCGGTTGTTGAACACTGACCTTCCTCGCCGGCTCGCAGACGCCTGTGCTTCCCGAAGCATTTCATTCATTCACATTTCAACCGATGCTGTCTTTGACGGTGAAAAAGAAGGCTATTACACAGAAGCGGATGATGCACAACCGATGAATGTCTATGCGCGTACCAAACTCGAAGGCGAAAAAGCAGTCCTGAAAGCCAACCCCAGGGCAATTGTGGCGAGGGTAAATTTTTACGGCTGGAGCCTCAGCGGCAAGCGCAGCCTGGCCGAGTTCTTTTTTAATAACCTTACTGAGAATAAAACCATAACTGGATTCACAGATGTCCTCTTCTGCCCGCTGCTGGTCAATCAGCTGGCACGCATTCTCACCCAGATGTTGGAAAAGCAGCTTAGCGGGCTTTACCATGCTGTCGGACCCCAGGCGATTAGCAAATATATGTTCGGCGTCGAACTTGCACGCAAATTCGGTTTCAACCAGAACCTGATTTCTCCAAAATCCGTCAGGTCTTCAGGGCTTGCGGCAAAACGATCCCAGAATTTATCCCTGTCCATCCACAAGCTTTCCACAGAACTCGGCCGGTCTTTGCCAGAGTTTTCCACAGGTCTGGACGAGTTTTATGAACAATTTAAGGATGGTTATCCACAAAAAATCCGCAGTTATCAACAGGTTTGATAGGATTACCGTTTTTTTACAAGCCAGGAATTAACCTAAAGGTTTCAGCATGATTACTCTAATAAAAATTGAAGAATTATTCCTATTCGGTTTATCCGTATTCTTATTTGGACAAATGAAATTAGCATGGTGGATCTACCCCGCACTCATTTTGGTGCCGGATATTAGTATGGTCGGATATCTCGCGGGTCCGCGCTGGGGTGCCGTTCTGTACAATTTCATTCACCACAAAGGTTTATCGTTAACTCTCTATGTGCTTGGCTTTGTTCTCAACAGCCCAGGGTTGATGCTGACAGGTTTGATCCTATTAGGGCACAGCAGCCTTGACCGCGTTCTAGGATTTGGACTCAAGAATTCTAGTTCTTTCAACGACACTCACCTTGGGGTAATTGGTAATCCAGCAAAGTGACCTTCTGGAGCTCAATGGACATCAAACTGAAGAACCGGTTCCTAGGTTTATCCCACCCGACGTATTTCATCGCAGATATCGCAGCCAACCACGACGGAGACCTTGAACGGGCGAAGCTGCTGATCCGGCTGGCGGGACAGGCAGGCGCGGATGCGGCTAAATTTCAGAATTTCCAGGCTCCCCGGATCGTTTCCGATTATGGATTTAAGCGCTTGGGATCCCAGGTGAGCCACCAGGCTGCCTGGAAAAAGTCGGTTTTTGAAGTCTACCACTCCGCATCGATACCCTTCGAATGGACGATGCCTTTGAAAGCGGAGTGTGAAGAAGCGGGGATCGATTATTTCTCCGCTCCGTACGACTTTGATGCCATCGATCATTTGGATGAATTTGTCGAGATCTATAAGGCTGGCTCCGGGGAAATCGACTGGCTCGAAGCACTGGAACGCATGGCTTCCAAGGGAAAACCATTTTTCGTCGCCACCGGGGCAGCGACGATCGGCGAAGTGCAAAAAGCCGTTCATGCCATTCTCAAGATCAATAAAAAACTGGTCTTAATGCAGTGCAATACGAATTATACGGCTAGCCCTGCAAATTATGACCATCTGCATTTGAACGTGCTAAAGACATACGCAACCATGTTTCCTGAAGTCCTGCTGGGGCTTTCGGATCATACTCATGCACTTGCACCTGTGCTTGGGGCAGTGACACTTGGAGCCCGCGTAATTGAACGTCACTTTACTGACATCAATGAACGCGAAGGGCCAGACCATAAGTTCGCCATGAATCCTGAAAATTGGAGGCGGATGGTCGAAGAGACAAGAATCCTCGAACGCGCACTCGGGAGTCCGGATAAATTCATTGCGGAAAACGAGACTCAAACAGCCATATTACAAAGGCGCTGCCTGCGTGCGGCCCGGGACATTAAATCCGGTGAGGTATTCACCCGCGAGATGATCGATGTATTACGACCGGCAACCCCGGGCGCGATCAAACCCGACCGGATCGCGGAGGTGATCGGAATGAAAGCGTTGATCGATCTTCCCTACGGGAAGGAATTGAACTGGGCGGACCTGGGTTAATTGAAAACCATGCGTCTACTTTATTTCTCGAAGAATTATTCAACCCATGATCATCGTTTTTTATTAGCCAGCATTCACGGTGGTCATGAAACGTTCTATCTCCGATTGGAGGGCAATACCCGGCAGATGGAAGACAGGCCAGTTCCACCTCAAGTGGAACAAATCCAATGGGTGGGTGGACGCCAACCATTTCATTGGTATAACTTACCTGCGTATACACTCGATTTTCGCCGGGTGATCCAGGTGGTCAAACCGGATCTCGTACACGCAGGTCCCATCCAGACCTGCGCGTTGATCGTCGCCCTGGCCGGATTTCATCCGCTGCTTAGCATGTCCTGGGGATTCGATTTGATGCAGGATGTCCACCGCAACCGATGGATGAAAGCAGGGACGAAATTCGTAATGAAACGCTCCGCGTATTTCACAAGCGATGCTGCGGTTACACGGGAGGTTGCCATAGCCTTTGGAATGGATCCAGCCCACACAAGCATCGTACCCTGGGGGGTGGACCTGGATATTTTCAAACCAGTCAATGGACACACGCAAGTCAAATCGAATCGTCAGATTTTATGCAACCGGTCTTGGGAGCCCAGGTATGGAGTGGATATTCTTGCTCAAGCGTTCGGCCAGATTGCGGCCGTTAGAAAAGACCTTGGATTGATCCTTCTCGGAGGCGGTTCGCAAGCCCAGAGCATAAGGACAATTCTGAACACTGCCGGTGTGCTGGACCGAGTTCAATTTGGAGGCCAGGTGTCCCAGAAGGAGCTTCCCGGCTGGTACCGTGAGGCAGACCTTTTTGTATCGCCCTCGCATGTGGATGGAACGTCGGTCTCCCTGCTTGAAGCCCTGGCGAGCGGTCTGCCTGTTATTGTCTCGGATATTCCCGGTAACAAGGAGTGGGTCGAAGACGGAATAAATGGATGGTTGTTTCCAGATGGCAATTCCAGCGCTTTAGCAGATAAGATAGCCACGGTCCTTGATCAACCGGAGAGGTTGGTGGAAGTCGGTCGCGCCGGAAGAAGATCGGTCCAGGAACGCGGCGATTGGGTGAAGAATGAGGCCCTGCTCTTGAAGACTTATGAGCTGGCCATTCAATTTGTTTGAAATTAATGCTCAGAGAATGGTGGCGATAACAAACGCACCATCCAATATTTATCGATTTTTCCCCAGGAGGTTCGCATGTTCTTCTCACTTATCCTGATGATGGCAATTACAATCATCTCGGTATATTTTGCCCTGGAGAATACTGAGATTGCGAAAGCTACCTTTTTTGGTTTTCCAGTAGAGGGTTCCATTGGAGTTATTCTCCTGGTTACTCTCGGAATTGGCACATTGCTGGGTATTTTTGTGATGCTGCCTTCCATGATCAGCCGCGGAATCACCATTGCCCGGCTGCGCCGAAGGGTGAATGAGTTGGAGCGTTATTCTCCCTCGCAAGAGGAGCCTTTTGAAATAAAGGATTGATCCTTGAAATGTTAAACTTCGACGAACTTCTGGCAGGTTTCAAGAAGACAAACGTAAAGCCGGGGGATACCATCATTGTCCATACCTCTTACAAATCTCTCGGCGGCGTGGAGGGTGGCGCGGAAACGATCATCGATGCCATGCAGGCTTTGGTAGGGCCATCGGGAACTGTGATGTTCCCGACATTTAATTTCCAATCGTGGACAGAGAGTCACTACTTCGACATACTGGAGACACCTTCTAAGATGGGAATGATCACGGATCAAGCCCGGTTGCGGGCAGGTGCGAAGCGAACTCCCCACCCGATCTTCTCGTTCGCAGTCCTGGGACGCCGAGCTGACGAATTCGCTGCGACTGAAGACGTCGAAGCGTATGGACCCAATTCGGCATTTGCGCTGTTCCATAAGACCAATGGAACGATCGTCAGCATTGGTCTGGATTTTAATAACACCTTTTCAATGCATCATTACATTGAATTCAATGTTGGATGTGATTACCGGACGATCAAGGAGTTTTCAGGCATCTACGTGGGCTATAATCGCATTCCGCAACTGAAAACCTATTCCATGTTCGCCCGCAAGAGTAACCGTGTGAAAACATACATCGTTCCCGGGATGAACGAACTGCTCGCAGCGGGTGTTATCAAGGAGATCCAGGTGGGCCAGGCGAAGGTGCACTATGCTGGCGCGCAGGATTTTTTTGACAATATGTCCGTGATCATCAGGGAGCATCCAGATAAACTTCACTTTATCGAAGAGCCGAAATATTAAATGATCGACCTACCCTCATACCCAAGGCGGATATGCAACGATGAAATCAAGTTCAACTCTTAAATCCATCCTGGCTGAATTTTTTCCTTTGCACAGAACCCTGGCTTCTGAGGACCAGGATAAGACCCTGGCGATCGTGGGCTTACACATGCCGGATTCGTCCGATTACCGGATCGAATCATTTGCTCCGCGGACTGCAGCCTGGACCTGGCAGGTCCCCGAGAGGTACGCCGTCCATGAAGCTTACCTCGAAACCAAAGACGGCCGGAGAGTAGTTGATTTCAAAGAAAATCCGCTACACCTTGTTTCTTATTCCCCCGCTATCGATCAATGGCTGACCTGGGAAGAATTGGAGCCGCATTTGTATTTCAATGAGAAACGGCCGCATGCCATTCCCTGGATCTTTAAATATTACGAGCGTGATTGGGGTTTCTGCCTGCCCAAGAACACATTCGACAAACTTGCCCGGGACACAACCTATCATGCCGTCGTTCGAAGTGAGTTCCTGGCCAATCCTGGGGAAGGCTTCAAAGTTGCCACGGCTGTGATCCATCCGGAAGGCGGACCAAATCCGGAGGCGGGCGAATTCATGGTCATGGCGCATACCTGTCATCCCATGCAGGCGAACGATGACGGGTCGGGTGTAGTCACCGCAATAGGATTGGCACGCAGGCTGGCAGAGAATCCCCTACCCCCGGGTTCGATGAGTGTACGCTTCTGGTTCGGCCCGGAAACCATCGGCAGCATTGTTTATCTCGCCAATCATGAAGACCTGATCCCAAGCTTGAAAGGTGGGATGTTTATTGAAATGACCGGCACTAAGAACAAGCTTGCCTGGCACCATACCCGCCAGAACGAACACCTGCTTGATAGGGTGACTGCTTACGTAATGCGAGGTACACCGCACGAAGAACGCGAGTTTGCCGCGTTCCCACCCAACGACGAGCGTGTCTTGAATGGCCCCGGTGTTAACGTGCCCTGCATTTCTCTCAACCGTTGGCCGTATGACGAATACCATACTACCGACGACAACCTGGATATTATCCATGAAGACATGCTTGTGAGCGCGGCCGAGGCAGCGGAGAAAATCATCCGCATCTTTGCAAGCAATTACATCCCCAGGCGGAATTTTCGCGGTCCGGTTTTCCTTTCCGGCAACGGATTGTGGGTGGATTGGCGGGAAAACTACGCTCTCAACCGGGCAATCGAAAAAATCATGATGCGGTTCGAAGGTGCACATTCGGTTTTGGATATCGCTGAGCAGGTTGGTTTGGATTATTGGATGGTACGCGACTACGTTGAAAAATTTCGCGCCCGGGGATTTATCCTGCCTTTGCCCATTGCCTCGGAAGCTCAGGCTTCATGAAATAAGTTTAATTGCTCCGGAAATAATTTATGCAAACGCGCGTCATCGGTGTCATTCAAGGCCGCATGGAATCGACCCGTCTGCCGGGCAAGATCATGATGGATATTGCCGGTAAACCCATGCTCGAACGCGTCTTCACTCGTGCCTCCAGGTCGAAAACCATTCAACAAACCTGGATTGCGACGACCACAAATCCCTCTGATGGACCCGTGGCAGATTTTTGCGCTGGGAATCACATACCGGTATTCAGGGGTAACGCGTACGATGTTCTGGACAGGTTTTATCAACTGGTCCGGGATAAAGACATCCAGGTTATCGTGCGGATCACTGCTGACTGTCCGGTCATCGATCCGGTCTTGATCGACGAGGCTGTGAATACTCTGATCCGTGAAAAGTTAGATTTCGGATGCAATCGGTTGCCACCTCCATTTCACCGAACCTATCCCATAGGATTGGACGTGGAGGTTTGCACAATGTCAGCCCTGGAAGAATCCTGGAAACGAGCAGAAAAGCCGTACCAACGGGAACATGTTATGCCGTACCTTTATGAAGGCGTAGAATTTGTACGGCTGAATCCAGAACTGGAGACCGGAATTTCATCCCGTGGGTACAAGATCGGATTGCTTCATACCAGTCCGGATTATGGAAAATATCGATGGACGGTAGATACTGCAGAAGATTTGGAATTCATCCGCAAGGTCTTTGAACATTTTAAAGGCAAGGATGATTTTTCATGGAAAGATGTTATCGACCTCGTGCAGGCAAAACCGACCCTAATGGAAATTAACTCAGCGATACCCCATAAGTCACTGCAGGATACAGATCCAAGGTCAACCAGTAGCGGTAGGTGAATTCCATGACCAACCCGTATTGGATGAAACTTTTTTTGTTATGAGGATTGAGATCGATATCCGAAGAGGATGTATCGAGACCCGATTATTGAAGAATGTCCTGGGATGTCTCTGATCACACTTTTTTCCGCTCCCAAGCCATTTACAGACCCGCATATCGGTTTGATCCAGCGTAATGCGATCCGGTCCTGGACCTGCCTCCCGGACGTCCAGGTAGTACTGCTCGGCAGGGAGGCTGGTCTGGAGCAGGTCGCGAAAGAAATGGGTGCGATCCATATACCCGAAGTTGAATATAACGAACGAGGGACTCCGTTGATTTCGTCAATGCTCGAAGTGACGCGGAAGAACACCCGCAGCCCAATCCTGGGGATCGTTAATACCGATATTCTCTTCAGCTCAGATTTGATCGAGGCCGCGCGTCATATTTCAGGTCAGAAAGACAAGTTTGTTTTTCTCAGCCGCCGATGGGATTTAGAGATTACCCAACCGATGGATTTTTCACCCGGGTGGGAGGAGAAGCTAAAGGTGTTGGCAGAACACAAAGGAAGCCTGCATAAACCAGCTGGGAGCGATTTTTTCGTATTTCCCCGCGAATGTTATGACGCGATACCCCCGTTTGCCGTTGGCCGATCCGGATGGGATAATTGGATGATCTATAAAGCGAGAATGGAGAAGTGGCCTGTCATCGACTGTACGCCG
>MGNL01000040.1:269-6038 GCA_001796785.1 Chloroflexi bacterium RBG_16_51_16 | reverse complement strand
CCGAATCAGTGTCCTCCACAAATACGGTTGCACTCCGGATGCCTGATCACCCATTCGCATTAGAACTCCTCAGGCAAACTGGACCATTAGCGGTAACATCCGCCAATATATCCAACCAATCCGATCCGACCACTGCAGAGCAAGTGTTGGAGCAATTAGACGGCAGGATCGACCTGGTGCTTGATGGAGGCGAGTCGCCGGGGGGACAACCTTCAACGCTTGTGGATTGTACAGGCTCCCGTCCAAACATTTTGAGGGCAGGGCCAATTTCCGAAACGGAGATATTAAAAACTTCTCTAGATTAAAATGGGATGAAATAAATTTTCCTGTAATTAATTCTCATACTTGATTTAGGTACTATTCAGGCAGGATTAAAGTCAAGCAATATAATAGGGGTTGCATTCTCCTCTAAACAAACCCCGCATGGACAGGGCTGTCCGTGCGGGGTTTTGGTTTAAACTCAAATCGCCCGGGTTATAAAATATATCTAACAGTTCAACCCAATAAATCTAATTGGCGATATGTCCATGATTCCAATATCCTTCACAAGGCAATCAGTGTCGATTCAAGAAAGCGGCCAGGTTGGAAGGACATCCATGTCCAATCCAGAAGTGTGCCCAAGGGCGAAGCGATAGTAGCCTGCTGCGGCGATCATCGCGGCGTTATCAGTACATAACGAAAGGGCGGGGATGTGCACAGGGAACTCATTTTGATTCTTGAATGTGGTCCTTAAAGCTTGGTTGGCAGATACACCGCCTGCCACTAAGATCTCCTTTGCGCCGAATTGTCGCGCTGCCTGGATCGTCTTCGTGAACAGGACTTCGACTATAGCCGCCTGGAAAGAGGCCGCCAGGTCTGCAACCGGCAAGCCTCTCCCCTTCTGTTCCAATTCCCGCACCTGGTAAAGGACGGCTGTTTTCAATCCGCTGAATGAGAAATTGTGAGTTGCTTCCATCCAGGCTCGGGGAAACCGAAACCGGTTCGGATCACCTTCGCTGGCAGCTTTTTGGATCGCAGGCCCGCCAGGATAACCAAGTTGAAGCAATCGGGCGACCTTGTCAAATGCCTCCCCGGCCGCATCATCCAGTGTGGCACCAAGCCTGCGATAAGTCAGGTGATCGGTCATCAAATCAAGCTCTGTATGACCTCCGGATACAAGCAGCGCCATTAACGGGAACTGCGGCGCGGCAGGCATCGACTCGCCCTGGTTGTAAACCCATGATGAGTAAATATGCCCCTCGAGATGATTGACTCCCACCAACGGTAATCCGGTCCCGAGGGCTAAACCTTTGGCCACATTCATGCCCACAACGAGTGAGCCTGCCAAACCGGGTCCGCGGGTTACTGCAAGCGCATCTACATCTTTTAGAGTGAGATGACTTTCAGCCAGTGCCTGCTCGATGACCGGGATGATGGCAAGGATATGCTGCCGGGACGCCACTTCCGGGTAAACACCTCCAAAACGCGCATGAACTTCCATCTGGGAAGCCACACTGGAAGCCAGCAGGCTGCGGCCATTTTCGAGGACGGCACAGGCCGTCTCATCACAGGAGGTTTCGATAGCCAGGATACGGGCGGGTTTTAATTCTGTCACGCTTCGATGGTTGGTTCAATAAAACAAGGAAGACAATCTTGTTCCATCCGAATGCAAATCGCAATCAGGTGGTCTTTTTATGCCAGTGTTTCATTTCCAAAACAAAGTCGTACGGATATTCTGCTAGAATTTCGATCCGGCCATCCGGCCGGAACCAGTAAGTGTCTTCGATTCGGACACCCATCCCCTTCGCGGGATAATAAAGACCGGGCTCTAAGGTGACAACCACACCCGGAACAAGGCGGTGATCATCCCCGATCGCAAGTCGGCTGAATGGTCTTTCGTGGATATTAATCCCCACACCATGGCCCAGGGTGTGAACATATCCGTCCAGAGGCGCGCTGGTGTTCAAGAGAGACTTATGACCCTTGGACTCAAAGTATTCACAAGTCAGCTTTTGGTAAGTGCTGAAGGGAGCATTCAGGTCGAAGTTGTCCCTCACCTTTTCGTAAATTTCATTGACCTGGTCATACAATTCCTGGGCTTCTTTGGGAGCATATCCAAGGCACCAGGTGCGCGTAAAATCGTAATAATAACCGCCCCCCTGTTCGGCCGGAAAAATATCGAAGACGATTGTCTTCCCTAGCGTGATCACATCCTCAGGATTACCAACCGAATGAGGTATTCCTGCATCCCTTCCGATTGCAAAGATAACGTCTTCAGGCAACACTGCACCGCGTTCAGCAAGCCACAGGTTGATCTTGCCTTTTACATCTCGAATGGTAAGGGGAGTACCATCATCGTTTAATAGTAGTTCGCCCTCACTCACTTTGCAATCGGTGAGATAAGCAGCAACCAATCCCACCACTTCGGTTGTTATCTTCCCCATCCTGCGTATTCGATCAACTTCATAGGTATCTTTGGTTTCCATGGCGCGCAGGAAAACCGAGTCGAGAGCAGATTCGGCCACCCATTCCACTTCAGGTGCCAGTCTGCGCAGGTGGTTGAACTTCGCAAGAGCGCTGCTCAATTCAACCTTTCCATATATCCCGACTCGCCCTTTCAATGTGATTTCGGAAAGGATGTTTGCGAGGCACATCGCCTCGACTAAGCTCTGGTCCCCTTTTGCATCTTTGTAATACTCTTCTTTTAGATAATTGCTCATAGACCGGGTGGTTAAACCAGTTTTTGCCGCTTCCTCCCGTTCCATGTCCTTATAATAGAGAACTGGCCCTTCACCAGTTTTCTTGATTAAAATTGCGCCGCTTACATGCCCGCCGCCGGTAAGATAATACATCGGGGGATTGTTCTCGGCATCTCCCAGAACTAAAATAGCTTCCAAATGATGGGTTTTCATCAAATTATCAAGATCTGATTTCATTTTGTCTCCAAAGCTCGACTGACACCAGGAATATCTCGATGGATCGTGTCCATCTTGATTTTTAAGGTAGGGCTGCTATAGTAACCGTCAGATTCGACAACAACTCGTCTTCCTGATCCGGGAGCACCGTGCGTGGATCGATTAATACTACATCCTGGGAGGTGCGGGCAATTACAGGGGGTTGGCAGCCGCGTAATTGCTCAAGAAACGATTCGGGCGAGGCTGTCCGGATCGTCAGGAGATACGTAGGAAGCATCTCGCCTGGTAGACTACCTCCCCCGACAGTGGACTCTCCCTTTATAACTTCGCCACTACCCAATCGCCGGCACCAATCTTCAGCCCTCAGACGGATCTTTTCCAGGGGCTCTGAAATCATTTTCCAAACCGGAATCTCATGTTCAGCTTCATCCTTTAGGTAATGGAGGAGTGTTGCCGATAACCCTGCCAGACGCGTCTTATCTGCTCGTAGCGCGCGTGCCAGCGGATGACGCTTGAGTTTCTCTACCAGCTTACTGTTGCCAACGATGATTCCCGCCTGAGGTCCACCCAGCAATTTATCTCCCGAAAAACAGACGAGATCAAAACCTGCTTTAAGCGACTCCTGAACGGTGGGCTCGTGTGCGAGACCATATTTTTCGGTATTAATTAGCGCACCTGAACCCAAGTCGTCCACTGCTGGTAAATCGAACTCCCTCGAAATTGCGGCCAACTCGGAAAGTTCTGGTTCATCTGTAAAACCAATCAACTTAAAATTTGAACGGTGGGCATGCAGCACCAGGGCTGCATTTCCCTGGAGTGCTTCCCGGTAATCGTTCAAATGCACGCGGTTGGTTGTCCCTACTTCCACCAGCTTTGCCCCCGATTGTTTCATGATATCGGGAAGTCGGAATCCCCCGCCGATCTCGATCAATTGCGTCCGTGAAACAATGACTTTACGGCGGTTCGCCAGAGCTGCTAAAACCAGCAGAACCGCCGAGGCATTGTTATTCACCACGATCGCCGCCTCCGCGCCGGTCAAACTTTTAAGAAGGTTTTCGGCATGCACGAGACGCGATCCTCGTTCACCCTGGCTCAGATCGTATTCAAGGTTTGAATAAACGTGTGAGATTTCATCCATGGCCCGGCTGGTGGCTTTACTGTACGGAGCCCTTCCGAGGTTGGTGTGCAGGATCACTCCTGTAGAGTTGATCACTCCTCGAAGACTTGGTGCAGTCCGGATTGCGAGCATATCTCCGGCTCGATTAAAAATTATCTCAGTAGACGTTGGGTCTATAGCCTCGATACTTACTTTCTTTCTTCGGATTTCATCCAATGCATCCCGCAACGCGGATAATGTCAAAGGGCGGCCATAAACCGCGATTAAATCGGTTGCCACAGGGCTTTCAAGCAATTTCCCGACCGAGGGCAAGTCACGCAGATTTATCATCGAGGTGGAGATCGGGAATCGATTCGTCCTGATGCACGGGTCGCCTGCGTGCCAGTTCACGTAATCGAATGAAATATTCAATCGCAACCAAACCCCCGGCGAGCCCGAGGATCACCCACAGACTTACCAGCCTGCCGAGCTGAAGCCAGGCTAGCGTGGCGCCATAAATTCCAACCCAGATAGCCTGCCGTATAGGAACGCTGCTCTCAGCAGGTGGATGGGTAGGAAATAGACGGTTGAGTACATATGCGAACGGAAGGGCTGTTCCTGTCAATGCCACGACCCATAGGAAATAAAATGTCCAGCGAGGCCACACCGTCGGAAAGGTGTAGATTAGGAGAAACGCCAGACCACCCCACCCAAGGATCAAAAGAATCAGAATCGATGGCAGGTACCGTCGAAAGGGAATCATGATGAATTACGAAGGATTATACTCTCGCTGTTAACGAGCGTATTTCAGGCAGGTTTGATTCGATTTATATTGCTAAACTTATTAATGATTCGAGCCCATTCATAGCTCACGCTTATAGACCCGGTGTGTTTTATAGAAATCGATTCCGAAATTCTGCATCTCACGCTGCATTTTTTCATTTTCCTTACCAATCTGTACGACCTCAGCGTGTCGGAATTGACCGTTATCCACAACAGATTTGAAGATCTCGCTGAACAGAATGGCTGTGCCGCCTGATCCACGGTATTCGGGTATTAATCCCGCACCGTTGATGTTCAACCAATCCGTCCGTTTTAGCTCCAGAAGCATGACCAGCCAGCCAAATGGAAAAAGCCTGCCGCCAGTTTTCTGAAGCGCAGCGGAAATGTCTGGATAGGCAAGCAGGAATCCAACGATCTTGTCGTCCTTCACAACCGCTTTGATCAAATTTGGATCAGCAAACCAAAGCATCTGGTCTGCCATGGAACGGGTTTCTTCGTCCGTAATAGGTGTGCCATCCTCCATACCACCCAGGGTTTCATTGTATAGTTCCTTCAAGTGAGGGATCAAGCTGCGAATATCTTTTCGGTTTTTATAACCGGAAACCCGCAACCCGCGGCGCTGGGCGATAGGCTCTGCAAGTTCATGAATACGCTCGGGAAATTTAATATCTACTCCCAGGTAACCTGAGACGGATTCCATATAACATTTAAAGTCCTGTGATTCGATGAGGGGAATATAGTAGGCTGGATTGTAAGGCAGACCGAAGGCGGGTCTGAGTTCGAAACCTTTAACGAGTAATCCAGATCCATCCAAAGCAGTAAATCCCTTGGGGCCGAGGATTTCATTCAAGCCGCGATCCCGAGCCCATTCGAAAGCCGCCTCGAACAACCCTTGAGAGGCATCGGTTCTATCTTCACACTCGAACATATAAAAGAACGCGGTCTTCTTGTTATTGTGCTGGTTATACAACCGGTGATCCATGACCGCGATGCGGC
>MGNL01000040.1:0-236 GCA_001796785.1 Chloroflexi bacterium RBG_16_51_16 | reverse complement strand
ATGCCGCCACCGAGTGCTTGAAGAATGGATAGCTGCGAACGTTCAAGCGATTGCGTTCATCGATTTGCAATGGGGGTACCCATTGGGGAATATTCTTATAAATACGAAATGGTAATCCAAGGAAATCACACACCTGTCGCCTATTCGCAAGATCAACCTGCATGATTTTCATACATCCAAATTCCTTTCAGGTTTTATTTTCATCTGATCGAAAGGATCCTAACCCAGGGACGGTA
>MGNL01000039.1:27135-28365 GCA_001796785.1 Chloroflexi bacterium RBG_16_51_16 | reverse complement strand
TATGCGCCTTGGCAATTGCATCGACGACCTGCAGGATCGCCCAATTGCGTTCGTTCGAGCGGCGCAACCAGGATTCTTCATCCTCTTCCGGCTGCATAGCCAGCCGGCCTTCCCCGGGTTTGCCGCCGGGCTTGTATTTACCGCTCAGGAATCCGCCGCCCAGAGGACCCCAGGGAGTCAATCCCAGACCTTCATTAATGCATATTTCGCTGATCTCATGCTCGATGTTCCGCTCCACAAGGCTGTATTGATACTGCGCAGCGGTAAACCGCACCCAGCCGCGCTGCTCGCTCAATGCCAGCGCTTTCATCAACTGCCAGGCTTTGTAATTCGAGACACCGATATACCGTACTTTGCCGGAGCTGACCAGGTCATCAAAGGCGCGCAAGGTCTCATCCAGAGGCGTAATGGGATCCCAGGCATGGGCGATCAGCAGGTCGATTGCCTCGGTTTGCAACCGCCGCAGGCTGGCTTCCACACTCCGCAGCATGTGATGGCGGGACAGCCCCTGCTCGTTGAGGCTTTGACCGGTCTTCCAGCGGACCTTGGTCGCCAGGATGGCGCGGTCGCGGCGGTCCTTGAGCGCTGCACCTACGATCTCCTCCGATCGGCCTCCGGCGTATACATTGGCGGTATCAATGTGGTTCCCGCCCGCATCCAGGAACTTGTGAATGATCTTTGTCGCGGTGCCCGTGTCGGTCCCACGCGAATTCTCCTCCCCGAAGATCATCGTCCCCAGACACAGGTTCGAGACCAGCAGCCCGCTCCTGCCTAATGTTCTTTACTGCATGTTCAAATCCTTCCTGATTTATTTGTCATCCATGAGGGTGAGCCAGCGAAAGGAGTATCGTCTCAGATCGAGCTTTTCAACCAATTTAACTATTAAAACCAACAACATATCGCAAGCCTTCTGCCTGTATTCAGCAAGTATTTCTATGAAGCGCATTTCTGTCATTAACCAACTCGAGGAGGCAGGCAATTAAAATAAAGTCAAGTATTTTTTGGATTTTAATCCAATCCTACTGCTCACTAGAAACGCATGTCAAGAGATTAAAGGACGACATAGCGCGAATAAAAAGCTGCCTTTGGGGCAGCTTAAATATCCAAGTCCAGAGAAGATACCCTGAGGAGATGAACTTTCAAAGAGCCTGTTCCGTTTCCGCATCGAAGATGTGGATCTTCTCAAGATTCAGGGCAACCTCACCCGTGCTGCCCGCATTGAGATTCGAC
>MGNL01000039.1:26890-27070 GCA_001796785.1 Chloroflexi bacterium RBG_16_51_16 | reverse complement strand
CTCTGTCACTTCAACCTTCACCTGGACACTCGTGGATGAAAGGTTCGAAGGCAAGAATTTCGCATCGTGGATATCCTCAGGACGGATGCCAACCACCACCCGGTGTCCTGACCGCGAAGCGAGGGTACGAGCACGCGCCTCTGGAATCGGTATCTTAAAATCAACACAGTCGGCGCTGAG
>MGNL01000039.1:26723-26837 GCA_001796785.1 Chloroflexi bacterium RBG_16_51_16 | reverse complement strand
TGAAGCCAGCAACGAAAAGATTGACCGGGTTGTTGTAAAGGTTTTGCGGGGTATCCAATTGTTGGAGCTTTCCCCGGTTGATCACCGCGATCCGGGTCGCCATGGTCATGGCTT
>MGNL01000039.1:26385-26637 GCA_001796785.1 Chloroflexi bacterium RBG_16_51_16 | reverse complement strand
TTGGCATCCAGGTTGGAGAGCGGTTCATCAAACAGGAAGACTTTCGGCTGCCTGACGATGGCGCGGCCGACAGCCACACGCTGCCGCTGCCCACCCGAAAGCTGGCGCGGTTTGCGCTGGAGGAGTTCCTGGATGCCCAGTGTGGCAGCTGCCTTTTCCACCCGGGCTTTGATCTGGTCTTTCGGAAACTTTGCCAGTTTCAGACCGAAAGCCATGTTGTCAAAGACAGTCAAGTGAGGGTAAAGCGCATAC
>MGNL01000039.1:14078-26231 GCA_001796785.1 Chloroflexi bacterium RBG_16_51_16 | reverse complement strand
CACCTTGATGTCCAGGTCATCCACTGCGACCATATCCCCGAATTTTTTATAAACGTGATCGAATGTGACGCTTGCCATGCTGACCGCCTCCTTCGTTAGAGTATAGTAAGCCAAGTATAAACCCATCCAAGCTAATCGAATTAATTTCTTGATGAAGGATGATGCGCTTACACTCCAGCATTTTTTCGAGTCATCGAGGAAAGTAATAAATTCCTTTTGAAACAAAAATTCCTGATCAACTGAACTAACAACGCGTTTGACAGTGCAGTGACCGGTGTGGTAAGTTTACAGGGCAGAAGCAGGCAAGCCATCACAAAATTTTCCCCACCCTTGTCAAAGCGATCAGCACTTAAAGTGAGGTACTCCGGCAGTTCAATTCCTTGTTGGAACAGGCTTCTTTTGTCTGGACACTGATGAATACAGAAACAAAACCGGTTTCGCCGAGCATTGAATCCAATGATGAATCCATCCATAATTTAACCAGAGCCGATTCCAGCAGGCAATCCGGGCTGACTGATCTGCCGGAGGAAAAAATCAATCTAATGGCAGAAAGCCTGCTCTTCGAACTCCGAAAAGCCATGGGCGTGTCACAAACAGGAAGCCTCTCTGCCATTACCGAATATCTGTTCGGTCGGTCCGTGAGACGGTTTTCGGCACTGGCTCTTGGGCTTGACCGCGTTATTGAACAACATGGTACCGCAGCCGGCGCGCGCTGGCTGCTCCCAAATTTTGTGGTCGATCATGGCGCCCAGGGGTTGGAAAATATTCCAGCAGACGGGCCTTTATTGATCGCAGCGAACCATCCCGCTTCGTATGACGGGATGGTGATCTCAGCCTATATTTACCGCCCGGATTATAAGATCATCATCGGCCAGGACCCGCCATACGAGCACCTCCCGGCGCTCAGTGAACACGCGATATTCTCCCCGCCTCCGAAGGAAACCCAAGGTCGCATGCTGACCGTGCGGAAATCGATCCAACACCTGAGGGAGGGCGGCTCGTTATTGATCTTTCCGCGGGGAACCATCGAGCCGGATCCTGCATTCATGCCGGGGTCTGATGCGGAATTCAATTGCTGGTCGCGCAGCCTGGAATTATTTCTTCGGAACGTTCCCCACCTGCGTGTGCTGGTTACCATGGTGAGCGGTGTGATCGCCCAAGCTTGCATGCGGCACCCGATCACCTGGTTCCGCAAGGAACGAAGGGACCGTCAGCGGCTGGCGTTCATGTACCAGATGTTACGCCAGGCAATCAGCGGCAAGGAACTTTTTGGATTGAAACCGCAGGTTACTTTCGGTGAGGTTCTCTCCGGCATGAACCCTCAATCCATCCTGAACGAAGTCGAAAGAGCAGCCCGCCAAACATTGGCTCTACATATGGCCCAGCCTGGACTGCAAGCGAGGGGTTCGTCATTCCAGGGAGCGGGGTAAGGATTTAGAACAACCCAAAATTATTTTGCTCACAAGATCATCCCAAGCAAATAAAAAGCGCTTCGCAATCACTGCGAGGCGCTTTTGATAACCTGGTTCCCGTTATGAATTCATTTTCTTGATCAAACGCTTCGAACGCGAGAAGGCAGCGTCTATCAATTCCGCTAAAACGGCCACATCCACATCGTCCAATCGCTTTATGTATAAACATACCTTCCCAAGCGAATGTTTCCCCAATTTCTTCAGCAGATCCTTATGGTATTCCCATCCACTCATTATGTACAAGGTGAGGCTCTGTTTGCGCGGTGAAAATCCCGCGATCCCCGCATCTCCTTCACTAGCCTTTCCTCTGTAATGGTAGGAATCGAATCCAACGATGCTGGTCCCCCACATCTTCGGTTCCTTCCCGGTCGCTTTTCTCATCATTTCGAGCAGTACGAATGAATCTTTTCGTTTCTTTTCGTCCGGGACGTCTTCCAAAAACTTCTCCACGCTTGCATCGTTGACTTTGGTTTTCGGCTCATACATATTGAACACCAACCATGTTTACAAGGATAATATTTTGCTGGCAATAATACTACGAGTCAGGCTCACCCGGTTCAATAAACGTCATCGCTCGCATTCCGGTTGGAATCAGACTGTCTTTATACAGGGAATTTTTGCTTAACGCCCGATTTACCAAAATCCAAAAACTCAAATTCTACATACAAGCTGCGTGCTCTGAAATTTATCTGTGCACATGAAATCGCTTGCCGGACATTGGATCTGCATATGGCTCCTCCTGGGCTGCAAGCCTGTGGTTCAGCATTCCAGGGCGCGATAAAGGCATTTAGGACGTCACTGACCAATTTTGCTCACAAGATCATCCCAAGAAAATAAAAAAAGCGCTTCGCAACTACTGCGAAGCGCTTTTTAAAACAAATTCATTTCCGCTTATCCGATTGCATCGCCCGTATGACTACCTTAGAACGGGTTACAGCGGCGCCAATCAAATCTTTTAGAACGTCTCGATCCACATCCTCCAGGCGCTTGATGTACAAACATCCCTTACCCAGCGAATGTTTTCCCAATTTTTTAAGGAGTTCTTTATGGGATTCCCAGTGACCCACCGCATACAGTGTAAGAGCTTGAACGCGAGGTGAAAATCCCAATACCAGCCATTCCCCTTCAGAGCTCTTTCCCTTGTAATGATAAGAATCAAATCCGACGATGCTGGTGCCCCACATCTTCGGTTCCTTCCCGGTCGCTTTCCTCATCATCTCAAGTAATACAAATGAATCCTTGCGTTTATTTTCGTCTGAAACACCATCCAGGAACTTCCTCACACTTGCATCATTGACTTTTGTTTTGACTTCATACATTTTGAACTCCAATAAAATTTACAGGGATGATATTTTTGTTGGCTATCTTACTACGAGTCAAGCTCGCTCGGTTCACTGAATTTCATCGCTCGCATTCAAGCTGGATTCAGACAGTGCTTTTATAGTGAATTTTTACTCAAAAGCCTATTTACCAAAATCCCATAACTCAAAGTCCCCGGACAAGCTGCAAGCTCTGAAATTGATCTGTTCACATGAAATCATCAGCCAGCCAATCGTGTTCAACATCAAGTTTTAACCATATTAGGATCCCCCACAACCTGCCACCAGTTATTGTGAATCCCGTTGCGGCGGCCAGCCACCCTGGGGAAATGATTGAGCCACCATAAATGATGCGCCCGGATATCCCCGCTGCCCCACTCGGTGGAACCGATCATGCGCACATCCCCCTTGAATTCCGGGAAGTTGAGCAGCCAGTCATAACTTTCGCTTCGAACCGGGGTCGGGTTGTTCCAATCGTAATCCCGCTGGCTGTTGGGTGCGAAATGTATCGTCCCGCACGCAGCCTGGCCCGGGGCGATCTTTTCATAGCGGGTGAACCGCTTCCATAAGTTCACGCTGTCATCCAGATTCTCATAGGTCTTCATGAGGATCGATTCAGCGCGATGTCCGAACGATTCAAGCATCTCGCCGAAATGACGTTCATAAGAAAATCCCATGATTATAAACCGCCGGCGCGCCGCAGCTGTGTTTTTGAGCGGAGGTGAATTGCACCAGAAGGCTCCCGGTCCACCCATGGTCGATTCATAGAATCCGGCATTCGGGTAGGAGAAGATCCACACCTCATCTATCTCACTTCTGGCTATGCGCGGCAGGATCTTGTAGGAGGATAGGATCTCCAAATAATCCACCTCCTGAGGCCGGTGTGGCGGTGCGGCGCCGCGCAAGACATCCAGGTAATATTCGGGTGTGTAGCGGAAACCATCTATTTTGGCCGGGAACTCGTCCACATCCAAACGCTGTTCGATCTGGTAACGCAGCAATCCCTTGCTGGTATTCAAAATATCCTTTATAAATCCGCTCACCAGTTCGGATACACGGTACCATCCCTGCAGGCTGGAGAGGGTTGCACCGCTGGACCGGTCAATTACCGGATCGTAGACCAACAGCAGAACCTTGCTGGTGATGAGGCGCGCAGGTTCCACCAGGCTGTCAGGTGCGACTTTGGGTTGCAGCCTGTTTCGGATCAGATCTCTCAACCGGTTGAGCAAATTGGACGTCATAGCTGTTCCAGGGCTTGCAAAGCGTTTATCCAGGTTATCAGAAGGCTCATCGGATCATCTATAAACCGTCTAACACACCTGCAACGTTGAGTTCAAGGCATGCCGGTGGCAAAGTAAATCTGGCCTCTGACCGAAATGTAAAGTACATGATTTGGGCTGACCGCCATGGCTCCCACCGGTCCTCCCGGGACCGGGTTTGAGGAACCGGTCGTCGGGCGGAGCTGGTTTTGAAGTTCCAGCGAGCGCGGGGTCAACCGGTAGACAGCCTGTGAGTCGGCATCCAACAACAGGATCGATTGATCAGGAGGGGCAGTAAAAAACATCTGCGTAAAGTTTGCTTGCGAGAATATATCCTCATCCTGGCTGGCCGGGAAGGGATTGATAAACGGGGCAGGATCCTGGCAGCGGGTCGGTACGGCTTCGATGCGGCTGTAGGAGCAAGTGGATAGATGACCATCCGCGTGAAGCATGTACAGGTCATCGCCGGTAACTGCCAGGTCGATCACATCCTGTTTTTCAGGTGTGTAATCCCCAAAGAAAAAGTAGGGGCGATCAATAAACGCATCATCCGTACCCGGAAACACCCACACTGCCCTGAACGGGGCATCCAAAACGAACAGGTTGCCCGCATCGAGCGTGAAGGCAGTCACCCGGCCCCAATTGGTGTCCGGTGGCGGAAGCGGAATTGCCTGGGCGACCTGGCCAGGTTCGCAATAAAGTAGATTTCCGAAGGCATCCACACCCAGGACGGTGGCCTTCAGTGACTGCAATCCTGGTAAGGCGATAATATCTACCAGAGGTCCCACGGAGTAGCCTCCGTAGTTGCCCGGAGCACAATTAAAGCCGGTGTCCATACGAAAGCCGTGTCCTTCGGTATGGTCCGCATGGAGCACCTGCCCGTTGGCTGCGTCCAAGAGAAAGAGATCGGTCTCGCTGGCTGCCATACGGCTGATGTCGATCCCCAACGGGCTGCTGAATGCGGGTGTGAATTGCAGGCGCAGGATGCCTAGCAAACCATCCAGGCTTGTCCCAGCCTCCTGTTTTAATTGTTCTGTTTCAGCCGTCTTGCGGAAAGACTCCGCCTGTTCGAGGTTGAGCATCACAGCCTCCCAGGCTTTGCGCTGCTCGACGGGATCGGTAAGTGCGCGCGCCTGGCGGGAGGCTTCCAATGCCTGCGCCATCGAAGTTTCGTATTGGATGCTTCGTCCATAACGGGAGTAAACCGTGAATGCTGCAGTGACCACGAGGATCGGAATCAGGATCGCAAACAAAACCATCATCGATGGGGTTGGTACGAAGGGTTGAGTCGCGTCCGTACCCGGCAATAAGCGAGGCAGGAAGTTTTGCAAGCCAGTCCCTAGCCTCATGGATATCTGCCGCCAGGAACGAACACCCTCCAGGATTTTCAAAGCTGTGGTGCGAACGATAGCTGCCTGCCTTGGATTTTGGTGGTTGTTAACGGGGCTATGAGCTGACTCATCATCCTTCAGCGGGGTTGATCTTTCGACAACAGATGCGGAATCTAAGGGGGGGAGCGGCGGCGGCAGGTTGGTTTTCGGTGGGGAGCCGGCCCGCGGAATGGAAGGCGGAAATTCACGCGGCCCGGCTTCCGCACCGACCTTGAACCTGGCCATAGGCTCAGCTGGAACCTTTGATTCGAAAGGAACATCCGGAGGGATTGCATACGCTGAAGGTGGATCGATAGTAGTTGGTTGAGCGGTGGCTGCGTCTACAATTTGAAATTGCGTTTCCGGAACTGACACATCCACCTCTGCTGGTGCAACCGCTTGAGGACCAGAACCTGGTGTGGGTGCATAGGAGTTCTGCCCATCGAGTGAGTGAATAATATTGATCTGCCCCGTTCCATCCGACACCTGAACCAGCACAGCATTCAGATCTTCACCCGTCATTGTGAGCAGGCGTCTGCGGGTTGCTTCCAGAGACGATGGATTTGAGCCAGTAAATGCGCTTTGCCAAGCACTTGGCAATCTTCCACAAACGACAAGCATTTCGCCTGACTGCAGAACCGCTTGCGAAAAGTGAAATATTGTGGATTGGCCGAGCCCCAATCCCTTCCCGGACAGGTCAGGCTCATGGATATGGCGTGTGCCGGCTGCTCCCTGCCAAAAAAGATGAATTGGTCCGCTCATCAATATCGTGCACGCCTCACCGCGCAGGCAGGCCATGGCCAGGTATCCCGTTACATGCTGTCCGCTTCCGGTTGAGAGTTGATTTCGTTCAAGCAAAACCTGGTTGACCGACCCCGCACCGGCACGCAATGCACTGGTCACGGTCCCGGCGGATTGAAAAAAAACAGCTGCGGCATCCGCAGCGATCTTCTTGTAATCGCTTACCGAGAAGGTGGCGTTTCCGGTGAGCAAAACATAGACGAGCAGCCGGTCCTGTTCGCGACCACGAGCGGCTTTGCGGGGCGGCGCCACAGCGACCAGGCCCGGCATGGAGGTTGATTCCTGCCCTTTGATGCGATGAATTGTAAGAATATTGAGATCGAGAGTCATATTTCAGCGGGACGGGACCAGCGATCAGCATGCACTCACGCGTGCCATCCTGTCCAGGATTTTCCGTCATCATTATACTGGTAAAATTTGGCGGGCTTTATCAACGTAGCGAATCACATCATGAAAATCGTTCATTTACCAGTGATATTCTCTGCACTTCACCAATCGAATCAAGCCTGTGGGGAGTGGTCATTACTTACCATCAGGCGTTGTGAGTAATCTAAGAACACACTTAAAGAGGGCTATGGATTTTCAGGTGCACGAGAGTTATACCGAAGTTGATCCGCTTGAATGGAATTCACTTCTAGATGAGGCGATAACCAATACGCCATTCCAACGCCATGAATACCAAAGCGGCTGGTGGAAAACACTTGGAGGCGGTGAATGGAAACAAGGCCGGCTTGTCCTTGTGACCGCCCGAGAAGCAGACCGGCTGCGGGGAATCGCACCGTTATTCCTGACTGAACATGAGAATCGACCTGCCCTGCTTTTGAGCGGCAGCATTGAAATTTCCGATTACCTGGACCTGATCATCCGCTCGGCGGATGTCGAACCGTTCGTGTCCGACTTGCTGGATTTTCTTCACAAATCTTTTCCCGTCGAATGGGGATTATTAGACTTGTATAACATTCCGGAAGATTCCCCCACCCTGCCGGCGTTGAGGGCTGAGTCAATGAAACGAGGCTGGGTTTATACGGTGGAGGTCTTTCGTCCGACACCTTATATCCCTCTCCCGACATACTTCGAGGACTACCTCGCGGCACTGGACAAGAAACAGCGGCACGAGATCCGCCGAAAACTGCGCCGGATCGAAGAGGCAGGCAACGAGGTAAGCTGGCACATCTCGGATGGAACAAAGCTGGAGGAGGATATTTCCACATTCCTTGATCTGATGGGGAATGATGCGGAAAAAACCCGGTTCCTCACACCGGCCATGCGCACGCAAATGAGTGGCCTCATCCATACGGCTCATTCGCATGGCTGGTTGTGGCTTGCCTTCCTGGAAATCAATGGAAGGAAGGCAGCCGCGGCGTTGAACTTCGATTACCAGGGTAAGCTTTGGGGTTACAACTCGGGTGCCGATCGCAATTTTATGGAGCTGTCACCGGGATGGGTGCTGTTAACTCACAACCTGAAATGGGCGATCGAAAACGGTCGGTCCGAATTCGACTTCCTGCGCGGCGACGAAGCCTACAAATACCGGTTCGGCGCCTTGAAGCGCCAGGTGATGAGAGTCAGGTTGGAGCGGGCAAGATAACCTGGATCTATTTTTCAGAACACCTACCAGGTACAAAATAACCAGGCGTTCTATTAATAAAAACCATTGCATTCATCGCATCGAATGATGACACGCCTCAAGGGGATTCGGAGTATTATTTTTAATGTATTTGATCCGGAGCACCCTGGACGGAGCAACCCATGCAAGATTTGACCCATGAAATTCTCGAATTGATCCGGCTTACATCGACCGATCTTCCTGCGGATGTCGAACTCCGGTTGAAGCAAGCACTTACCGAGGAAGAACCAGGCTCGGCTGCATCCGAGGCGCTGGAGACGATCCTTAAGAATGTCGAGTTGTCGCGCCTCAATTCCACACCTATCTGTCAGGATACCGGCACACCCATATTCTATGTGCACTACCCCGAGGGTTGGTCTACCCGGCAATTGAAGAGCCAAATCCGTGCAGCCCTGGCGGAAGCAACCAAACGCTCCTTCATGCGCCCCAACGCTGTGGATGCGATCTACGACAAAAACAGCGGGAACAACCTGGGGGGTGAGGATTTTCCCTCCATCCATTTCGAAGAGGTGGATAAGGACCAACCCCTTACGATCCAGCTGATCCTCAAAGGCGGGGGGTGCGAAAACGTCGGTGCCCAGTACTCCATGCCTTACAATCCCTTGGGCGCGGGACGCGACCTGCGGGGTGTCCGTAAAGTAGTGCTGGACGCCGTATACAAAGCCCAGGGCCAGGGATGCGCGCCGGGCATACTGGGTGTGGCGATAGGCGGAGATCGAGGTTCATCCTATATCAAATCGAAAGAAGTCCTGTTCGAAAAAATGGGCACGCGGAATCCAGATCCCAATGTCACCTCACTTGAAGAGAGGCTGACCCGCGAGGCAAACCAGCTCGGCATTGGACCAATGGGCTTTGGGGGTAAAACCACCGTGCTGGAAACAAAGATCACCGGACTCCACCGGCTACCCGCGAGCTATTTCGTTTCCATCTCATACATGTGTTGGGCATACCGCAGGCGTAAGATGATCGTGAACGGTAATCAGGTTAGTTATGAATAAACTCACGCTCTGCGACAATTCTTCCTAAATCCAGGAAGGTTTATCACAAAAAAGGATTGGAATGCATACGCTAACAACACCCATCCAAGACGAAACGATCCGTTCACTGAAGGTTGGTGAGGCGGTTGGGATAACCGGAACCATGATCACAGGCCGTGATACAGCCCATAAATGGATGATCGAGACCTTCATTAATAAGACCCGTCCGCCTCAGGGCGATGACCTCCAGGTCTATGAGGAATTGAAGAAATTACTCAAAGGCTCGATCATTTATCACTGCGGGCCTGTGGTCTCCGGCCTGGAGACAAAGGAGTACAAATTTGTGGCAGCAGGACCCACCACCTCGATCCGTGAGGAGCCATACCAAGCTGATGTGATGAAGCATTTCGATGCCAAAGGTGTGATCGGCAAGGGCGGTATGGGTGAAAAGACCTTGAAAGGCTGCCAGGAAGTCCCTTTTGTGTATCTACATGCCATAGGCGGTGCGGCTTCATTCATTGCCAGGACGGTAAAAAGGGTGGTCGGGGTGTTCAAACTAGAATTTGGCATCCCGGAGGCCATGTGGGTGATTGAAGTCGAAGAATTTCCAGCTGTGGTCACGATGGATGCGCATGGCGGGTCTCAACACGCGGTCGTTGCCCAGGCTTCGAAAATGATATTGGAAAGCCTGCTGGCAATCGATTGAGTTCGGTGTATACTTTTTAATATCAAGATCGAGGAGACTGGATTAATGAAACGAGCGGTGAGCATCAGCATCGGGTCATCCAAAAGGGACAAAGCAGTGGAAGTGACGCTGTTGGGCGAAAAGGTTAGTATCGAACGGATCGGCACGAATGGAGATATGGAAGCCGCAGCCCTGAAATACAAGGAGTTGGATGGTAAAGTAGACGCATTCGGAGTAGGTGGAGCCGACCTGGGGGCCATTGTCGAAGGAAAATTCTATCCTTTCCATTCCGTGCAAAAGCTGGTGCGTTATATTACAAAAACGCCTGTCGTTGACGGTGGAGGGTTGAAGAACACTCTCGAAAACAAGGCTCCGAAATATTTGGGTTCAAAGATCGGTAAATACCTGGACGAGCACGGTCGCAGGGTCATGGTCACTGCCGGGGTCGATCGGTGGGGCCTGTCGAAAGCCTTTGTGGAAGAGGGTTACGAGACCGTTTTTTGCGACCTCATGTTCGCCCTGGACATACCCATTCCAATCCGGACCCTGCGCGGGCTGCGGTTCCTTGCTGCGCTATTGATTCCGGTGGTTACGCGTTTTCCATTCGAGTGGCTTTACCCGACCGGTGAAAAACAGGAACAAAGAATTCCCAAATACGTGAAATGGTATGAGTGGGCTACCGTGATCGCGGGCGACTGTCTATACATCAAACGGCACATGCCGGATAACATGCAGGGCAAGGTGATCGTCACCAATACGACCACAACGGAGGACGTTGCGCTTTTCAAGAAATGTGGAGTCAAATACCTATTGACCACGACTCCGGTGCTTGACGGACGATCCTTTGGGACGAATATGATGGAAGCAGCCCTAGTCGCTGTGTCCGGTAAAGGCAGACCGTTAACCTGGCCTGAACTGAGTGAGATGCTCGACAAACTTGGTTTTGAACCCCAATTGCAGGAGCTAAATTAGCAATCATATTTTTTCTCGATGATGATCAGGTGAGCTTCAAAAGAAATTTACTCGCTTCAGAGACTCAACAATCCAACCAAGGACCAGGTAGATCGACCTTCGAAAAGGAGAATTTATGGATGCAATAGTACTTGCAGGCGGGATACCCCAACCCGATGACCCCTTATATACCTATTCAAAAGGGGATGCCAAAGCGCTGATCGAATTGGCAGGTAAACCGATGATCCAATGGGTGTTAGATGCACTCAACGGCGCCAGTTCCGTGGACAACATCATCGTGGTCGGACTGTCGGAAAAGACAACCGTACAAACAAGCAAACCTTTTTTCACCGTATCGAACCAGGGCCGCATGCTCTCCAATATCATCGCCGGTATCCAGAAAGCAGTTGAACTGAATCCCGAAATCAAATATGTGATGGTGGTATCAGCTGACATCCCCGGCATTAAATCCCGCATGATTGATTGGCTCGTATCGACCGCGATGCAAACCCAGGATGACCTGTATTATGGTGTATGCCCGCGGGCGATCATGGAAAAGCGCTACCCTGGGTCCAAACGTTCCTTCACCAAATTCAAGGATATCGAGCTATGCGGCGGCGATATCAATATTGCTCATGTACGCCTGGCTGGGGAGCGATACCAGGGAATTTGGGAAACACTGATCGAACGCAGGAAGAGTGCTCTTAGCCAGGCTGCATTCATCGGGCTTGGCACCGCGATCCTGCTCCGGGCTGGTCAGCTGACCCTGGAAGAAGGGGTCAGGCGGGTTTGTGAAAAAATCGGCATTAAGGGTCGGCCGATCGTCTGGCAATACGCGGAACCGGCTATGGATGCGGATAAACCGCACCAGCTTGAAATCCTGCGCGCCGACCTGGTGCGTCAGCAACGCCGGGCAGAAGCCGCATTACATCCCCGTCCGAAAAAGAAAAAACCGGCCAAGAAGGTCACCAAAAAAGCCAAAAGACCTGCAAGCAAGGTAGCGAAGAAGGTTAAAAGCAAAACGGTAAAACCGGTCGTCCGCAAAGCAGTCAAACGGAGCAAGAGAGCAGTAAAGAAAGCAAGGCGGCGATAACAGGAGATTTAGCGGCATGAGCTTGCGGGCATTCCTCGAATTTGACGCCCGGCTTTCCGACCGACTACGTGTGGCCGAAAAGCCGGGCCTTTTGCGCACACTGGCAGTTTTTTTTGCACATTCAGGTGATTCCTGGTTCTGGGGAATTGGTCTGGCGATCTTGTGGTGGCTCGGCTCGCCAGCCTGGAAAAGTTGGGCTGTGTTCGTCGTCATCAGCATTCTTGGACTCGCGCTGACCGTGCTCTTGATCAAGTTTCTCGTCCGCAGAAGGAGACCGGAGGGAGATTGGGGAGGCATCTACCGCAATACGGACCCGCATTCCTTTCCGTCCGGCCATGCCGCCCGTGCATTCCTGCTTGCGATCCTTACGACCAGCCTGGGTCCGCCGTGGTTGGCGCTTCTGCTTTGGATTTGGGCTCCTTTGGTGTCTCTAGCCCGCGTCGCCATGGGAGTGCATTACTTTTCGGATGTTCTTGCGGGGGTGTTGATAGGGATCGCAGGCGCGTTATTATTACTTCAAATCCATGAACCTCTGTTCGTCTGGCTAACACGTAGTACAGCTCTCCTTTCAATTTAATCAACGACTATGACTTGAATAG
>MGNL01000039.1:4194-14060 GCA_001796785.1 Chloroflexi bacterium RBG_16_51_16 | reverse complement strand
CTGGAGCTTGTTCTATTTTCCGACGTGATCACTCGTCAAGGTGGTTGCTATTTCGCCTTGATTGCGATTGTCCTCGGCTTCGCTCTTTCGTCCTTCGGCAGGGTGATGGTCAAGATACCATTTTCAAATTCTGCCTTAGCCTGGTCTGACTTCACCTCGGTCGGCAGCATCACGGAGCGCTCGAACGAACCCCAGCGCCGTTCGCGCACGTGAAAGGCTTTTTCCTTGACCTCTTGCTCCTGGTTGACGTCGCCCTTGATGGTCAGGATGTCACCGGTCACGCTGATCTTGACCTCTTCCGGTTTGAGGCCCGGTACTGCAGCCTTGACGACGACCTCACCATCGGTCTGGTACATATCAATGGCCGGTGAACCGAGGCTGCCGCCATTCAAATTGAATGGGCGCGTGAAGGCATCGTCAAAGAGACGATCCATCGCCTCACGCCAGGTCATCATATCGCGAGCGGGTTCCCAACGAATAAGATTGGACATGCTAACCTCCTGTTACTCATGGTTTGATTGGTCTTAAAATAACGGGCAGATATTAGAAATCCATAGGCTCAGAATAAGAGGAACGTAAGAGTTAGCCATGAATGCGAACTGGATTACTTGAGGGGTGGGTGTACGCCGCGGTTCAGACCGTCAAACACCAACCAAGAGGGATGTTCGATGCGGGGATTTAATACCGGGCAGCAGGATTAGTTGCCCGGATGATTAATCAGTATTAATGGAATAGGTGGTAATAAAATTGATGAAGGAAATTCAACGGCGCGAAATTTAATCATGATCCATTACGATCGATGGCTCAATTTTTTTCGCCACCAGTTTTGTCGCGTCGAAAATCCACGAACCGGTAACCAACCCCACGTTCGGTAAGGATGTATTTCGGATCCGCCGGATCCTTTTCCAATTTTTGTCTCAGGTAATTGATATAAAGGCGGACGTAATGAGGTTCGTCGCGATACTCAAAACCCCAAACTTTCTGCAGGAGTTGGTCATGGGAAACCACCCAGCCTGCATTCTGGACCAGGTGATAAAGGAGCCGGTATTCCGTCGGTCGTAATTTGACCAGCTTGCCCTCCAGCCAGATCTCGCGCCGGTCAAAATCGATCTTCAACCGCGAGTCGATCTCCATTAAACCGTGCATGGAGCCGCTCGCTCCCTCAGTACGCCGCAGGACGGCTTTGACCCGGCTAACCATCTCGCGCGGGCTGAAGGGCTTGGTGATGTAATCATCTGCGCCAAGTTCCAGGCCGCGGACACGGTCGTCTTCCTCACCTTTGGCAGTCAGCATGATCACCGGGACCTGGCTGATCTCACGCACGGTCTCCAAAACTTCGAACCCATCCAGGTCGGGCATCATGATATCCAAAAGGATAAGGTCCGGGTTCACATCCCGCAGTTTTTGGATCGCCTGTTTGCCATTGAAGGCTTCGTCCACCTGGAAACCGTCGTGTTCGAGGTTCATGCGGATGAAGCGGACCATCCGTTCTTCGTCATCCACAACGAGGATTCGCCTGCGCTCGAAATTATCAGCCATCTTATTCCCTCACGAAACCGATGATCTTCTCCTCATCCCTACCCTCGAGGATCTCGATCAGGCTGATCCGCTCGATCGGCCAGATGACCTTGACCACATTGGGTTCCAGGTAATGCAAATCCTTGCCGTCCCTCTGACGAGGGTTGCTGACAAGCAAGATTGTGTCTGTCGGTTTTGGAAGCTCATCGATCTCCCCGGCAACGGGGACATCATTGGGTATGTGCAAGATGACCGTGAAAGCCATGACGTATAAACCTTTCCTTATTCCAACAAGATTTGCATTTTTAATTTTCCAAGGGAAAGAACATCCCCATGTTTCAATGGTTCTTCCACATTTGCGGCCAGCCTGCGGCCATTCAGATAGGTACCGTTAGCGGAACCCAGATCCATGACGTAAGCCTGGCGGCCGTCGCTTTTAAGAATGGCATGCATGCGCGAAACACCACTGGAGAAAGCCTGATATGGCGAAAGGTCAATATCCGGCATGATGGGCTGACCTTCACTGGTCCGCCCGAGAGTGAATTCCCTGCGCCCCGTTAATGGCATGACCTGACCGGTGTCAAGCATGTGCAAATTACCCCAGGTGTCCTCCGTGGCCTGGATATGAAAGGCTTTGGTGGAAACCGGCAGCTGCGGTTCTTCCAGGATCTGACCTGTGTCGATCGTTTGTGTAACCAAATCTTTTCCAATCAACTGAGATCCGCATTCCTCGCAAAATACGGCACCTTCCAGGTTGGTGTGTTTGCAATTGGGGCAAACCGTCATTCCATTTTCTCCTGTAGTTCCGGCATCAGCAGAGCCCGCGTTGTGTATTTCAAAGTTTTCCTCCCGGAGTTGGTCCAATCGTGCTTCTGCTCGAGATGCTCGGCTTCCATGAGGGCGGTCTTGGCCAGTTGGTATTCACCCTGCGCAAGCAGATGGGTTGCCATGTTTTGGAGTTGACGGGCCGCGTTATCAAAGCGACCGGCCTGTGCCTCAACCTGGGCTCGCTCCTGCATGCGATAGAGCATCATGCGAGCGAGTGCATGCATGACATCCTGAGCAGGGGGTTCGGTGGATTCTTCCGTCCGTACATTGCAGACAAATTTAAGAGGCAGAGGCGGAACCGGCCTGGGATAACCTGCCACGGTAGCCTTTAACGCACCGTCTATCAACGTCACAGACCGGCTTTCTAAAGCGGCTGGATGGATGACAAATTCGAAAAGTACCCGCAGCTCCTGATCCTGCAGGATCGGGCCCAACAGCAAAGGCTCTTCCAGCGTGACCGGTCCCACCTCAGGCTGGATCCGAAAGATGGACTTTACGATAACACCCGCCGGCTTCTTTGATTCAAATATCACTTCGCTGGCAAATACGGAGGCGAGGGCTTTAAATTTATCCACCAGCAACCGCTTGATATCCTTCGGATCGGATATGTAAGCGCTGGTGCCGCCAGTCCGGCTCGCAAGTGCATCCAGGAAAATATCATTCCATTCATTCCCGATCCCCATCCCTGTGAGTCCGATATTCTCACGAGCAAGCTGGTCAGCCAGTTCAAGGCTGGCCTGTTCATCCCCGTAGGTGTGACCGTCTGTGAGCAGGATGAGATGATTGACGCGGTGAGAATCGAAATTGCGATGGATCTCGTTCACCCCGGCCAGCAGCCCCTGGTAGATCTCCGTGGAGCCGGAAACCTGGACCAATTGGATCTGGGCTTCCTGGCGGGCTACCTCGGGTTGCAAGGCACTCTGGATGAGGACATCGGCTCGATCACTGAATATTACGATCGAAAACTTATCCTGAGGACGCATGTTGCGAATGAGCTGGATCGCAGCCGATTTGACCCGGTCCATCTTCTCTCCCTGCATGGAGGTGGATCGGTCAAGCAACAAGCAGAGGTTCAACGGCGGAGCAGGTATCTTCACTGCCTCGCTCAAGGCACCCACGGTAAGCAGTGCGTACATCAACTGAGGTTCGGTGATGTCGGCCAATCCGGCACGGCTGAACGCGAGACTGTGTTTGAGCACCGGGTGGGGTTCGATTTCCGGTGGCAGGGTCGCGTCATACTGTGAACGCCGCTTGGGATTGGACAGGAGTTCGTACGCCTGTTGTATATCAAGAAATACCTCGGTATCCCCAACTGCGAGGTTCTTATCCGGATGGTAGCGTTGGGCAGCCTCGATGTAAGCGCGTTTAATTTCCTCCTGGCTGGACTGGCGCAATACTCCCAGTATGGTGTAATAATCCGGATTCTTTAGTGGCATTTCATCCGATCAATTGAACCAGGACCACACTAATATTATCGGGTCCACCCGCGGCATTCGCAGCCTCCACCAGATTCTGACAGGCTCGCGGCAGGCTGTGCGCATCCGCTACAGCGCGGTAGATATCCTTGTCATTAACGACGCCCCAAAGGCCGTCGCTGCAGATCATTAAATAACCCGGCTGTGGGAAGGGGATGGTCACCACATCGGGTTCGATCACATCTCCCTGGCCTACGGCGCGGATCAATACATTGCGATGTGGGAAATTGGCAGCCTCATCCCGGTTGAGATGCCCAAGTTCTTCAAGCCGCTTGACGAGGGAGTGATCCCGGGTGATCGGTTCCACTCTTCCATCCGGGTAAATAGAGTAAGCCCGGCTGTCCCCAACATGCGCGAGGGTGATCTGTTCACCCAGCACCAAGGCTGCAGTGACCGTGGTGCCGCCACCCGGGGCTTCACTCTGAACGAAGCGGTGCGCTTCGACGACGGACGACTGGATGACCTCCTGGAGGGATTCCTGCATCGGCTGGGAAGGCACGCTGTAGAGATAGGCATGCAACTTGCGCAGGATGAAGCCAGCCATGATGCGTACTGCCGCGTTGCTTGCGACTTCTCCGTACTGGTGTCCACCCATGCCGTCGGCAACGATATACAGACCGAAGGGCACATTCCCGGAATTTCCGGATATCGTTGAGGTCAGGGCAAGCAGGCTGTCTTCATTATGCTCCCGCTGCTTGCCGATCGACTGGCCTGCCCCTACAACCAACTGCTTCATTTCAAAGTGCGAGGATGTGTCTTTCATTATGGCACTGATCTGCTGGTCAGTCAGCGGTGCGGTCACGGATGCTTCAGCCGAAGCTGGAGTGGAACGCCTAGGTTTAGGAAACAATTTTCTCAGGATATCCATCACAAGCGCTCCTTTTATGCAAAAAGTGCATAAACCTGGTGGTCTGCGGAACCGATGTATACGATGTCGTCAAAAACCAACGGGGAGCCTGTAATCGGTCCTTCGGATTGAAACTTCCAGCGCAGGCGTCCGCTGCGGTATTCCAGACAATAAAGAAACCCATCCACTGATCCACAATAAAGGGAATCCTTATAAATGGTCGGCGAGCTGCTCACCTGGTTATCGGTGCGAAACCGCCAAATTTCTTTTGAAGAACGCACATCCACGCAATAGATGCAGCCATCTGCAGCACCGATAAAAAGGAACTCCTCCGCAAGTGCGGGTGAGGAAACGGAGCCTTTGTCCAGCCGAAAACGCCAGATCGCCCAACCGTTCTTGGCATCCAGGGCATACAGGGTGCCGTCCACGGAAGCGAAGAACAATGCCTGTTTGTTGGTTATCGGCGATGAGGTAATGGCACGCTTGGCCTGGAAACGCCATTTCAGTCCGCCGCGGAAGTCTATGGCGTGCATCATGCCGCCCTCGGTTCCCACGTAGACCAGCTCGTTCGCTACATGGGGTGTGGAATGGATGGGATCATCCGTGACAAACTTCCATGAGGCGCGCCCGGAGTTCAGGTTGACCGCATGGAGAGTCTGATCGTCGCTTCCGATAAAAGCATGGCCTTCAGCAATGCGCGGTGAGGAGCGGATCTTGCCTTCGGTGAAGTACGTCCAAACAACCTTTCCGGAGCGGGTGCTGACAACATGCAGCCGCTGATCCTCCGATCCAAAAAATAGGTTTCCATCGTATACAGCGGGTCGTGAAACGATACCACCATCGGTCGGGTACTTCCATTGGAATTCACCGTCCGCAGCACTGAGGGCATACAGGTTATTATCGTAACAACCGATGTAGATGGCACCCTGGTAGAGGAGCGCCGATCCACGGATTTCATCCTCACACTTAAAAGACCATAAAGGCTTGATCGCATTGATCTTAGCGGTCATAGCCGGGGCGATCCTTGAAAGGGCGCCGGTCTTACGGGCGACCGCCATCAAGGCATCTTTCATTGCATCTGTGCTAGGGAATCGCTCGGCCGGATTGTACATGAGGCTCGTATTGATGACGGCCTCGAACTCCGATGAGACCGCGGCATTGATCCGGCGCACCGGCCGTTCGGCAAAGGAAAACGGTGGTTCAAGGCGCGGATCCCGCCGGGTAAGCGCATGGTGCAGTGTGGCTCCCAGCGAGTAAATATCCGCGAGCTGGGTGGCTTCGCCGCGGTATTGTTCTGGAGGCGAATAACCTTCCGTGCCAATCATGGTGCCCTTCTGACCGGTTTGGAAGGTTTTAGCAATGCCAAAATCAACCAGGATAACGTCCCCGTTGTGATCGATCATCACATTGGAGGGCTTCATATCCCGGAAAATGATCGGATCCGGCTTGTGAGCGTGCAGAAAACTGAGCACATCACATAATTGGATCGCCCAGTTGATGATCTGATGTTCTGGAAGGAATCCGGGCGTATCATTGATGACTGCCTCGAGGTCCTTACCATGCACGAACTCGAGCACGAGGTAGGATTTGTTATCCACGGAAAAATAGTCATAGATGCGGGGAATGGAGGCGTGATCGAGGGTGGCCAGCAGGTTGGCCTCCCGCTCGAAATTCTGGACAATTGTCTGTCGAATGAGCGGATCAGGCGCAAGGTTGATCATTTCCTTGACTGCCACAAGTTTCACAACATTGGGAAAATGAAGATCGCGGGCGCGATAAACCGAACCCATACCGCCGATCCCTATCACTGCCTGGATATTGTAACGATCGACCAGAGTCTGGCCCGGCTGAAGCTGTTGACGGGAAGCTGAATCATCCCCCGTGCTGATGGGCCCGGTTATATTTTTGGTATCCAGCTTGATCTCCTGCCCGCGCTGAACGGGTCTCACGATTATAGTTTGCCAATATGGGTTTTGCAAATTGAAATATGATTGCACATTTAATGATGAATATTTACCCCAAAAAAGGCAAATCAGATGAACTAAAACCGCGATTATTAATACCCACCGGTAATTAATGGGCAAAAATCCCACCCCATCCATATGGGGAATTGTATGGTTGACACACCCTAAGGCTATGCTATTCTGTATGGTACAGGCACTAAAACCCAAGGGGCGGCGGGATCGATTCCGCCAATGCGCCTATTGACTGGAGAAACCCGGATGGTCGACTACAACATCGGCAAGGGTGTATATATCTGGAAGCCCGAAAAAATTGAGAAGGGCAATCCGTATAAGATCCTGGGACGACTCCAGCTCGCGGGTGTGCAAAGCGCGGCGATCAAGATCTGCGACGGGATCAACGTCGTCCCTAATCTTGAGCCGCTAATCAGACTGTTACGGGCAAACCAGATCCGCGTGATAGGGTGGGGATATTCCTATTTAGGCCGGATACCGACCCGCGAAGCCCAGGCCATTTCCAGCGCGTGCCAAAAATACGAAATCGACATGTACCTGATCGATGTCGAACACGAAGTCGAAGGCAACTATACGGGTGCCGGTCTGTTCATCGAAGCGCTGCGCTATGCGCTTCCGGAGACCGCGCTGGGCTTAAACACGTTTTGGAACGTCGGTCAACACCCCAGTTTTCCCTGGCGCGCATTCCTCAGCCATGTGGATTTCACCTGTCCGCAGCTCTACTGGCGCGGTCAAAGGCCGTTGGAAAAATTAAGACAATCCAAACAGGAATATGCCGCACTGGTCAGTCCTGACGGACGCAAGATCCCGATGCGGTTCGTCGGCGGTGACATGTTCACTGAGCGGGGGATCAAACCTTCGATCTCGCAATTGATCGAATTCATGAACGCGGTCGAATCGGATCCGGACTTGCAGGGCGTTTTGATGTGGGCAGCCGATGACAACGAAACAACCTCGGATCTCTGGCAAACCTTCTCAGGCCACCACTGGCAAAAAGGAGGACGTATCCCGCCCCAACAACCAGCCGGCTGGGCACAAATCAAGTACGGGATGCATGTGCGAGCGGAACCCAAAGGGGAAAAAATTCGTGGACTGGTGAAGAACAACCTGGTGCCGATATGGGAGCTCTCCGAAAGCCGTTGGGCAGCGATCTCACCTGACCGGGACGAATGGATCTATCTGGGCGATCCCAACCTGGTCGAGGTCAACATGGAAACTCCCAAGGCTGTGTCGAAGCCAACGCTGCTTTACAGAGCTGTTGTCACTCCAGTTCGAGGCTTGAATGTCCGCAAGGAAGCCTTCGGCACGGTCATTCGAACACTGCGTTCAGGAGAAGTTGTTGATATTTACCAGCTTCTTGGCGGTTGGGCCCGGATCCACCCTGCTAAAGACGAATGGGTTAATGCAAGTTACCTGAGGAAGGTAGAACCGGTCCAGTCAGCCTCCCTTCCCAACCCAACCAGTCAACTGTCAACCTCTGCTGAGGCATAACCAGCCACCAGGCTGGTTTTTTTTCAATTTATTTTCAATGTTAATTATTTTAGGACAAAGGTAGAATTTAGCCGCGTCAATAGATGTCCGGGTTGAGTAATAATGGATGAGTTTGAACCTCATACGATAGATTCCGGGTTAGGTAACATTACCTTTCCTGAAATCGTTCGTCCAATGATGCGATCATTCTATTGTTTAGAACGCGATGATAGTGAGAATTATCTCAATCATTCAGAATAATACCTGAACCAAGTTGAGTATGGAATCCTTCCCGCAGAAGGTCAAACGTCAGTATTCAATGACGAACAATGCAAGGAGAATCAAGTGAGCAAGAGGCCTTTTATCATTATTTCCCTTACGGCAGCAGGACTGCTCGTCACCGGGTGCAGCGATCTGTTATCCGGTCCAATGGTCTCCCCGGACAACCACATCGAGGTCGGTGAGCACGGTATCTACGTGAACGATCTAGGTGAGACAACCCTCCATAAGGTAGTGGTCGCCCAACCGAGTTGGGTGTGCATCCAGGCTGATGTGATTGGTGCGCCAGGCGGTATGCTGGGGTGCTCTGCGGTTGCCCAGGGTGAAAACCAGGAAGTTACGGTAACGATCGATCCGACCGACCTTACCTGGAGATTGCATGCAGCCCTCTATGCGGATGCCGGCAATTCAGGTGTGAATGAAATTCCGGATCCGGATGTACCTTTGCTTACCGCGCTCGGCAACCCTGTCACCAATGAAGCGGTGCTGCTTGCAGACCCAGACTGGATCACTGTTTCTGATCAGCCCCTGGTTAACGACGATACAGTTATCGTGGAGCGCGCCTACGCGCCCGTGCCTGCCCTGCTCGTCATTCACGACCTCAGGGACGAGGCGGTGTTGGGTTACAAGGCACTGCAGGTCGGCGAGAACCTCTCTGTGCCGGTCCAGCTCGAAGTGCGCGGCCAAGTCAAAGATGTGTTTGCTGAAATGCACTGGGATATCAACTTTGACGGAGGGCTTAACCTGAGCGACCCGGCAGCAAAGTTAAGTTCAGGCGAGTTTTACATGGCTCACTTTGAAATACAATAAAGCCACCCGTGATCAGAAAATCATTGGTTGAAGGAGAATATTCATGCCCACCCTGGAACAACAGGAAATTTCCCAGATCAAGGGAAGGCTCAGCAGGTTGGAAGCGCGATTGGCGTTCCTTTACAAGCACCTCGAAGTCACCTTCGTTGAGGATACGCACCTGGATGACGACCCGAAGGTCATTGCGGCTTTGAAGGCCAACAATTTGGTCGAGGCAATCAAATTATTCCGCGCAGCGACCAACGCGAACGCGGAAGCTGCCAAAGCCGGTGTGGAAGAGATGAGAGCCAGGTTGGGAATATAACGAATGTCCTGGTTATTTATCAGTTAAATCATCGTGAAGATCAGGCCAGCTTGTCAACCGGTTGGATCTTTTTGGAAGGATTTCGGTGAGCGGGAGTTGGTCAGGCCAAACGCAATTAACCCGAATAGCACAGGGCAACTAAGAACAGTATAAGGTCATTGGTAGATCCATGGATTACGACGCCATCATCGTTGGCGCACGGATAGCCGGCGCATCGCTGGCTGCTCTCCTGGGCATGCGCGGTTGGCGGATTCTGCTGCTCGATAAGGCGACTTTCCCCAGCGATACCTTGTCCACTCATTTCTTCCGAGCCCCGGCGCTGCGCGTGTTCGCGCAGATTGGAGTACTCGATAAGGTCG
>MGNL01000039.1:0-4130 GCA_001796785.1 Chloroflexi bacterium RBG_16_51_16 | reverse complement strand
TGTCCAAACGGATGATGAACGATTCAATTATTTCCTGTGTGTTCGTCGAATCACGTTGGATGCAATCCTGATCGAGCGGGTAACCCGTGAAATCTCAATCGAACTCCGCCAGAGTGCGCATGTAAATGACTTGATCAAACGAGAGGGCAGGGTGGCAGGTGTGCGTTGGACCGAGGCAGGCAAAAAACGTGAAGCTACCTCCCGGGTGGTGATCGGTGCGGATGGCTTTTACTCCAAGGTTGTTAACGCTGTCCAGCCCGAGATTGAAACGCAATATCCGGTGCAACGCTGCATGTACTACACATACTCGAGAGGCATAGAACCACTCGATGGTCCGGCAGCCGAACATCACTTTGTGGGTGATTCTCTTACTTATGTGTTCCCCACAGATAATGATCTCACCCTGGTTGCTCTCAGTCTGCCGATCAGCGAGTTTTCTGAGATTAAAAAAGAACCGCAGAAAAAATTACTGGCACATCTTCACAGCCTGCCGAAGTTGTTGCCGCGGTTGAACCGGGCGGAGGTTGTGACAGAAGTCAAAGGCGCGGGCAATATTCCCGGTTATCAACGCTTTCCGTATGGACCCGGTTGGGTTCTGGTTGGTGACGCCCAGCAGGTCATGGACCCGTGGAGCGGAATGGGAATTGACCACGCCACCACCCATGCGGGTTTCCTGGCTGATGCGTTGAACCGATGGCTTAAAGAGGAATCGGATTGGCAAACTGCCATGACTACCTATCATCAGCAGGCACGTGCCTGGAGCGAGAAATCATATCGGCGCACTTGTACCTACGCCGCCGACCTGCGTCCGATGACGAAAGCGGCGTTACAAAAAAAAGGATTGGTTTAATTGATCTGGATCGAGAGAATGATCATTTTTTGATATAAAAACAGAGGCGTTGGAACCAACGCCTCTGCTCTATTTATCTGATCAATTCGCAGCAATCAAAACAATTTCAGCACCGCACTGCTTGCCCAGGCGAACAACGGCGCGGGGACCAGGCTGACGATCACGGTAACCAAGGCAGCAAATGCAGTGGTCATATTCAGGTACGGCTCACTGGTTGTGGTCGGTTCCCCTTCTCGCATGTACATGATCACAACCACGCGCAGGTAGTAGTATGCGGAGATCAATGAGGTCAGTACGCCGATCACAGCCAACCCGACATACCCACCTGCGATCACAGCCCGGAAGAGATAGAACTTACCCACCAGCCCAAGCGTCGGCGGCAAGCCAATCAAGGAAAGCATGAAGATGGTCATGGCGGCAGCCAGGGCGGGGTATTTCCGTCCAAGGCCGGCATAATCATCCAACGCCAGTCCCCTGCCTTCCGCTTTCTCCAATGCGATTACCACACCCCATGCTCCAAAGTTCGTGATCGCGTAAGAGACGAGATAGAACAACCCGGCTGCAACGGATACCGCCCGTACATCCGGATTGCCAAAGGGCACGAACGCCATCAGGATATATCCCGCGTGCGCGATGCTGGAATAAGCCAGCAGTCGCTTGATATCGCTTTGGGAGATGGCGATCAGGTTTCCCACGATCATCGTAAGAGCCGCGAGCGCCCAAAGCACATCACTCATGCTGGATCCCAGTGATGGGAATGCAGTGGCAAAGATGCGAAGCAGGGCGGAAAATCCTGCAACCTTCGCACCGGCAGCCATGAAGGCTGTCACGGCCGATGGGGCTCCCTGGTAAACATCCGGCGTCCACATATGGAAAGGAACCGCCGCGATTTTGAATCCCAAACCGACGAGGATGAGGGCGGCGCCGATTGTTAGCATTAAAGTCGAAGAAGATGGGATTGCGGCTACAATGCCACTTAGAGCTGTTGTGCCGGTGGCTCCATATACAAGCGCAATTCCATAGACGACAAATCCTGCTGAAAATGCCCCGAGCAGGAAGTATTTGAGTCCGGCTTCCTCGGATTCAACCTTGGGACGGGCGAAGGCTGCCAGGATGTACAACGGTATGGAGAGTAATTCCAATGCAAGGAAAACCACGATCAGATCAGCAGCCTGGGCCATCAGCATCATGCCGGCAACGCTGAACAGCAGGAGCGTGTAATACTCGCCGCGCTCAAGGCCCATGCGTTTGACATAGCCGTAGGCTAAAGCCACACCGAGCAGCCCGCTGACCAGCAAAAGTGCATTTACAAAAACCGAGAAACCGTCCAGGACGACCATATCGTTAAAACCTGAGCCTTGTCTTCCGAGCTGTGCGATCGTTAAACCGAGCGTCAGCGCCAGACCCAGGGCGGAAAATAACGCGGTGATGCCCTTGCGATTCCTTGGGATCAGAAGATCGACAAGTAACAATACACATGCCCAAGCGGTGAGGACGACCAGCGGCAGGATAGTTGTGAAATCAGAAAAGGACATCATGATTTTCAGTATTCGTTCATGGCATGGCTACAGCAGCCGTCTGGAGCGCCATAACCAATTTGTCCACGGCCGGCGCCATGAGCGCGAAGAAGGGCCGAGGATACAAGCCGATCCAGAAGATCAAAACCAAAATCGGCACGACGGTCGCAATCTCACGCCAATTGAGATCCCGGATGCCGTGGCCATGGCTTTTCACCTCATCCACGATTGGCCCTTGCGGACCAAGGAACATTTTCTGGAACATGTAGAGGATATAGATCGCGGCCATGATCACACCGGCAGCCGAGATGGCCGCATACCAGCTGTTGTTGATCGCCTGCGACCCGAAGGCTCCGAGCAGGATGGCAAATTCTCCGACGAAGCCGTTTAAGCCGGGCAATCCCATGGAAGATAACGCCACGATCAACATGACTGTGCCAAAAATAGGTGTGACCTTCCACAACCCACCGTAGACCTTGATCTCGCGGGTATGGGTCTGCTCGTAGATCATACCGACCAACAAAAACAAAGCGCCCGTGCTCAGTCCATGGTTGACCATCTGCAGGATGGCGCCCTGCATCCCCTGCGGGTTCAAGGCGAACAGCCCGAGCATGACGAATCCGAGGTGACTTACAGAGGAATAAGCAACCAGTTTCTTGACGTCCGCCTGCGCGTACGATACCGCCGCGCCGTAGATGATCCCGATCGTGGCGAAGAGTGCGATCCACGGCGCCGCCTGCAGGGCTGCCTGTGGGAAGAGAGGGATATTGAAACGCAGGAAACCATAGGTACCCATTTTCAACAGGACGCCTGCCAGGATGACCGAACCAGCCGTCGGCGCTTCCACGTGCGCATCCGGGAGCCAGGAGTGCAGCGGCCACATGGGCACCTTGATGGCGAACGCCGCAGTGAACGCCAGGAATAGCCACATTTGAACGCCAGCCGGTATGTTGTCCTGCGCGATCAGGTCAGGAACTGAGAATGTTCCCCCGTAAATTCCAAGCCACAGAATGGCAAGGAGCATGAGGATCGAGCCCGCCATGGTATACAGGAAAAACTTGATGGCAGCATAGATCCGACGCGGTCCGCCCCAAATGCCGATCAGGAAATACATGGGAACGAGGGTGAATTCCCAAAAGATGTAGAACAGGAACAGATCCTGCGCCACGAAGACGCCGATCATTCCGAGTTCAAGGAGCAGGAAGAACAGCATGAAATCCTTGACTCGCTCCTCAACCGCACTCCATGTGGACAGGATCGATATAGGCGTGAGGAATGTGGTCAAGAGCACGAGCAGGATGCTCAAACCGTCCACAGCCAGGTAGTATTGAATGTTCCACCCCGCCACCTGGATCCAGTCATACTGCGCCTTGAGCTGCAGCTCGGGATTGGAAGCGTTAAACCGCACCAGCACCCACAAGGAGATGGCAAAGGTGAGCAGGGACGTCACAAGCGCGGTCCAGCGCAGGGTGTTCTTCTGCTCATTGTTTATGAAGAGCAGCACCAGTACACCCAGCAGCGGGAAGAAAGTCAGCAGAGTCAGCGGTTGAAAAATGAATTCCATATCAGGTCCTTGTCGTTAAACGTTTTATCTCAATCGTTTAACTCACTTCATTAATAAATAACCCAGAATTAACACCACACCCAATAGTACAGAAAGCGCATAAGAACGGACAAATCCATTTTGGATCCTGCGCAGGACGCCGGAAAGCGATTTCGTCACACTTCCCAGTCCATTAGCCAGGGCATCGATGCCGCGCTGG
>MGNL01000038.1 GCA_001796785.1 Chloroflexi bacterium RBG_16_51_16 | reverse complement strand
TTCCCTCTGCACGCGCGAACTGCAGCGCTGCCTCAAAAGTCTCCTTTTGACGTACGGCTACAGCTTCTATGTAACCCGCGTCGTAAAGGGCACACAGGCTGGGTGCCATTCCGTGGTAACGTAATCCTCCTGCATGGATGCTGGGTGGTATGAAACTGTGTCCCAGGGTGTGCATTTTAACGATGGGCGCCATCATCGCTGTGTCACCGTAGTCGAACGTATAGGTCCCTTTTGTCAGGGAGGGTGCGGCGGTTGGTTCGACCGCCAGAAGCCGGGTTTGTTTACTGTTCTTCAAATTTTCACGCAGGAAGGGGTAAGCAATACCGGAAAAGTTCGATCCGCCGCCGACACAGCCGATGACTACGTCCGGGTACTCACCAGCCATTTCCATCTGCTTGAGGGCTTCTTCACCGATCACGGATTGGTGAAGAAGCACGAAATCAAGCACGGAACCCAGGCTGTATTTCTTTGTGCCCTTGGACGTGGCAGCCGCCTCGACCGCTTCGGAAATCGCGATGCCCAGTGAGCCGGGATTACTCTCATCCGCTCCGAGCAGGGTCCGTCCGTAATTCGTCCGGTCGGTCGGGCTGGCAAACACCTGTGCGCCGTAGGTTTCCATCAAAACCCGCCGGGATGGTTTTTGATTGTAGGAGACCTTGACCATATAAACTTCCAGGTCAATCCCGAAGAAATTACACGCCATGGCAAGCGCCGAGCCCCATTGTCCTGCACCGGTCTCGGTTGTGAGTGCTTTGACACCCTCAGCTTTGTTATAGAAAGCTTGAGGGATCGCTGTATTCGGTTTATGGCTGCCCGCTGGTGAGACGCTTTCATTTTTAAAATAAATATGTGCGGGTGTGTCCAGTGCCTTTTCCAGCCTGCGGGCGCGCTGCAGCGGTGTTGGTCGATATAGCCTGTAAATCTCGCGCACTTCTTCGGGGATCTGGATGAACCGGTCTGTACTGACGGCCTGCAGGATAAGCTCCATGGGAAAAAGCACGGAAAGAAAATCCGGGGTTACGGGTTCGAGCGTCACAGGATGCAGGACCGGAGAGGGTGGCACTGGGGAATCTGCATGAATGTTGTACCAAAACTTCGGCAGTTCACTTTCATTTAAGATAAACCGGGTTTGCTCAGACATTTCTTCCTCCTTATATTAATCAACGGTAAGATTTGTATCATTTAATGAGTGATATAAAAATACGAGAAAAATATTGCCCTTCAAGGTGGATGAAAAGTAACTGGAAAAACAGCCCAAAATGGATCGTGTAATCGGTTGTCGGTCAAATATTTCATGTTCTGATCTCGCCTTCGCAGGTTATAAGCTTTGCATTGATAAATACTTGATCTATCACGAACCCGGCTTGGATGCGAAAATGCTTATTAATCATCTAACTCCGGTGTCAAGGAATGAATAATCCTGGCTGCTCATCTTGCATGTTCCGATTGTTTAATACATCCTCGGCGGGCAGTGACTTGTCCTCCACTAGTAGATGAATCCACTCTTGTATCGGCGGTTGCATGGATTGATCATCATGCGTAGAACTATTGTTTATCGAATTAGTTGTCATACGTACTCCTTGTTAAATTATTCCAAATAAGAATTAAAAAGCGTTCGTCCCAAATTGGGACGAACGCTGAAGCATCCGTGGTGCCACCCAGGTTAGGCTGGTAAAAGATTAACAAAAAATCCCGTTGTGATGCAACGGGATGCGGCCAGCCTCACTCTTTTCAGATACGCCGCCGATCGTCGAAAACCGGATAAGCGGTTATATCCTTGCCCTATAACGGGAGCACCCGTCGCGGATACTTGGGTTGATTCCTGTTCGCGTTGCGGCTCGGAAGTCCATTCCACGCTGTCATCTCGGGCAGGTTTTCCACCAGGCACCTGCTCTCTACACCGTCGTTCAGCGTTTACTCGCCTTCGTCAGCGCCTTTAATATTTCACTCGATTATATGCAATACAATTGAATTGTCAATAGTCGGATGAGAGGTTGTAGAGGATAAAATCTATTGTCACCAGGGTTCCAAAAGCGCCTGTGTCTGTGGAGAATTTATGCATAAAAAGATATGGATTTCAACAAGTTTTTTTACTATTTTGATGCTGGCGTGTTCAATATCCTTCGTAGAAACACCTCCACCGGCAATCAATCAAGCTCCCGGTAATGAAGGGGCGCCGATGACTCCAACCCCTCAAGTAGATGCCGGTCCGACTGTGGTCGATTCAGCGGCAACGGAGTCAGTCCAGCCGGGATCGAATGGCTCGACCTCAGGGCTGGTGACTGGCAAGTACGGCGTGATCCTGGTGTCTTCCAAGGACGTATTGAATATACGCGCAGGACCAGGTGTTGAGTACGCCGTTATCAGCAGGTTCAAATCGACGGATCACGGAATCATACGGACCGGTCGCAGCTTTAAGGTTGGGGATCAGGAGTGGCTCGAAGTACAGAATCCCCGGGGAGCGACAGGCTGGGTGAACGGCAATTTTCTTACAGAATATATTGACCCCGAAGTTTTTTGTGAAGATGGATCCGTACTTGAACTGATGGATAAACTGGTCGTAGTTATGAGTACCTTTGACGGAACTGGGTTGTCTGAAATGGTCAGCCCGCTCCATGGTCTGGAGGTACGTTATTGGCGTTATGGAAACCCTGCCCATTACGACCGGTCGGAGGCCATGGATATTTTTACTTCCACCTCGGAATTGAACTGGGGTCCAGCCCCGGGCAGCGGCCAGGATACCCTGGGAGCTTTCAGTGAGATACCCCTTCCGAAGCTTCAGGAAGTGCTTACCACGCAACCCGAAAGGCACTGTAACGACAGCCTTGACCTTGCCACCTTCAGCCTGGAGCCCTGGCCGAATGAGTTTACTAATATCAATTTCTATAATCTTTACAAGCCCGGCTCTCCCGGTGTGGAATTGGATTGGCGCGCCTGGTTGGTGGGAATTGAGTATGTGCAGGGTACGCCGTATTTATTTTCTTTGATCCATTTTCAGTGGGAGCCTTAAGTGCCAATCTCAAAAATGGGGTTGATATGATAACCGAAAGCTAAGCGGCGGCTTAGAATCCCCGCCGTTTTTTTCAATTCATGCGGTATAGAATAGAATCCTGCGGAGGTTGATATGCATTTTGGACCACCCTTACTGCACATCCCGGATGGTTTCTTGAGCGTGACGATATCCCTTTTTTGCTGGCTGATTACAGGAACTGCCCTCAGTTTTGCCATTGCTCGAACTAATCGCACCCTTGGTGAAAAGCAAGTGCCTCTGATGGGGATCATGGCTGCGTTCATATTTGCTGCACAGATGATCAATTTCCCGGTGGCAGGGGGAACCTCTGGACATGTTTTAGGAGCAGTCTTGGCGTCCATCCTTCTGGGACCCTGGCCTGCCATGATCGTCATGACCGCGGTGATCGCGGTTCAAGCTTTGCTGTTCCAGGACGGCGGGCTGTTAGCGATGGGTGCAAACATACTCAACATGGGTATTCTTCCCGCGGCGATCGGATATGGTTTGTATCGGATCGTCCTTCCAAGAAGCCGGATTGTAAAACTGGCTGCAGCTGGCTTAGCGGGTTGGCTCTCGGTCATCGCAGGCGCTCTGTCGGTCTCCATACAACTGTGGCTGAGTGGAACGAGTCAACTACAGACCGTTTTACTGGCGATGCTGGGTATTCACATTTTTATTGGACTGGGTGAAGCATTGATCACCGTGGGGGCTTTGGCTTACATCTTCCGTACCCGGCCGAACGTGCTCTCGGAAAGACCGGATAAGTCTCGCGGCGGGATTGGCTGGATCGTGGCTGGCCTGATCATCTCCCTGGTGGTGGTTCTGCTGGCACCGTTCGCATCTGCCTATCCAGATGGATTGAATCGGGTTGCGATAGACTTGGGTTTCATGGACATCGCAAGGGGAGGTGTTGGTATCTTTTCGGAATATCAATTACCTTTCTTTAGTTGGTCTCCGGTCGCACAGATCGCGGCCGGGATCCTTGGTATGCTGGCAGTGGGTACTGTCATAATTTTTGTGGGTCGTGCTTTGAGAGAGCGTTCGAATGAGGGATAATATTCATCTCTACACGTATAACGGATAACAGAAGGCGGTAAAACGAATTTAGCATGCACTCCGACATCTTCGACCGCTATCATCACAGCAATAGCCCACTTCATCGTCTCGATCCCCGGATCAAAGTGGTGATCGCGATTGCGTTTATCCTCTCCAATGCACTCCTGCCGGACGGTGCCTGGACCGCGTATGGATTGTCATTTTTATTTCTTCTTCTCGCCGTAATTTTCTCGAACCTGGGTTTCCTGTTCACGATTCGCCGATCCCTGATCGCACTTCCATTCGCATTGGCCGCAGTAACCGTATTGTTTCTTCCACTCGGGACGCCGGTCACGACCTTTCGATTCCTGTTTTGGAATTTGACGATCACGGATGTGGGCTTGATCCGGTTTATCAGCATCGTCATTCGATCCTGGTTGTCGGTCCAGATGGCAGTCCTGCTTGTAGCCGTGACACAATTCCCCGACCTGATCCATGCACTTGAACATCTGCATGTGCCCAGGATCATCACAACGATCATAGCTTTTTTATATCGTTTCTTATTTATCCTCACCGATGAGGTGCTTCGATTATTGAGGGCACGGAAAGCCCGTTCTGCAGGGGTGGCTGGCCGAAGAGCAGGGGGAGATGTAATCTGGCGGGCGCAGGTCGCCGGCCATATGACCGGTCAACTCTTCCTGCGCAGCTATGAGCGAAGTGACCGGATCTATAATGCCATGCTCTCAAGGGGATACACAGGTAACCTTCGCACTCTCAATCCTCATCAAATCCATGGCAGGGATTTGATGGTCGCAACCCTGGCGCTCGTCTTGGTACTGATAATCCAAATCTTTGGTTATCTCTAATGCCTGTAATCCATCCAAACCCAAGTAGATTACCGGAATTTAAAGGCAACATTATCGAAGTGTCGGATCTGCATTATGCCTATCCGGATGGACGCGTAGCGTTGCGCGGGGTATCCCTCAAATTGAGCCCGGGCGAAAAGGTTGCACTGGTTGGACCTAATGGAGCCGGCAAATCCACCCTTATCCTTCACCTGAATGGGATCCTGGATGGTGATGGTCGTGTGGAGGTAGCCGGCATGGGCTTGACCAGCGAAAACCTTCCGACGATCCGGGCTCTCGTGGGTTTGGTTTTCCAAAACCCCGATGACCAGCTTTTTTCACCAACCGTGTTCGAAGATGTAGCCTTTGGTCCACTGTATATGGGTTTGCCGGAGGAAGAAGTCATATCCAGGGTGGAGAAAGCCCTCGAGGCGGTGAGGATGAAGGACTACCGGTACAGGTTGTCGCATCACCTTAGCATGGGGGAGAAGAAGCGCATCGCCATCGCCACAGTCCTCTCCATGAATCCCAGTGTCCTTATCCTGGATGAGCCGTCAGCCGGACTCGATCCGCGTGCCCGTCGAACGTTAATTAACCTATTACGCGATCTGCCATTAACGCTGCTGATCTCCACCCATGATATGGCGATGGTTCAAGAATTGTTCCCACGCATGATCGTTATGGATGAAGGCAGGATCGTTGCAGATGGGCAGACCTCGGATATCCTGCAAGACGAAGGGTTATTAAATGCGCATGGATTGGAAAAACCATGACAAGGAAGGGCAACGAGGCGTAAACGGTGGTAATCGTGCGTTTGCTCAAATCGCAGCTTATATCCAGTACTTCCAGCCCATTTAAATAAAAACGGCGCCGTTTCTAAAATGGCGCCGTTTTTAATTATTCTAAGCGGTGATATGTACTCCCGCCTCTTTCTTTAGTAATTCGGCCTTATCGATGCGTTCCCAGGGGAATTCAATATCGTCGCGTCCGAAATGGCCGTACGCGGCAGTCTTTTGGTAGATCGGAACTCGCAGATCCAGGTCTCGGATGATGGCGCCCGGTCGCAGGTCGAAATGCGCATTGACCAGGTCGGCTATCCGCTCATCGGGGATGCGCCCGGTTCCAAAAGTCTCCACATTCACGGATAGTGGGTGTGCCACACCGATGGCGTAGGCTACCTGGATTTCAACACGGTCAGCCAGGCCTGCCGCGACAATATTCTTTGCGGCATAGCGGGCCGCATAAGCTGCAGAGCGATCCACTTTCGTGGGATCCTTCCCACTGAAGGCACCGCCGCCGTGGCGGCCCATGCCGCCGTAGGAATCGACGATGATCTTGCGGCCGGTAACACCCGCATCGCCTTGCGGGCCGCCGATCACGAACCGTCCGGTCGGATTGACGAAAATCTTGAGCTCGTTATCCACCATCCCATCCGGCATGCTGGGTAGGATGATGTGCTCGATAACCTGTTCGCGGATATCGGCCTGAGATATCTCGGGAGCATGCTGCGTGGAGACTAGCACGGTATCGATCCGTTTCGGTTTACCGTAAGCGTATTCAACCGTCACCTGGCTTTTCCCGTCCGGTCGCAGCCATTTTAAGGTGCCGTCCTTGCGCAGTTCAGACAGTCGCCGGGCTAATTTGTGAGCCAGATAGATCGGCATAGGCATGAGAGTTGGGGTTTCATTGCAGGCGAAACCGAACATCATGCCCTGGTCGCCGGCTCCGATCGCTTCCACTTCTGCATCGCTCAATTCACCGGTCTTGGCTTCGAGTGCCTTATCCACACCCATAGCAATATCGCCGGATTGTTTGGCGATCGCAACGAGTACGCCGCATGTATTTCCATCCAATCCCTTGGATGAATCATCGTAACCGATGTCGAGGATAGCTTTGCGGACGAGGTCATCGAAATTGATCTGGGCCTTGGTGGTGATCTCACCCAGGAGCATCACATAACCGGTTTTGGTGGCGGTCTCACAAGCCACCCTCGAGCGCGGATCCTGCGCGAGGCAGGCATCCAGGACTGCGTCGGAAATCTGGTCGCAGATCTTATCCGGATGACCTTCCGTCACCGATTCGGATGTGAACATCAACTTGGGCGAAGTCATAAAAGTTGTACTCATGTGAATATCTACTCCTTGAAAAAGAAATTGCCCCTTCGGTTGTTCTGAAAGGGCAATGTTCGCGTTTGGCTTGTATTTACCCTCTCATCTTCCAGATTCCCGATTACCGTTTAGGTAATCCGTACTGCCGGATTTGGCACCTTTTCAGTTTTCAGTGATCCGTTTTCATCTTTCAGTGCCGATCACCGCACTGATGATTGAACACTGATCCTTGATCACTGGAAGGTTGCCGAGGCTTCGCAGGGCCGGTCCCTCCGCCTCTCTGGATAAGAGCGCCTTTGGGGGCTATTTGATTGTCGCGGCATAATACCATAAGCATCTGGATGCGTCAATTCGTGGAGGCGCACCGGAATCCAATCCTTACCGAGCTTCGGCCGTAGTAAGCTGGATCCTGAGGTGCTGCCATTCGATCAGGGCCGAGTTCATAACCGCGATTTGAGAGCCGGACATTAACCCGTTCGTCCTGGAATGACCCACCTCGGAGCACCCTTTGGTAAAGACCGATGACTTCAGATGGACCGGTTGGATTTGAAAGAGCTGAGGTTAAGTAAAAATCGCTTTTGTATAAGTCTGAAGTCCATTCCCATACATTGCCGGCCATATCCAGAACACTAAACGGACTGGCTCCCGCTTGATATGATCCCACCCGGCTGGTATCGCCGACTTCATTGTTGGAATTCAACAAGGTCGGGTTTGGCAGCTCATCGCCCCAGGGATAGGTGCGCAGATCATCGCCGCGCGCCGCGCGCTCCCACTCAGCCTCGGTTGGTAGCCTGCGGCCTGCCCATTGACAGTATTGGCTGGCATCCAGCCAGGACACGTAAACCACAGGGTAATCGCGAAATTCTAGGTTGTAGAAATAATCCGGCCGGTTATCCGAATTGAATTTTACGGGCGGAGCGCAGGCGCCTGTCTGCACGCAAAGGTTGTACATGCTGTTCGTGATTTCAAGTTGATCGATCCAGAATTCATCCAATTCGACGTCATGAGGCGGAAGCTCATCATTTTCCGCGTAAACATCCAGACCACCCATGTGAAGGATACCTGATGGGATTTGTATTTCCGTCATACCGTCTGTGGTAGAGACTCGCATCGAAACAGGCGTTGTTGCTGGCAACATGGAAGGTTGTATGACCGCCGGGGTTGATGTTGTTGTTGCAGTTGGGAGCAAGAATGGTGTTGCAGTCTCCTCGACCAAGCCTGTCGGTGCTGGTGTCTCAAGGGTTGCATTGATCTCCGCTCCGCAGGCGGAGCTTAAAAACAGGGTGGTCAATGCGGTCAGGGATAACTTCACCGAGGTCATAAGATTAGATTATAGAAGAACACATCTTACGCGATGAGGTCATTGACCCAGCAAAGCCTTGGCTTTGTGCGCCTGGTCATCATAGAATTTGGGATTGATCTCTTCCGCCCGGTTCCAGGCTGCCAGCGCCCCATCATAATCACCTTTGCGATAAAGGCCGTATCCATACCATAGCCACGTTTCCTCTGATTTTTCGGTCACCCCGAGCGCATAATCTGCCAGGAGCAGAAGCTCCTCATTCCGACCCGAGTGAAAGTATGCAAGGAATGGCCCAAATTGATAGCGGAACATCCGCAGCGGTAATCCAAGCTCGCGCGCCTTGTCATAGGCATGGGCGGCTTCATCATACTTATCAAAATACACAAGGTTGCTCCCGAGGTTGAACCATGTAAATGGATCCAGTGGCTCATTTTCAACCGCAGATTGTGAACGGGATAGAGCGGCCTGCCTGTTTTGGATGACATCCCAATCTGTTCCCAGGATGCTCATCAATTCCGCGGCTTCTTCGGGAAGGTATAGGACCATATATAAGTAATTGAACGGCTTCCAGTCCATTTCGAACTGGGAATAGGTTATTTCCTGGTCAGGACCGTAATATGAATCCTGCGTGGTAATGATTTGGCTGGCATCGTCATAACCGGTAACCAGCAGGTAATGCGCATCCCATAGATCATCGGACGGACTCAACCTGTCGTTGGGATCGAGCTTGCTTGCACCCTCTATGATCACCGGATAGTGATTGGCGAGCAGCCGTTTCAAGATTGATATGTTGCCATCCACCCGGAATTCGATCTTCAACCAACCCGCAAAATTTCGAACGAAATATGCCAGTTCTTCCGGATTGACGTTGCGATCTCCTGATACCGGTTTGATTTGCTCGGCGATATCTGCCTGGCTGCCTTCCCAACCGTAGATATGCATTGCCATCGATAAGGCTGCAGGACCGCAGTTATTAGCCGTCTGTTTTTCAAAAGGCGGAGGTTGGAGAATTATTTTTGAAGGTAGCGGTGCCTGGGTCGAAGTGGGAACAACCCTGACCGTCGATGTCGGTTGAACAATCGCTTTGGATGCCGTTGGTGAGACGGCGACTGGCGTTTCTGGCACTGCCGTTGGCACTGGTCCCACTGGATTGACCAGGTTGCGCAGATTGGTGGTTAATTTCTCGTAACGCCATTCGACTGCTGCCAGAGGCCATTCGACTGCGTCCCGAACGATTGGTATTTGAAATATCAAAAAGGCTAGCAGGATCAAACCTGCCAGCCCGCTCAATATCATGGGCAGTCGCTTGGACATTCGGCGAAGTCTATCACGTTAAGCTGAGAAGGTTTTAATCGGCTTGTGAATTCCAGCCTGGTTAAATAAAGCTGCCACCGGTTTTAGCTCCCGGATGGGAAAGCCCATGCTCTTTTCGTCTATGCTCCCATATGGAAATATTTTTACACCGGGTCGAATTAATGTCGATCGACGGGTAAACTCCTCAAAACCGATGGTGCCAATCAAGATGACGCGGGAACCAGCCAGCCAGACATCTTTCCACTGGTCCGGCTGGATAAGGTAAACTTTTTTGCGTTCTGGTGATTTGATCCCAATCAAATCCGTGGGGGGTTGCTCGATATGGACTGAGGATACGGAATAATAACGAGCCTGGATTACAGCCTGTTCACCGGGAGCGAGGCTGACCCTTGAACTGATAATTTCCTGGTTGGCAAGTTGACCCGTGATCTCAAGCATGATCTGAGCCAGACCGGCATATTTGCACGTCAGCCCTCCCAATGGATTCCATTGCTGTGGTTGGCGCCAAAACCCTGGCAGAATGTGCAGCAGATATCTCCCGTTCAAGATGATCTGCGGTTTTGACTTAACTATCAAAGCGAACAAATACACATTTCTGCTCGAAGGTTCGATGGTTCGGTGTTGCTCGGATGGTAGGATAACCTGGGTGGATAGGAGATCCACCGGAAGGTCATCCTCGAATTGGAGCGCCTGGAGCATCAGCCGGCGTCCGGCTATAAAAATATCATACTGATCATGATGCGCAAAGTTCAAAGATTTTTGAACAACATAGGGTATGTTTTGTTGCGATAAAAACCGGCGTAATGCTAATTCGACAGCCGTGGCTTCAGCTAGATGTTGAAATTTTTCATAAACCTCATCCGCGGTTTGCTCATGGATGTACGGGAGCAAATGGATCGCGTGAGATAAACTTCCCCGGGTCAAATCCGGAGTGAATGGGAGGTAGACGTAATCCTCGCTCGTAATCATCCGTTTATTGATGCACCTAATGAAAAAAGGATATGGTGGTTGATAAGGCAATTTTCCATTTCATTTCACTCATTCCTGAATTGCAGGCAATAATGATGGAA
>MGNL01000037.1:27638-30299 GCA_001796785.1 Chloroflexi bacterium RBG_16_51_16 | reverse complement strand
TGGGACAATTTAACTCCATCCATTCGCTTGACCAGATCAAAATCCTGTCGGATCCCCGACGATTGGCGATCTTACGGCTACTGATGGACCGTCCCTCTTCCATTACCAGGTTAGCACATGCGATGGGTGAATCGCCAGCCTGGGTCAAGCACCATATCAAGGCATTGTTATCTACGGGGCTGATCGAGTTATCTTATGTGCAAAAAACAGGCAGGGCAACCGAAAAATTTTACCGCAGCCAGGCGGATGCCTTCCTGCTACAGCAGATCCTTACGCCAAAAAGCAAAAAGCCAGTGCTCATCTTTTCGGGAAGCCATGACCTGGCCCTGGAGGCATTGGCTGAATCTCTTGCTGGAAAGGTTCGTCTCATCAGTTTGAATGTGGGTTCGTTGAATGGGCTCGTCAACCTGCGGCAGGGAATTTGCCAATTTTCCGGAGCCCATTTGCTGGATGAGAACGGGGAGTACAACCTGGCGTACGTACGAATGATCTTTCCGGATATTCCCATGGAGGTCTTTACACTTGCCCACCGGACGCAGGGATGGATGTTGTTGCACGGAAATAAGACACGTCTTAGACGAGTCACCGACCTGGTCAATTCGAGAATGCGCTTTGTCAATCGAAATCCGGGATCTGCGACCCGGTTATGGCTGGACACAGAAATAAAAAAGGCCGGTGTTGCACCGGAAGCTATTCAAGGGTACGACCGGATCGCGATGACCCATTCGGAGGCGGCGGCATTGATCCGAACTGGCAAGGCAGATGCGGCGCTTGGATTACAAGCCGCAGCGCAACAAAACGGATTGGACTTTATACCCCTATTTGAGGAACGCTACGATGTGATCCTGCCGCGCGAACAGGAACCCTCCGTCTCTCCCCTGTTGGATTACTTACAGACGATAAAATTCCGCCGGGAGACAGGCAGTCTAGGCGGATATTCCACCACGCACAGCGGTGAACAAATCTTGATCTAGGAGTGAAAAATGGGATTTCTAAAAAAGGCTATGTTGAGCTCGATCCTGACTTCAGTCCTGATACTAGCGGCATGCAACTCCACGCCTGCGAACCCAGCCCTTATCCTTGCTACAACGACGAGCACGCAAGATTCAGGCCTGCTGGACGTGTTGGTTCCCCTGTTCGAAGAACAGACCGGCTATACCGTCAATACGGTCGCGGTCGGGACAGGGCAGGCTTTGAAAATGGGCGAAGAAGGCAATGCGGATGTATTGCTTGTCCATGCCCCAGCCTCTGAACAAGCACTGATGGATGCTGGATTCGGCAAGGACCGCGCCTTGGTCATGCATAACGATTTCATCGTTGTCGGTCCTGCCTCCGATCCAGCGGGCATTCGAGGCAACCCGGTCGTGGAGGGATTTGAATCCATAACAACCTCAAATGCTGTCTTCGTCTCTCGCGGGGATGACTCTGGTACACACAAAGCGGAATTGGCAATCTGGAAGAAATCCGGACTTGATCCCAAAACTGATAAGCCAAGCTGGTATCTAGAAACCGGACAAGGGATGGGAGCCACGCTTACGATCGCTTCCGAAAAAAGTGCGTATACCCTCACGGACAGAGCTACATACCTGGCCAATACGTCAAACCTTCAAATGGATATCATCATTGAAGGTGAAGCAGCCCTGTTGAACGTGTATCATGTCATCACTGTCAACCCGGATAAATGGCCTAAGGCAAACTTTGCCGGAGCGACGGCTTTCCTGGAGTTCCTGATCGATCCGGGGACACAAGAGGTGATCGGCAGCTTTGGCATGGAAGAATACGGGCAACCGTTGTTTTTTCCAGATGCCGATAAAACAGACGCAGACCTGGGTCTATAGTGTCCGAAGTTTTTCAAATCAGCCAGCTTTCGCTGGTGATATCGGGATTAGCTACTGGCATTAGTCTGCTGCTGGGTCTTCCAGTCGGTACGGTGCTAGCATTAAGCCGATTCCCAGGGAGACCGTTCTTGTTGAGCCTCGTCAACACCGGAATGGGTTTACCACCGGTGGTTGTCGGTTTGGCGGTGGCGATCAGCCTGTGGCGTTCAGGGCCATTAGGCGACCTGCAACTCATTTACACACCCACGGCGATCGTGATTGCCCAGGTGATCATCGCGCTGCCAGTCGTTACCGGATTGACAACCGCGGCTTTGCAGGCGCTTGATCCGAGATTGCGTCTACAGCTTTACGGACTGGGAGCATCCCGGATGCAAATGATCTTTTCCTTATGGCGGGAAGCACGCCTTCCGTTACTTGCAGCAATGATGGCTGGATTCGGGAGTGTGATCTCGGAGGTCGGTGCGTCCATGATGGTGGGAGGTAATATCCGATTCAGGACGAGGGTGCTTACGACTGCCATCGTTCTTGAAACCAATAAGGGAAATTTCAACACAGCCATAGCCCTGGGCATCCTGCTTCTGATCATCACCTTCCTGGTCAACCTTGCGCTGACGCGCATCCAGCAGCGTGGCCGTTAATGACTGTGTCCGGCACAGGTGATCATCGAAAGTTTATGAATGATATCAACCATGGAACCGTATCAGCTGCTTGAAATTCGCGACCTGCTGGTTCGGCGAGATAAGCAGACCGTATTGGAGATCGATCAGTTAATTGTCGAACGGGGGGAGGTCCTGGCGGTCGTTGGACCGAATGGATCCGGAAA
>MGNL01000037.1:27386-27632 GCA_001796785.1 Chloroflexi bacterium RBG_16_51_16 | reverse complement strand
GCTCTTTCTGACGCTTGCTAAATTAATTAACCCTGAGAGGGGCACCATCAAGTTTGACGGCATCCCGTTTGATAATATTGCGGATACAAGTTTTCGTCGTAGGATCGCACTTATTCTGCAGGAGCCTTTGTTATTCAACACTACGGTTTACAACAATATCGCCATAGGAATGAAGTTCCGCGGCCAGCCAAAAGAGTTGATTGAGGCCTGGGTATCCCAATGGTTGGAACGGATGGGGATTAAGCA
>MGNL01000037.1:0-27377 GCA_001796785.1 Chloroflexi bacterium RBG_16_51_16 | reverse complement strand
CAAACCGGCGCAGAAACTTTCGGGAGGAGAATCGCAGCGAGTCAGTCTGGCGCGGGCGTTCGTCCTACATCCAGAACTGCTTTTACTTGACGAACCATTTTCTGCATTGGATGCACCAACCCGCTTGAACCTGCTTGGTGAGCTTAAAAATGTTTTAAAGGAAACCGGCACGACCGCGATTTTCATCACGCACGATCTAAGCGAGGCGTCCCGTCTGGCAACCCGCATGGCGATCATCCTGAGCGGGAAATTATCTCAAACGGGAGCCCCACAAGAAATTTTGAAAAACCCGGTTTCAGCCGAGATAGCTGCGTTCCTTGGAAACGATCTGATAAGCTAACTTTAACAAGCCTTCGGGATAGAGCGGGGGGTCGTCACTTCCAAATTCATCCAGCCGCTTCCAAATGACTTTAATTGCCAATTCCTCGCCTGTTTCAGTGCCCGTGATTTCCTTCGCCTCATATAACAGGTTGTTGCTTAACCTGCCCTCGTAAACCAGCACAAGCTCGTGATGGGTTTGATTTTCGAATGTGAAGATATTCTCCAAGAAGCTGTGATATTTAATTTCAGCCAATGTAGTTTTCAATCCGTCCCGTATTTCCCTTCGGATCGCGTTTTCACCACGTTCACCGAACATGACCTCGCCGCCAAGCGGACGGTAAAAGATCTCCTTATGGACAGGATCGAACCCCTCGGAAACGAGGATCATTCCGTCCCGATGAAAGACACAAACGGCGATCACATGAATGAAATCCATTTTCCCTCCATTGAATAGCCTCTTAAACCTCGTCCCAAGTATTAGTGCGGATAATGCGGCTTTTTCAAATCCTGCTTTATAGGCTGATCAGTGCGGGTTGGTTCAGCCTCGCAGCCTGCATGGACCAAGGACCGGTCCAGATGATGGTCACCGGCAGGGTTTGACCGCGCAAGTCGTCTTCGGATTCAAGGAACACCAGTTTATTCGTTTTCGTCCGGCCTTTCCAACGATCCTTGACTTTTTCTTCGAACAATACTTCTTCAATACGGCCGAGATATCGTTGGTTTATCTCTGAGACAACCTGCTCCTGCAAGTCCTCGAGGACACGGAAGCGGCGCATTTTTTCAGGAGCGGGAACATCATCAACCATACGCCTGGCTGATACGGTACCCTCCCGGGGAGAATAACGCGCCAGATGCGCCACATCCAACTTCAGATCGGCAAGGACCTTATAGGTCTGCATGAATTGTTCTTCCGTCTCGCCGGGGAAGCCGACGATGATATCCGTGGCGATGGAACAATCCGGGATCTTCATACGAATGGTATCGATCAGAGCTCGATAATCCTTCCGGGTGTAACCGCGCTTCATATTAATTAAAACCTGATCATCACCGGCTTGGATCGGTACCTCGATATGAGACATAATCCTTGGCAGCTCTGCCACGGTTTCCATTAGATCTTCGGAGAAGTAATTGGGATGTGAGGTTAGAAAGCGGATGCGTTGGATGCCCTCGACGTCATGGACGATGCGCAGTAATCCTGCCAGGCTGGGTCCATCCGGAACGTCCCTGCCGTAGCGGTCAACGATCTGGCCAAGCAGTGTAATTTCCTTTACACCCTGCTCTGCCAGCGACCGGATCTCTGCAACGATGTCGCCAACCGGCCGGCTCCGTTCGATGCCGCGCTGGTATGGAATGATGCAAAAGGTGCAGGCATGGGAACAACCATATACAACCGGGACATGTGCGCTGACCAACCGCCCGCGTTCATGAGCGGGCAATAAAAGATCTCCGTCCATCAAGGCATAGCGGCGTGCCGTTGCATCGGATTCGAATGCCTGGGATTCGCCCTGGCTGAGGAAGGAGATCAACGGACCCGGATCCGAGGGAGGTGAAAACACGTCCACAAAGGGAAGTCTTTCGCGTAATTCCTTCGCACCGCGCACGCCCACAAGGCAGCCCATCAGATTGATCACGAGACCAGGATTGCGTTCCTTGAGAGGACGCAGGGATGTTAATCGCCCGATGGCTTTGTCTTCAGCAGATTGACGAACAACACAGGTATTGAGGACGATCACATCTGCATCTTCCGCTGCAGGTGTGAACGCATACCCAAGGTGCTCGAGAGATGAGCTGACGCGCTGAGAATCAGCTACGTTCATCTGACAACCCTCGGTCCAGATATGATATTTCATAGGCTCGGAATTATACCAAGACGGGTGTGTGAGATAAGATGATAAGAGAGGAGAAATAAAGATTAAATGCGAAAAAAATCGGTGGTAAGTAAGTTGGGAAGGTGCTTAATCTGGGTAAACGGGATGAGACGAATTTTTGAGATAAGGAAGCTGGTTTACCTTACTGTAAGCCAGACGCCTGCCATGACGATAAGCAATCCGATGACACGGATTGGATCGATGGGTTTTACAACCGCCCCCAACAGACCAAAATGATCCAATACAGCACCCACGATCAGCTGACCGGCGACGATCGTGGTAATGGATGCTGCAATACCAATGCGTGGGATCAAATAGCTGACCGAAGCGATGACGACCAGACCAAATATCCCCGCCACCACGGCATACCACGGAAGTTCGCGCCAGCGGTGGAGATTTCCTCCGCCATAAACCAGAAGAGGAATTAAGGAAAACAAGGCACCCCCGAGATGAACGATAAACACACTCTCAAAAATCCCGAGGCGTTGGCTGACCAGGCTGGCTAGTGGAGATTGCAAACCGACGGCAATGCCGCCAGCAAGACCGATGAGGAGGATAAGCAGGAGAGGTGGCATAGCGATAATCCTTGGGATCATAATCTCAGAATCATAGCAGAGAAATGCAAATGCTTAAAAACTCTGTCGCACTATTGAAAAACGGGGAACCTGGTTCATCAGCTCCTGCCTCTGTGTGAGAGTTGGGGAAGGTACGGTGATCATAGTAAATTTGGATTAAATGACTTATCAAAAAATAACCAGAAGCCCTGCACATTTATATATTTCTCTTAATGAGTCCAGAACGTTCCGCAAGCAGAATAACGAATCCGGATAACAGTCCAATTCCGACAAATATATAAAAGATGGTGAACATCTTTCCGGCGTCCGATTTAGGATAAAAATCTCCATACCCGACCGTCGTCAGTGTCGTTACTGTAAAATAGAGCGCATCCAATAGGCGCCAATGTTCCACTCTGGCATAAAACCAGGTTCCCAGAATGAGAATACCCATAACCCAATAGAACAGGGCGCGAAATTCCTTATCCTTTAGACCATCCCAGAGACTTCGAAAGAACCGAAAAAGAAGAAAAAGAAATACAGGCATGGAATTCTCCTTTATACACCTTGTTAATAATGATCCCATTTGATTCGGAATTGCATAGAACAAATGTACTTGGATTGTACAGGCAAAGAAGATAAAATTCAAGCCGCATTCGGAACTTTTTGGAATTTGCAGCGTCTAAGTTCTGAATAAATTACTCAAGGAGAGCAAGAATGCGAAAAAAATTATTTATCGTCCCCCTGATCATAGCAGCATTAGTATTGGCCGGCTGCGGTCCAGCCACCATCAGCAGCACGGGTGGGCAACCGGATCGGACACTGAATGTAACCGGCCTGGGTCAGGTGGATATCACCCCCGATATCGCCTATATTTATATCGGGATACATACGGAAGGCGCGAGTGCATCCGATGCAGTGAAATCCAACAATACACAGACCGAAGTCCTGATCAAAGCACTCACGGACTCAGGCGTGGATGCGAAGGACATACGCACCACAAACTTTGGTATCTGGCCGTCCACCCAGTATGGTCCGGATGGACAAGCGCTGGGCACCGTTTACATGGTGGATAACACGGTCTACGTCACCGTGCGGGAACTTGATGGGTTAGGCGACCTGCTGGATTCGGCGATCGAAGCGGGGGCCAACAGCATCAACAGCATCCAATTCGACCTGGCGGATAAGACCGAAGCTCTGAAAGAAGCGCGCGCCGATGCAGTCAAGAACGCCAGCGAGCAGGCTGCCGAGCTGGCTGATGCAGCAGGCGTGAAACTCGGCGAGATCGTCAATGTAACTTACTTTGATTCGCAACCTTACCCTTACTCTGTTGGTAAAGGTGGAGGAGGCGGAGGCGCCGGGATCGAGGCAGCTGTTCCGATCCAGCCCGGGCAGTTGTCCATTGCTGCCAACGTAAGCCTGACCTACGAGATCAAGTAGAGACGGATCCGCACTCGAAAAGCGAGTGGCATTGAAATGCCACTCGCTTTTTTATATCCAGATCTAAGGGGGAGAGTGCGTGGTTATAATCCTTATACTATCAACCGCGAGGTGAAAGCATGCAAAAAGTCGGTTATATCGGACTAGGTTTGATGGGTAAATCCATGGCGCGCAACCTGATCAAAGCGGGCTTTCCGCTGGTGATTCACAACCGATCGCGTGGAGCAGTGGATGAATTAATCGCAGAAGGCGCCGAGGCTGCCTCTACACCAGCGGAGGTGGCTGCCCAGGTCGAGCTGATATTCACCAACCTGCCAGACACACCGGATGTCGAACGCGTGGCGCTTGGAGCGGACGGGATCATTAAAGGTGCGCATACAGGGTTGGTTTTTGTTGATCATTCCACGATCAAACCAGCTGCGGCGCGGAAAATTGCGTCCAACCTGGGCGAGAAGCGTGTGCTAGCCTTGGATGCTCCTGTATCCGGAGGCGATATCGGTGCGCGGGAGGGGACACTGAGCATCATGGTTGGCGGACCAATCGAGGCTTTGAACAAGGCGATGCCTGCATTACTAGCCATGGGCAAGACCGTTACCCACGTAGGTGATTCAGGAGCAGGACAGGTCGCCAAGGCAGCCAACCAGATTATGGTGGCAGCGCAGATGGTGGCAATGGGCGAGCTGTTGGTTTTTGCCCGGAAGGCAGGTGTGGATCCACGCAAAGTAGTACAGGCGATCAAAGGGGGTGCCGCCCAGTGCTGGACACTTGATGTAAAGCCACCCCGGTTGTTCGCGGGCAACCGCAACCCCGGATTCAAAGCTCGAATGCAATTGAAGGACCTGAAAATCATCTTGGAGACCGCGAACGAATATGCAATCCCCCTCAATTCCGCAGGTCAACATCTAAGAATATTCCAGGAAATGATCGATCAAGGCGAGGGGGAACTCGACAACTCAGCGGTGGTCGGGGTCCTAGAGAGATTAGCCGGTGTTGGGATACTCGATTGAAACCCGCTAATCCCTCCGGAATGAAAAAATATGGTGTCATCTTGAATGATGCGCTGTTGATCCTCCTCGGCGCAATGTTGCAGGCAGCCAGCCTAAGATTATTCCTGGTCCCGGCTAACCTGGCATCCGGGGGTGTATCCGGTATTTCACAATTGATCAACCATTTTACAGGCTGGCCGATCGGTCTCATGATCTTAGTTGGGAACCTGCCGCTGTTCGTGTTAGGTTGGAGATTTCTTGGCGGCCGGAGATTTTTATTACGAACTGTACTTGCGATCCTGATCTATTCACTCTTCATTGATCTTCTGCCGACTCTGCCTTTGTTTCAAAATGGTGGCGCGGCTTCAACTTTAATACTTGACTTACAAGGAGACCTTCTCCTCAATGCCCTGTATGGAGCGATTTTAAGCGGGATTGGATACGGCCTGGTCTACCGAGCACGCGGGACCAGCGGAGGATCGGACATCCTGGCGCGGATCCTGAATCACTGGCGGGGCATCCCCATGACCCAGAGTTACTTGATTGTCGATACGGTTGTAATCCTGGCAGCCGGATTTGTTTTTGGATGGAAGGAAGCACTCTATGCGATGATCGCCCTCTATGTGAGCGGACTCGTTGCGGAAACGACGCTTGAGGGAGGAAGTACCATCCGCACGGCCATGATCGTCACGGACCAGGCTGAGGCAGTTGCACAACGAGTCCTTGACGACCTGGAACGAGGAGTTACTGTACTGCAAGGAAAAGGTGCATTTAGCGGCGGAGAAAAACCAGTACTGTATTGTGTTATTTCCCGCGCCGAGGTATCACAACTGAAAACAATCGTACGAGAGCTTGACCCAGATGCATTCGTTGTGATCGGGGTGGCTCACGAAGCCCTGGGGGAAGGGTTCAGACCTCTAAAAAATCAATGATGACGAATGGCGAGCACACGCTGGATTGATTTTTAACTGGGGAAGCCTAACAAAATTATTAATGCGGTGATCCATTCTTGATCTTATAACCCAGGCGCTTAAGTGCAGAATCATCGTTACGCCATTGCTTAAGGACTTTAACCTTTAATTCCAGAAAAACCTTGCGTCCGCTCATCTCTTCGATTTCGACTCTTGCGGATGTCCCAATCTCTTTCAACATTTTTCCCCCTTGACCGATTACGATCCCTTTGTGTGAATCGCGTTCAACAAATATGGTTGCAGCGATATAGGCTGCACCCTGGGGTCGCTCTTTAAATTCGTCGATACGGACTGCCAGACTATGGGGCACCTCATCCCGGAGCAAATACAGACATGCAGCGCGGATCAGATCCGCTGCAATCTCGCGTTCATAAAGGTCTGTCAACTGATCCTCCGGAAATTCCGGAGGACGAACGGGGAGGAGCGAAACGAGGGTTTCCTCAAGGACATCCAACTGAGATTTTTTCAAGGCTGAGATAGGAACGGTTTTTACTTCCCTGTGGACCAAATCCGTGTACGTACTCAGAACTCGATTAATCTCATCCGGTTCAACGAGATCCGTCTTATTTAAAGCCATTAAAATCGGGCGTTCACCAGGCAATCCATCGATCAATCCAGCCACCAAACGGTCTTCCTCGGATGGCAAGACAGATGCATCAACGGTAAACAGGATCACATCGATACCCTGGATCGCATCTTTCGCTTCCTGGTTAAGGTAATGACCGAGCCTATGAAGCGGCTGATGAAGACCGGGCGTGTCTATGAAAACGACCTGGGCATTTGGAAGGGTAAGAATCCCCAACTGGCGCCGGCGGGTGGTTTGCGGTCGAGGCGATACGGCTGCCACCTTCTGACCAAGCAGTGCATTCAGAAGGGTTGATTTGCCCACATTGGATCGGCCAATGACTGACACAAAACCAGAACGAAAGTTTGTCATAGGTTAACAAGAAGAGGCTCAAGATACGACACGAACAATTTTCGAGATTTAATTTGACGCCTTCGGCTTGGGCTGATAATTAATGACCAGCAAGCTCAAAATGATCAAAACCGATCCCATCAAGAGCTGCCAGGACAAATGCTCGTCAAGGAAGAGCACACCCAGGATCACGCCTCCAAGTGGAAAAATATAGGTTACCGCTGTGGCGCGGGTCGGTCCGATTTCATGAATGAGGTAATAGAACATGATGAATGCGAGGCCTGAGCCAAGGATACCCAACCATAAAACAGCGACCCAGGTAAGGGGCAACACCGGAACCTTAAAAGGTTTTTCAAATACTGGCCCGAGTAACCACATGAACAAAGCTGCAGTGATAAGCGGTGCAACACCGCGTGCCAATCCGGCTACGTGTTGGGTGGCTTTACGTGCATATACCGCACTGCCAGCATAAAAAAGTGCTGCCAGAACGACCGCAGCCTGGCCCAGGATCGAGTTTTGAGCATTGCCGATCAAATCCTCGCTCATCAAAACCACCACACCGGAGAAGCCGATCAATAATCCCACGACCTTGGGGACCGTCATCTTGTCGTCGTGCAGCCAGTAATGGGCGATGAGGATGGTAAAAAGCGGCACGGTGGCATTCAAAATTGAAGCCACCGCAGAATCGATGGATTGTTCCCCCCATGAAATAAAAAAGATCGGGATAGCCAGGCTGGTTGGACCCAGGATGGCAAAGTCACGCCAGGTCCTTGAATCGCGCGGCCATTCGGTTTTATTAATGACTGCAATGGCAACACCCGCCAGCGCTCCAAATAACATGCGGAATGCCACAAGAGCCATGGGACCAATTTCCTGTACACCGATCTTGATCCAGAGGAACGACGAGCTCCAAATTATTCCCAACAAAATGAAAACGACCCAATGTTTTGATTTCATATTTACCTGTAAACAAGTTGGAAAATTACGACAGAGTCCAATGACTAAATTGGCCGCCTGCAAAAAAAACCGCAGGTTCACAAAGCTATTAAAGGTATCAAATCAAACTCTTATTATTAGAACAAGTGTACCACAACATAGATTGCGGATTTTAAAATTGCCTCACTCTGTTTAGCTATGATCCAGAATACGGGACCGACCTGGATCATACCTTTTCGTCAAGTTAGTAAAGCGCCTTCCATTTTTAAAAGCCATTCTTTGGTTTGCAATCCTTGACCACCACCGTAACCATGTAATCCACCGTCCCTGCCGATCACGCGATGACATGGGATCACGAGCGGCATTGGGTTGACAGCCTGGGCACGCCCAACCGCCCTCGAGAAATGCTCATTGCCTAATTGCTTAGCGATTTCACCATAGGTTCTTGTTTGACCATACGGGATTCGATATGTAATCAGCAAAACCCGGCGTTGAAATTCACGCATATAAGACCAATCGATCGGGAAGGTGAATCTCCTCCGTTTTCGCGAAAAATATTCGCTCAATTCTTCAGCGAATCGATTCGTGATCGATCTATTGGAAGTAACCGAATGTGAAAAGCGTTGCAAATAGTTATCAAATTCGTTATGTGCGTTCTTCCACTCCACGGCAACCAAACCTTTATCGGATGCAGCGAGGAGTAGATCACCCACAGGTGTGTTATCAAGTTCTCCTGTGTAAATTGGGGTTGTCAGCGTGCTCGCATGTGTTTTTCTGGTCATAAATGAGGTATTTTGGTTTACAAGTTTGAAAGAAGGCGGTTAATCGTAGGGTAAACGTCGATTTCCCGTCAAGTAGCGCTGAAGCAAGCATGATAAATTATAGCCGTTAGGTGATTTCTCTTCTCCTCCTTTCCAAAGAGAGCCGCGGTCGGCGTCCGCGGCTCTCGCAATTTAAATTATAGCCGGCAGTATAATCCGAGGACAAATCATTAAGAGGTAATCATGCGTGTCCAGATCACACTGATCGGCCTGGGTCAAATCGGCGTTTCAATCGGATTGGCTTTGCGGGATTATAAGGATACTATCGAGCGGGTGGGGAATGACATAAAAACAGAAAACGAACGGGAAGCCCATAAGAAAGACGCGATCGATAAAGAAGTTCACAATCTCCTGGAGGCGGTCCGGACATCACGATTGATCGTCTTGAGCCTGCCGCTCAAACAGGTTCAGGAGACCCTGGAAATTATTTCACACGACCTTAAAGCCGGGACGGTCATCCTGGACACCGCTCCGATAAAAAATGAAACGATCCAGCTGTTCAAAAACCGGCTGCCGGAGGGATGTTATCACATAGGTTTGGTACCCGCGTTGAACCCCGCCCATCTGCACTCTACCGAATTGGGCATCGCTTCTGCAAGAGGCGATCTTTTTAACAAATCTGTTTTCATCGTGGATGTTCCTGTCGGTGTCCCAGAGAATGCGGTGACACTTGCCTGCGATTTTGTAAAATTATTGGGTGCGAGTCCAATGCTCGCGGATCCAATCGAATCCGACGGGATCATGACCTCGATCCATATCCTGCCGCAGCTTGCAGGAGCTGCCCTGTTGAACGCGACGGTCGACCAGCCAGGGTGGTTGGAAGGTCGAAAAATGGCCGGGAGACCGTATGCAAGTGTGTCAAGCGGGCTGGCTTATCATGACGATATCGAATCGCTACGAATGGCAGTGATGAAGAATCGATCGAACACCGTGCACGCCCTGGATATACTCATCGCCGGGTTAAAAGGAATGCGGGATGAAATTGAACAGGGAGATGAAACCAGTGTAGGAGAACGCTTGGAAGCTGCCCTGCAAGGACACAAGCGCTGGTTAAAAGAAAGGTATGAAGCAGATTGGCATGGTCCATCTACTAAACCAGTGGATATTCCATCTTTTACCGAAAGACTGTTTGGTACTGGTTTGGTAAAACCCAAGCAGCTCTAGAAGCTGGTGGATGATGAGGATCACTACTGGTATTTAGGGAAGTCCAATAACCTTGATGAATGGACTTCTCCAATGAAAGAGAGCTATTGTTACATCCTGGAATGTGCCGACGGTACTTTCTACACGGGGTGGACGCATGATCCAACCGAGCGTTTAAAAATGCATAACGCAGGCAGGGGTGCACGATATACGCGCAACCGCCTACCGGTAACCCTGGTCTATATTGAATACCACGCAGACCGGAGTGCCGCGATGCGCAGGGAAAAATATATAAAGAATTTACCTCGTTCTAAGAAGTTATTATTGATCGAGAGAACCGAGAAGTAGTTAATCCGTAAACAGGGGAAGATGACCCAGGGAATGGATATGCATCCATTTTGCCCGGTCGCCTTCGGTTAGGATGGCCGCTTCGGCTGCCACCACGGCACCCGCCTTGTCGAGGATCATCCGCATGCCTTGAAGGGTTGAGCCGGTACTGATGACGTCATCCAGGATTACAGCCCGGCGACCTTTGAGCATCTCAATATCCTTCTCATCGAGGAAGAGAGCCTGAGGCTGTCCCGTGGTTATGGACAATGTCTCTGCCTTGAGAGCATCGCCCATGTAAGGTTTGTACATCTTGCGCAGGATGATGTAGGGTTTACCTGTCTCAACCGACAAGGCATAGGCCAGGGGGATGGATTTGGCCTCAGCAGTAACTAGTACATCAAACTCCACCGCCTTGATTTTTTTTGCCAGTTCTTTTGCGCAGGCCTGTACTAACTCTGTATCCCCCAGGATATTCAGGATTGCGATGCGTAACCCGGGTTTAATTTCGAACAAACGTAAATCCCGTTTAAGTCCGGCGATCTCGATGGCATATGCTTCGCGCTTGGACATGGTTTCCCTCCAAAACAGGCATTCGACCATGGTCGAGTCTATCACAAGTCCACCAGACAATTCCCAGCGGTATAATTCCGTCCATCATTCGCCAAAGGAACCGCGTGAATTATCTGTAATGCTGATTGATTTGCGGTTGAACGATCAATTGCGGTTGCGTAAACCTCACCCGTGTGGATCGTACGAATGGAAGGTCGTCCGCCTGGGGGCGGATATTCGATTGGAGTGCAAAGGATGCGGAAGGCGAGTAATGCTCACCCGCCGGGAATTATCGCGGCGGATGAAATCCAACCTGACCAAACATGATGGCGAAGAAGCAACGGATTAAGAAACCTCATATTGTTTTTTATTTCTCCGACACAGGCGGTGGTCATCGATCTGCAGCGGAAGCGATCATCGAAGCCCTGCAATTGGAATACCCCAAAAGAGTTACCACAGAAATGGTGGATGCATTTAAGAATTATGCACCCTTCCCATTTAATAAATCACCGGACTTATATCCAACCATGGTGAAAGCCCCGAGATTATATGAAGCATCATTCCGGGTGACAGATGGAAGATCCAGGATAAGGGTGTTACAAGCATCCGTTTGGCCTTATGTACGACGGAATGTCAAAGCGATGGTCCGAAACCATCCCGCCGACCTGATCGTCACGGTCCATCCGTTTGCGAATTCCTTCGTCCTCAAAGCACTCGGGAAGGAAAAACCACCCTTTTTCACCGTAGTGACGGATATCATCACGACGCATGCCCTGTGGTTTGACAGCCGCGCCGACCGGATTTTCGTCCCCTCTGAGGAAGCCCGTGCTCGAGGTCGTGAGTTCGGGCTGTCACCCTCCAAATTTGCCGTGGTTGGATTTCCTGTGGCAGACCGCTACTGCGTCCCTGCCGGAAACAAACGCCGCCTGCGAAAAAAATATCACTGGCCGCTCGATGAGGTGATCGTCCTGGTCGTCGGCGGCGCGGAAGGGATGGGACCCCTCGCCAAGACGGTCCGAGCGATAGATGAATCCGGTTTGAATGTTGGACAAGTTATCATTACCGGAAAGAACCAAAAATTAAAGACTACCCTGGAAAAACGGCAGTGGGAAAATCCAACCTTGATCTATGGATACACCCAGGCGATGCCTGATTTTATGAGAGCAGCCGATTTCCTGGTTACCAAATCCGGTGCAGCCACGATCACAGAGGGATTGAACGCGAATATTCCCATGATCTTGTATGCCAAACTTCCTGGCCAGGAGGAAGGGAATGTCACCTTCGTAGAGCAGGTAGGCGCGGGTGTGTATGCACCTACTCCCCAACTGGTGGTCCGAGCGCTTACCCGCTGGATCACCCGTCCTGCTGAACGCCAGCAAGTCATTGAAAACGCACGCCGCGCTTCGAAGCCGATGTCGGCTCGAAAGATCGCAAAGGCGATCGGCGTTGCGTTGGGATTGAGCTCAACGCGGTAGCACATCTTGTAACCAAAGGAGAGTCTCGACTTCCCAAAGCACTCCAACCGGACAGTTCTCCGAACTCGAAAGTCATAATAAAATAATTACCATCGTTTTGGGATGCTCCCTCCGACGCGAAGGTTGATGGCATGCTGCCCTGATATAATTCTTTAAATGCCTATTCTGGATGCGCATACGCTCGAATTCTTCAGCCGCAGTCCGGAACAAACACGGCGGGTAGGAATGCGCCTTGGTGAACACCTCGAAGCAGGTGATTTTATTTGTTTGCAAGGTGAACTGGGTGCGGGTAAGACTACGCTGGCACAAGGATTAGCGCAAGGTTGGGGAACAATGGATTCGGTGTCGAGCCCCACTTTCATACTGGTCAACGTGTACCAACGCGTCGACGGCGGAAGACTTTTTCATCTTGACGCCTATCGATTAGAGTCCGTAAAAGAAGCTGAGGAGCTCGATATCGATATGATGATCCTTGATGGACCGGTGCTCCTTGAATGGCCGGAGAGATTTAAAACATTGATCCCATCCGAACGAATGTGGATCAACCTTGACCATATCGACGAGGAACAGCGCAAAATGCGATTCGAAGCCAGGGGAGACCGATATGATCAACTGTTGTCCGATCTGCGGCGAGCGGCGTTCGGAGGCAATTGATGCTTCTCGCGGTAGATACATCCACGTCACTGGTTGGAATAGCATTGTACGATGGCGAGAGAGTCCTGGCTGAACAAAGCTGGGTAAGCCAGCAGAATCACACCATCGAGCTCGCACCCGCCCTCGCTGAGCTTTTCAGACGGTGCGGAAGGCTGATTGAAGATGTGGAGGCACTTGGGATTGCCACAGGGCCTGGATCGTTCACAAGCCTTAGGGTAGGGTTGGCACTGGTCAAAGGTATAGCACTGGCGAGACACCTGCCGGTAGTAGGAATTCCAACATTGGATATCATCGCCGCGGCTCAGCCTGCCTCGAAATTCCAACTTTCGATTGTCATCCAGGCAGGACGGAGTAGGCTGGCCGTAGGATGGTATAAAAACACGAAAAACGGATGGCTACCTACTGAACCCTTCTCTACGATGACCGCGGATGAACTGGCAATTCAAATTGACAAACCGACTCTTGTCGCCGGTGAATTGTCACCGTCTGATCGCCAGCGATTAATGCGCAAATATGCCAACGTGATCCTGGCATCCCCAGCAAATTCGGTACGCCGACCCCGCGTGCTCGCGGAGCTGGCTTGGAAGAGCTGGCAAAGCGGTAACACCAATCCGATCGCATCCCTCGCGCCAATCTACCTTCACTCCGGCGAGCCTATTGCGGCATGAATGCGATCATCCGCAGAATGAAAATAGAGGACCTCAAGCAGGTCATCGAAATCGACCACTCCTCCTTCAGCCTACCCTGGCCGGAAAGATCTTTTCGCTTCGAGATCGCGGAAAATCCGGCAGCCCACTGCTGGGTAACTGAACAAGACGGCGCGGTGGTGTGCTTCCTGGTGTTCTGGTTGATCATCGATGAAGCTCATATCGCAACCCTGGCGACTCGGGCTGATCAACGGCGAAACGGCTTGGGTACCGCCCTGATGTCCCACGCGTTGAAGGAAGCTGCCAGCCAGGGCGCCCAGAGCGCCTATCTGGAAGTGCGGGCGGGAAATTTAATCGCCCAGGAGATGTATCTGAAGATGGGATTTGTCGAATCCGATCGACGCTCAAGATATTATAAAGACAATGGTGAGGATGCCATCCTGATGACGCTTAAAAGACTTCAATCGGTAAGCGAATACCGGCTGCGGAATGGAGAAAAGCCATGATGGCAATTGAGGAATTATCCGGAATAGCAGCGGAAGTCTCCGTGTGTACGAAATGTACGTTGCATCATTCGCGTAAAAACGCGGTGCCTGGAGAAGGACCTGAACAAGCCGAGATCATGTTCATCGGTGAGGGGCCGGGTTTCCATGAAAACGAACAAGGCCGCCCCTTTGTTGGCGCTGCAGGCCAGTTTCTCGATCAGTTGCTAACCCAAGCGGGATTAAAGAGATCGAACGTGTGGATCACAAATATCGTCAAGTGCCGCCCGCCTGCCAATCGCGATCCGTTACCTGAGGAAATCAGTGCTTGCAATCTTTACCTCGAAAGACAGATCAAAGCGATCGATCCCAAGATTATCATCTCTCTTGGCCGATTATCCATGGCTAACTACTTGCCCCGCGCAAAAATCGGCTCGGTTCACGGTCAAATGCACAAGGTTGGAGGACGGTTTTTTATCCCCATGTATCACCCGGCAGCTGCGCTCCATCAAGCTTCTATCAAACCGGTCATCCTGGCTGATTTTGCCCGGCTGCCGGAATTATTGAAGGTCGCCCGAAGTGAATTGAAAAACTCCGGCGAAACCGATTCATCCAAGCATGCAACAGGAAACCAGCCGAACGATCTCGAAGACGAACCCAAACAGTTGAATTTATTCTAACCATTGAGGCAGAATGTCGATAAAGGAAGACCTGATCAAGAAATTCAAGAATAAGGCCGCTCGTGTAGGAGTGGTCGGTCTTGGATATGTCGGACTGCCTCTGGCGGTTGTATTTGCGGAAGCAGGTTTCAAGGTCACCGGTATTGATCCGGATAAACACAAAATCGAAAAAATTAACCGTGGCGAATCTTACATACCAGACGTATCCACGGAAGTAGTCGCAAAATTAGTCAAACAGGGCGCACTGACCGCATCGGTCGATCCATTGATCCTGAAGACCATGGATGCAGTAAGCATCTGCGTGCCAACACCCTTACGGCAGACCGGAGATCCGGATATGTCCTATATCCTTGCCGCTACGAATGATCTGGTGAAGACCCTGCATTCCGGAATGGTTATCGTCCTCCAATCCACGACCTATCCGGGTACAACCCGGGAGGTGTTATTGCCCAAATTAAATCAGGATCAGGCCATGCAGGTGGGGAAGGATTGGTTCCTGGCATTTTCCCCCGAGCGCGTCGATCCAGGTCGTGAGGATTGGAACACCTATAACACACCGAAGGTGATAGGCGGAATAACATCCGATTGTACGGAAGTTGCCAGCGCCTGGTATTCAGAGGCGATCCAGACCATTGTCCCTGTATCGTCTGCCGAGGCGGCTGAAATGGCAAAATTACTCGAAAATACCTTCCGAATGATCAACATCGGCCTGGTGAATGAAATGGCCATCATGTGCGAACGGCTGCATGTGGACGTTTGGGAGGTCATCGAGGCGGCGGCCACCAAACCCTTCGGCTTTATGAAATTTACTCCCGGACCCGGATTGGGAGGACATTGCATTCCCATCGATCCTTTATATCTTTCATGGAAAATGAAATCGTTCAATTACAATGCACGGTTCATCGAGCTAGCCTCTGAGATCAACACCAACATGCCGAGATATGTGGTCAACCGGATCATGGAAGCGATGAACCAGAGAGGAATTCTGCTCAAGAATGCAAACGTGCTTGTCCTGGGTGCCGCTTATAAACCCGACATCGACGACGTGCGCGAATCACCAACCCTGGACATTATCGGCCTCCTGCGTGAACGAGGAGCAGTGGTTACCTATCACGATCCTTATATACCTCATATCCATCACGAGGTGGACGGCTGGCAAATGGACAGTGTCCAGGATTTAATGAAGTCGATCAAGGATGCGGATGCCGTGGTCATCGCGACCAACCATAAATTTTATGATTATGAGGCAATCCTAAAATCAGCCCGATTTATCTTCGATACCCGAAATGCCCTAGGTTTCGGTTCGAAACAATTTGAAAAAGTAACTCGGTTGTAGGAATGACCTCATATCTAATTTCCGGTGCTGCAGGTGCTATCGGTTATCGCGTTGCTGAAACCCTGCTCCAGAATGGAGCTGAGGTACTCGGTTTGGATAACTTGAACGACGCGTACGACGTTCGGATGAAGGAATACCGGCTGAGGATCCTGCAGGGACATCAAAATTTTAAATTCATAAAGGTTGACATCACAGACACAGAAGCCATCCTTGGTGCGAACTCATCTATCCGTAATCAATCCTATGAAGCCATTATCAATCTGGCCGCGCGCGCAGGCGTACGCAGCAGCGTCGATCATCCACGGATGTTCATTGAAACGAATGTGCTCGGAACAAATAACCTGCTGGAATTATGTCGGCAGACGAACACCCGAAAATTCCTGTTCGCGTCCACTTCCAGCATTTATGGCGCCAACCCTCCTTATCCAACACCCGAGACCGCAGACAGCAGCCAACCCTTGCAGCCCTATTCGGCAAGCAAAAAAGGCGCCGAGGTGCTGTGTCATTCATATCATTACCTTTATGACCTGGACATCAGCATCCTCCGATATTTCACGGTTTATGGACCGGCCGGCAGGCCTGACCTTGCCCATTTCCGTTTTACCCAGTGGATCATTGAAGGCCGTCCGGTTCGGGTAAATGGAAATGGAGAACAATCGCGAGGTTTCACCTATGTCGATGATATCGTCAATGGAACCATTCAAGCTTTAAACCCGACCGGATACGAGATCATCAATCTGGGAGGGCACGAAGTGATCAGAATTAATGACTTAATCCATCTTATCGAAGAACTGACTGGAAAAAAAGCAATCGTCGAGTACGGACCCATTCATCGCGCGGATATGCTTACCAACTGGGCGGATGTGACCAAGGCAGGCAAGTTACTTGGATGGAAGCCCCAAGTTGATATGACGGAGGGCGTTCGAAGATTGGTCGATTGGTATAAGGTGGAACGTGAATGGGCAAGCCAAATCAAAACTGACCATTAATCAATAGTTCTAAATAAACATCAAGAATGTCCTTCCTGGATGAAATGATAAGAGGGTTGCGCACTGACAGCCTTTTCCGACGCGTGTTGGGTTCGAGCAGCGTGTTATTTAGCAGCAACACCATCAGCCTGGGATTGAGCGTGCTTCAGAGTATCCTGGCCGGCCGGTTACTGGGTGCAGCTGGATTTGGCCTGGTCGGGATCGTGATGGCATACAGCTCGACCGTGAACGGCCTATTCTCCTTCCGAATGAGCGAGTTGGTTGTGCGATATGCAGGAGAACAACTTGAAAGAGGCGAGAACGACAGGGTTACGTCTTTGGTGAAGATCGCCGCACTAGGTGAAGCCAGCGTATCGGTAATTGCCTTCCTGTTCGTTCTGTTGACATCCGGTTTGGCAGCTGCTTACTTATCCAAGTCATCGGATACGGCCTGGCTCTTCATGGTTTATGCTGTTGGACTGCTAGCAAATTTCAACACGGAGACATCCACGGGAGTCCTCCAGATCCTGGGCCGAATAAAAATGCAAGGTGTAGTCCATCTGATCCAGAGCGTGATCACGGCCTTGGTGATCCTTTATGCTTTTATCTTTCAAGGAAATTTGTATCTGGTTTTGGCTGCCTACGTTGCCGGAAAAATCATCCAGGGGTTCGGATTGTTTGTCATCGCCTGGTATTCCCTGACCCAAAGGATAGGTGCCGGATGGTGGAAAAGTGCTATTGGTGAAGTTCCAAATTTAAAGGAACTGATGCGCTTTGGTCTGAGCTCCAACTTGAGTGCGACGGTGATACTTATTTTTCGGGAAAGCGAAATCCTGTGGGTGGGATTTTTTCTCAACCAAGAGGCGGCAGGCATTTTCAAAGCTGCCTATTCGATCGTCAACCTGCTTTCCGTTCCCGCCAACCCGCTCATTCTATCCACATACCCGGAAATCAACAGCCTGGTCGTAATGAAATCCTGGAGACGTCTGCTCGATTTTCTAAGGAAGATCACAAGTTTGTCGGCACTTTACAACCTGCTCATCGCAGCTGGATTTATCATGTTCGGTCGCTGGCTGCTGTCCATTTACGGTGAGCAGTACACAGCCGGATATTCCGCATTACTAGCGATGTTGGCTGGTCTCGTCTTCAATTACATTTTCTTTTGGAACCGGCCGCTGCTTCTAGCTCTTGGGAAACCGGAATATCCTTTAAAAGCCACCCTGGCAGCTGGTCTTTTCAAATCTCTAATGGCCTTTGCGTTCGTACCGCGATATGGAATTGCTGCAGAGGCTGCGTTGTTATCCTGTTATTACATATTTTCTGTGGGTGCAATAGTCATGCGTGGCAGGCAGGAAATCCGATCACAACTCAGCCTTGAATCGAACAACAACAAGGCGGCCGATCAGCTCGGATAGCAGATGGTATTAGGTATTTCAGAAATCCGGAAAGCCCCGGTCAATTGAAAATGCGTATAGCGGCGATCAGCAATTCCCGGATACCATCGACAACCGCGAACTCGATTGAAGCGATGAAAGCCTGCCAGGGATTGACGGACCTCGGTCACGAGGTGAAAATCTTTGCACCCATGGAAGTTTTGGACACCAATGTTTCGCACCTGAAGGATTACTACGGGCTTCGCACCAAACCCGATATTGAATGGCTACCATCGCACCCAGCATTAAAGAGACTTGACTTCGTGCTGCATGCTCATTCACGGGCACGAAAATATGGGGCAGAGATCATTTACACCTGGCTGCCTCAATCTGCGGTTCTCGCTCTGCAAACCGGATATCCCACTGTGCTCGAAATGCACGCGGATGTTAGCGGCCAATTTGGTCGTTGGTGGTTAAGAAGATTTTTTAACTCCCCCGGCAAGAAACGGATGACGGTGACAACCCAGGCTCTTCGGAATACTCTGGAAAGCTCAACAAGATTACTTTTCCCTGCGGGAGAAGCGATTATCATGCCAAACGGTGTGGATCTGGCAGAGTATGCAAACCTTCCCACTCCGCCACAGGCACGCCATTTATTGAGCCTTGAAGAAAGGTTGACCGTCGGTTTCACAGGGCACATCTATCCGGGGAGAGGGGCCGAATTGCTTTTCGAATTAGCCAGGCGATTTCCCGAGACCAATTTCCTATGGGTGGGAGGAAATCCTGAGACAATCGAAAGCTGGCGGGAAAAAGTAGCAACAGCCAGCCTTAAAAACGTGACCCTTACAGGATTCGTCGAACACAACCGCGTTCCGCTTTACCAGGCTGCGGCGGAAGTACTGCTTATGCCTTACGGACAATCCGTATCAGCCAGCAGCGGACAAGAGATCGCAGGTGTGATCAATCCGATGAAGATGTTCGAATACATGGCTGCTGGTAGAGCGATCGTTTCTGCAGACCTACCATCGATCCGTGAAATTCTTAGTGAAGAGAGCGCTGTATTTTGCAAACCAAACGACCTGGAAGAGTGGACAAGCTCCCTCCGGTCTTTATTGAAGGACGAGCGACGCCGCCTCTCACTTGGCACCAGTGCAAATCGGGATGCGGAAAAATACAGCTGGAACTCCAGAGCTGAACGAATACTCGAGGGATGGGCGTGATACTGAAAAAATGGATATCACCCACGGATGCGGTGCTTTGCCTTTCAGGCTCGATTGTTTTCGGAGCCATCCTGGCATTCCTTCAACCGGGAAATAAGTTAATCGGCGTAGCAGCCTTCAGCTCGTTTCTACTTGTAAGTTCATTGCTCATGATCGCAGCCGCCCGCTGGTCCACTGGTGGAAAAATAATCCTGTGGATGATATTTCTTGCCTTTGGTCTCCGACTTGCCGGTGGTGTATTGCTTTATATACTTTTACCTGTAGACGGATATGCTGATCCGGACGACAGAGCGGGATTTGTTTATACAGACGCACATCGGCGTGATGATCAAGCCTGGCAAGTGGCAGAGTCCGATCGACCGATCCTGGACGCGTTTAGCAGGAAATACGCGGCTGATCAATATGGCGGTTTGCTTGCCTTTTACAGCTTTTTGTTTCGAATATTTTCACCGGATGCCCATCGGTCCTTACTGCTCCTCATCCCATCGGCAGGGATTGCTGCACTGGGTCTGCCTTTTTTATGGCGAACCACATCACTGCTTTGGGGAGAACAGATCGCCGTAACCGCAGGATGGATTTACGTTTTATATCCCGAGAGCGTCCTGCTAGGCGGAGCGGCGATGCGAGAACCTTACTTGATAACGTTGGGTGTTTTTGCTCTGGCTGGTTTTGTCATGATCCTCTATGAAAAAAAACGAAACGGTTGGATCTTACTTGGGGTAGGATTTACAGGTTTCTTGTTAATTTCACCAGTAGCCGCCCTCTATATGATCCTCCTATTTGGGGGTTGGTATTCATTGCGAATGGGCCGCGATCGACCGCCATGGTGGCTCTTAGCGCTGATCGTTTTGGTTTTTATCGCAAGCCTCTCCATCTTATCTGCAGCATTAAACCGGCAGGGACAATTTGAAGGGTCATCTCCAGTCGGTATTGTTTTCGAGTTCCTGCGAAGTGCGGTGAGTTGGGATGTTTATCAACTGGAGCGAAGTTCGGGCTGGATCCAGAAATTATTCGATGAGATGCCCGGTTGGATGCAACTGCCGTTCGTCGTCATCTATGGGATTTTTCAACCGGTTTTGCCAGCTGCCCTGGTTGAACCAACAACACTTACATGGCGGACCATCGGTATCCTGAGAGCCGCAGGCTGGTACGCACTTTTGCCATTGCTTGTACTATCCAGTTTTGGCTTTTATTCCTTTAAAGAACCGAGGGATCGGTGGGTGGGGTTGTGGTTATGTTTACTGGTCTGGCTTTGGATTATCCTGGCAGCGTTACGCGGCGGCGGTGATCAATGGGATAATCCCCGCTACCGCGCCATCCTTTTGCTATGGCAGGCGATCTTAGCTGCAAGTGCATGGCATTGGTCTTTGAATGGAAGGAAACCCTGGTTTTTAAGGGTGATTGCTATGGAGGGTATATTCCTGATCGTATTCGGACAATGGTATATCAGTCGTTATATGCAGATCGATTGGAGGATGGATTTTGCGACTATGGTTGGGATCATTTTGGCTTGCTGGGCACTCATAGGGATCAGTGGGTGGTTCATTGATAGGCGTCGCTTGACAGGGCAGGATCAGAGTTTATAATTCAATGACTGAATTTTGAATTAGGAGAAATTATGCCCACTGCACTGGTTACCGGGATCACAGGTCAGGATGGTTCCTATCTGGCAGAATTATTACTAGCCAAAGGTTATAAGGTTATCGGAGTGGCAAGGAGATCGAGCACCGTAACCTCTGAAAGGATCATGCATCTACTGGATGACATTACCATCGTCCAGGGTGATCTTCACGACCAGGGATCCCTGCTATCCTTCCTGGAAGAATATAATCCGGACGAAGTATATAATCTGGCCGCCCAATCCTTTGTCCCAACCTCCTGGAACCAACCGGCGCTCACAGGAGATGTGACCGCTCTTGGGGTGACCCGGCTGCTGGAAGCAATCCGTTTCGTCAATCCCAAAATTAAAATGTATCAGGCATCTTCCAGCGAGATGTTTGGCAAAGTTGTCGAAGTACCACAAACTGAGGCTACACCTTTTTATCCACGCAGTCCTTATGGAGTGGCCAAGGTCTACGGACATTGGATCACTGTTAATTATCGGGAATCGTTTAATATCTTCGCCGTGTCCGGGATCCTCTTCAATCACGAATCACCCAGACGCGGTCTCGAGTTTGTCACACGGAAAATTTCAGATGGAGTTGCAAAGATCAAACTCGGTCTCTCCAAGGACCTCCACCTCGGCAACCTGGAGGCGCGACGGGATTGGGGATTTGCCGGAGATTATGTCCAGGCGATGTGGTTGATGATGCAGCAGGATCATCCGGATAATTATGTCGTAGGCACGGGAGAGACGCATTCCGTGCGTGAATTTTGCGAGATCGCTTTCGGATATGTAGGGCTGGATTACAAGGATCACGTGGTGAAGGATGATCGATTTTTCCGCCCGGCTGAGGTGGACCTCCTTGTGTCTGATCCATCGAAGGCTCATTCGCAATTGGGATGGAAACCATCGATGAAATTCCCAGACCTCGTGAAAATGATGGTTGACTCAGACCTTGCTCATTACAAAGGTGAGAAAGCTATAACCCCCCGCAGAGTGTATGGATAATTCCACCTGGTGGGAGAGGTTTAAAAAGTTCGTCTGGCGACCGGAATCATTAGCGATCCTGGGAGTTGGGGTTTATCTGATCCAGGCATTCAACTTTGCCCATACGACCATACCAAGTCTGGATGAAGGAGCCTATTTATATAAAGGCTGGTTATTTGCGGAGGGAACTTATACTCCCTTCCAGCCTTACGGCGTCCTGACGAACAAGATGCCGCTTTCGTTCCTTATTCCCGGGCATGTACAAAAGATATTTGGTCCCGGATTAGGAACAGGTAGATACCTGGCGATCTTTGAAGGCGTCCTCATCCTGGTCGCTCTCTGGCTCGTCGTGCGACGGAAGAGCAATCGCTGCCTCGCGGCAGGAACGGTCTGGGTGCTGGCTTTGAGTCCAGCCGTAATCAAATATTACAGCGTTGCTGCAAGCCAGTCATTGACAGCCTGTCTCCTGGCATGGACACTGGCGTTATGCATTGGTCAGAATCGTCCAATCTGGCAATTAGTTCTCAGCTCAGCGATAGCCAGCCTGACGATCCTGACGCGTCAGAATTTGGTCTTTGTCTTGCCGATCCTCCTCGGTTATATCCTCTGGGAGCATGGTTGGAAGAAAGCCAGTTGGTCTGCGCTATCCGGATTAGGTATTTTATTGCTAGGTCATTTGATCTTTTGGCCTGGAATACTAGAGATTTGGGCACCGTGGATTCCGTCCAACCTCGCCCCACAACTAGCCTCATTCATGCCTACCGGACCGAGCTCAGGTGGATGGAATCCATCCGTCAACCTGACAAACCGGATCGTCTCTGCATTCCAAGGACTGAGGATCCATTTTGTTGCGCTGGCGGGAAGTATTATCACTATATTTTTCCTGTATCGATGGAAGAATTGGAATTTAATCTCTGCTTACAAGACAGTGATATTTCTTGCTGTTTTGTTTTTTTCTCTTCTATACATCCACTCATGGGCTTCCTTGGATGATGATTACTGCGTGTACTGTTTCACGCCTTATCTCGCCTTTTTTAATGTCGCTGGTGTTTTACTGATCATTTTCTCTCTTCAAGCATTCGAAAAACGTGTCCATCCAGTGATTTATTTTATTATCGGTGGGTTGATCTTGTTCATGTTTACAGGGATGGGTTATTCCCTGTTTGAGGAGATTGGTAATTGGTCAGCAGCACTGCCGGTGCCTCGCATCCGCGGCGGTGAGTTTCAGGGAGGATTTACTACAGCCGGGGAATTCTTATTCAATAAATACAATCTGGAAATCAAGCTCGCAAAAAAATATACCTCTGGCGCAGTTGGTGCTCTGGCAGGGTTGTTATTTTTCATAGCTGTTTATCTGGCAAGCAAGATACGCAGGCAGGATTTCGGACGGGTCATGCTTTTCTCCTTCCTGGCTACAGGTCTATTTATGTCGCCATTGCTGGCTGGAAATCTTGGCGCCCCGGATTGCGAAGGTGATATTATCAAGGCTAACGAACTGGTTGGGACGGACCTAGCCCGAGCCATTCAACCTGACAAGAAAACGTATTGGGATGGCGGATTGTCGGTCGTACCTCTCCTCTATGCACCGCAAATTCGTATCTATGCGCCGCAGATCAATGATGGTTATTCCTACCGGGAAGGCCCAAATTCAGATTCCTTTCTCCGATTCGGTTTATGGAATGGTGCTCTAGATCAACAGTGGAGAAGTGAGGCTGATTATTTCATCATTGAAGAATGGCGGTATATGGATTGGAAACCATTCCTAAAACCGGATCTATTTGAGGAACTTCCACGAACAAGCACAAGCACCTCCTGCCTGAAAGGCACACGCTTGAGAATATTTAAAAGAATTCAATGAATCTTTCAATTATCATTCCTGTCTATAACGAAAAGGATAACCTCAAGCCTTTATACGCGGCCCTCGTGGAGACGCTTAATCCCATGAAAGATCCATGGGAGATCATTTTTGTTGACGACGGCAGTCGGGATGATAGTCTTCAGATGCTTCGGGGGCTGGCAGAATCAGATACTGAGCACACCAGGGTGATTTCATTCAGGAGGAATTTTGGGCAGACTGCAGCGATCGCCGCCGGGATTGATTTCTCGAAGGGAGACACGATCGTCCTGATGGATGCAGACCTGCAAAACGATCCCGAGGATATCCCCAAGTTACTCTCAAAGCTAGATGAAGGTTATGACCTGGTTTCTGGTTGGCGCAAGGATCGGAGGGATAACGCGATCACGCGGAACCTGCCTTCCGCGATTGCAAATTGGGTGATCTCGACTACCACGGGTGTTCACCTTCATGACTACGGTTGTACTTTAAAAGCTTACAAAAGGGATGCGTTGGAAGGGTTTCGTCTTTACGGTGAAATGCACCGGTTTATTCCCGTATTTGCCCATTCGATCGGGTCACGCATCACTGAAATACCCGTGAGTCATCATGTGCGGAAATTTGGGAAAACAAATTATGGTCTCGAACGCACATTAAAAGTGGTCCTGGACTTATTCACTGTGATCTTCCTGCTCAATTACACATCCAAACCGATCCGACTATTCGGAGGTACCGGCTTGCTCTTGATGATCACCAGCGCCCTAATCATGGGCTGGTTATTAATCAGACGAGTGTTTTTCCTGGTGAGTGTTTTAGGATCTCCATTTTTTCAATTGGGTGTCATGTTTTTTATCCTTGGATTTCAATCCGTACTTATGGGCATGATCGCCGAGCTCTTGGTGCGGACGTACTACGAATCCCAGCAAAAACCCGCATACACCATACGTGAGAAGTTGGGATTTGATCAAAAGCCGGATCTGAACAAATGAAAGTTTTCGTAATCGTGCATGAATTCCCACCTATCGGAGGCGGGGGTGGGCGCGCGGCGTATGATATTTGTAAGGGTCTCGTCGAACGGGGTCATCAAGTTACGGTGCTGACTTCCCGGATGAAAGGCTTGTCAGCCTACGATACGATTTCGGGTGTGCAAGTTATCCGGTTGTTTACCTTCCGTAGGGAAGCGTATCGAGCATCCCTAGCCTCCATGTTTGTTTATATCCTCGTCGGTATGTTCGCGGGCTATTTTGTCATTCGTAAATTGCAGCCGGATGTGCTCCACTGTCATTTTGCTGTTCCGGCAGGCGCCCTCGGATGGATGCTATCGAGAATGACCGGCATTCCTTATATATTAACAGCTCACCTCGGCGATGTACCAGGCGGAGTACCAGAGAAGACCGACCGATGGTTTCGCTGGATGTACCCCTTTACTCCACCAATTTGGAAAGGGGCTCGAAAGGTTGTCGCTGTTAGCGAATACACACGCAGATTAGCTGCTCGAACCTATCCTGTTCAAATGGAGGTCATACCGAATGGTGTTGAATTAACCCAGTCGGAGCTAATTAATCGAGAGATCCATTTACCGGTGCGGCTGGTATTTGCTGGGCGATTCATGCCTCAAAAAAATCCAATTCAACTGATAAATATCCTATCTGAGCTCAGTGACTTGTCCTGGCGATGTAGTATGGTCGGAGACGGTCCATTGCTAGACGATGTAAAAAAACTGGTCAAGGAAGTCGGATTATCTGAGCGGATTGAATTTCCAGGGTGGGTTACGCCAGAACAGGTTCTTATTTATCTCTCAAAAGCAGATATTCTGGTTATGCCATCCTTGTCTGAAGGTCTGCCGGTAATTGGTGTTCAAGCTTTGGCTCAGGGCCTTGCACTTGTCGTCAGTAAGGTCGGTGGTTTTGTAGACCTTGTGGAGGAGGAAAAAAACGGTTACCTGATTGAGCCAATTGACAAGACCGGTTTTGTGAAATCCTTGCGGTACCTTATCACCAACCCGAACAAACTGGCGCAATTTCAAAATGCGAGCCAAATAAAAGCCCGTAATTATGATTTGGAAAAAGTTGTCAGGCGTTATGAGGGGGTTCTGTTGGGGAGCCAGAAAAACGGCCCCTAATTCACTGCGAAAATCGCACGAAATCGTCGTTAGGACTCCATGAGCAAAGTAGTATGAATTGCAAGGAATAACTACCTTGACAGGCTTTATTTTGTGTGCGAGAATTCAGAAACTGAATGCTCGAACAAATGACCGAAATAAAAGAACACGAATACAAACTTCTGAATGAAATAGCCCAAGATTCCCTTGTCACCCAAGCCAGTTTGTCTAAAGATTTGGGGATCGCAGTGGGAAGCGTAAATTGGTACATTAAAAGGCTTATCCAACGCGGGTGGGTAAAAGTTTCTCACCTTGACCGCACCCGCTTGAAATATGACCTGACACCGGAGGGAATGGTCGTATTCACCCAACGAGCAATCCTATATGCGCGTGACTCTCTTAAAGTGTACGGTGAATTGAGGAAAAAGGCCTCCGTTCTGATTACAGGTTTAACGAAAGAGGGGGTTAAGTCAGTTTATTTGGAAGGCAACGACGAGGCCATGGATATTCTGAGACTAACCTGCATCGAAAATGGCATGGCAATTCATCCTTCACCCAATGGCCTGGTTTTGAAAACCGATGGTCAGAATTATCAAGTTGTAACCAACGGTCATCAACGGCAGGCGAAAACCGATCCGAGAAAACGCAATGGCGCCAAGAATTCATCCAACCGCTGACGTTTCTGATCGGGCTGAGATCGGTGAAGGCACAATCATCTGGCATCAAGCGCAGGTAAGGGAGGATGTCAAAATCGGCCGGGATTGCATTATCGGCAAGGGCGTTTATGTGGACGCAGGAGTTCCGATCGGGGACAACGTCAAGATCCAGAATTATGTATCGGTTTATCACGGAGTCAAAATAGAGGATGGTGTATTTGTCGGTCCGCATGTCTGTTTTACCAACGATTTGAAACCCCGTGCCATCAATCCGGATGATTCCTTGAAAGCAGCCGACGATTGGAGATTGAGTGAAACCCTGGTCGGGCATGGCGCTGCACTGGGTGCAAACTCGACCATCCGCTGCGGCATCACAATTGGAGAGTGGGCCATGGTCGGATCGGGCAGCGTGGTCACGAAGAATGTGCCCGCGCATGGTTTGGTGTATGGAAACCCGGCAAAAATCCATGGTTTTGTTTGTTTCTGCGGAGAGATGCTCCACGAAGAGAAGCGTGACAAGATTATG
>MGNL01000036.1:278-26932 GCA_001796785.1 Chloroflexi bacterium RBG_16_51_16 | reverse complement strand
CTGCTGGAACCCCTTGCGCGCGCAGACCTGATCTTTATGGGCCCGGGCAGCCCAACATATGCCACGCGTCATTTGAAGAATACCCTGGCCTGGGACCTGGTTCGCGCCAGACACCGCCTTGGGGCGGCGCTGGTGATCGCCTCAGCAGCAACCATATCGGCCGGCGACTGGGTGCTGCCTGTATATGAAATTTTCAAAGTCGGCGAGGATGTGCACATCGTTGAAGGACTGGGCTTGTTCAAGGATTTCGGCCTGCACCTTTCGATCATTCCACACTGGAATAATGCAGAGGGTGGTGCGGACCTGGATACAAGTCGCTGTTTCGTGGGGATGGAACGGTTTAACCAGTGGTGTGACATGTTACCGGACGAGAATACAACCCTGGGATTGGATGAGCACACCGGTTTGATCCTGGATTTTGATGCTGGTGAATGTCAAGTGACCGGGATCAGCACGGTTTCGCTCGTCCGGAAGTGCGATCCGGAGATCCACCCGGCTGGCGCAAAATTCCCAATCCGAGAACTGGGTGAGTTCATGCTTCCGAAGCCATTGGATGAAGGCATCCAACTACAGGCGTGGGAGTTGGCGCTCAACCGACCTCACCAGCAAACCGAACAACCGTCTGAAGAAATCCTTGACCTTGTGCGCCGGCGCGAACAGGCACGCGCTCGAATGGATTTCAAAAAATCAGATGAGCTCAGGGAGAGGCTCGCCGAGCTCGGCTGGCAGGTCCAGGATACGGAGGGCGGACAGAAACTGGCGAAGGAATGATTCCTTTCGGTTGATTCTTTAAACCAGCCCGGTGTTAGTCATGCCGGCATAACTGGTTTGTAATCCAGTCAGGATAACAGGGGAGACCACCTGCTTTATCAAATCGGATAAAATATAAATTCGACATTGATAAGGAAATCTCATGCGCGCTGTAGACATCATCGTCAAGAAACGCGATCAGGGTGAGCTTGCCCGTGACGAAATTGATTATTTCGTGCGCGGGTTTACAAATGGCGACATACCTGACTACCAAGCTTCAGCATGGGCAATGGCAGTCATGTTGAATGGAATGACCCCAGCCGAAACAGCGAGCCTGGCGATGGCAATGGCCAACTCAGGCACTGTACTCGACCTGACCGGTGTGGTTGATATCGCGGTCGATAAGCACTCCTCAGGAGGTGTCGGGGATAAAACCAGCCTGGCTGTGTTGCCCATGGTGGCTGCCTGCGGATTGCCGGTCGGTAAGATGTCCGGGCGCGGGCTTGGGTTCAGCGGCGGCACTCTGGACAAACTCGAATCGATACCGGGCTTCCGTTGCGACCTTACAACCGAAGAGTTTAAGACACAGCTCAAGGAACATGGGATCGTGCTGACTGGGCAGTCAGTGGACCTGGCGCCAGCAGACGGCAAGCTCTATGCCCTGCGGGATGTGACCGGTACGGTTCCATCCATCCCATTGATCGCGTCTTCCATTATGTGCAAGAAAATAGCCGGGGGCGCGCACGCCATCCTGCTGGATGTTAAAACCGGATTGGGAGCCTTCATGGAGACTCTGCCTGAAGCGCACCAGCTGGCGGATTTAATGGTGGCTATCGGTCGGGAAGCCGGACGGGAGACAGCGGCACTGATTTCGGATATGAACCAACCGTTGGGCTTTGCGGTCGGGAATGCTCTCGAAGTCCAGGAAGCGTTCGATACCCTGCACGACGGCGGACCGGCGGATTTTCGCGAACACTGCCTGCAAGTGTCGGCGCATATGCTGGTGCTTGGGAAAAGAGTCAAAAATATTAACGCAGGCCGCGTCATGGCAGAAACATCCTTGGCGGATGGCAGTGCCTTTGAGAAATTTCGAGTACTGGTCAAGGCTCAGGGTGGAGATGTTTCTTACGTTGACCAGCCGGACAAACTACCGAGATCAAAGTACATCGAAAAAGTATTGGCCCCCCTAGGCGGCTACCTTTCCCAAGTCCAGGCGAGGAAAATTGGCGAGGCGTCTGTGGAATTGGGAGCCGGACGAGCCAAAAAGGGCGACCCGATAGACCACGCGGTCGGTGTCGTGATTCATCATAAAGTCGGAGACAAGATCGAAAAAGGGCAGCTTTTATTTACAATCCATGCCAACGACCGGCAGAGGCTGGAAACAGGACGGAAGGCTTTGCTCGAGGCACACGAGTTCAGTGATACACCCGTGTCACCGCTTCCATTGTTTTACGAATAACGTACAAAGTTTTTTAATCTACGGTTTGCTAACGGATTTAATAACCCGCCGTTTTGTGTGTAACCTGGAGCAAAATCGGTTGGGATAATTTCACTTTAATGCTAAAAAAACCGGCAGACTTGCGTATTTGTTAAGATTGGGGCATACTTGAAAATGGAGATCGAGCGTGCCAAAGATTGGTTTACGAAGTTATGTCCGTGAATTGGAAAGTCTCATCGAAAAGGGACAACTCGATGAGGCTATCGCTCACTGCCGTCACATCCTTAAGTTCCATCCAAAACACCTCGAAATTTACCGCCTGCTGGGAAAAGCCTACCTGGAAGCAAAGCGGTATGTAGAAGCCGAAGATATTTTCAACCGCATCCTCGTTGCGGTTCCGGACGATTTTGTATCGCATGCAGGCATGAGCATCGTCAAGGATGAAAAAGGGAACCAGGACGAGGCGCTCTGGCATATGGAACGCGCTTTCGAAACCCAACCGTCGAACGCAGCGATCCAGAGTGAGTTGCAGCGATTATACGGACGCAGAGACGGCGTCGAACCGCCCAGGATCCGCATGACGCGCGGCGCCCTGGCTCACATGTACATGCAGGGTGAGTTGTATCCGCAGGCTATCTCGGAAATCCGGGCGATTCTGGCCCAGGACCCGCAAAGAGCGGATATGCAGATCCTGCAAGCCGAGGCATTTTTTCATAGCGGTCAGAAAGCGGATGCCGCTGAGGTTTGCAATAGACTTCTAGCAACACTGCCTTACTGCTTCGAAGCCAACCGGATCATGGTCGAATTGATGCACGGCAAGGACAACATAGACAAAGCGCAGGAGTACCGCCAGCGGGTGTGTGAACTCGATCCCTATGCCATGTACGCGCCTGACTCTGTATTTCATTCGGCGGAGGTACCAGACAATACCATCCTGGTGGAAAGGCTGGCGACGAGCGGTCGAGAAGTACCGGTAATGAAGAGTACCAGCGCGGTTGAGGCGCAACCTGATTGGTTGTCCAAAGGCATCGAGGAAAAAAGCGAGGAAGCAGAGTCGACGAGAAATGAGCTAAGGCAGGCAGAGCTGAGGCAGTATGTCAGCCCCCCGCCAAGCGAAGAAAACATTCCTTCTTCTAAGGACATTTCAAGCACAGCAGTAAGCTCTGAATCATCCATTTCTGCCTCACAGGCTGACAAAATCCCAGATTTCCTAAGGGAGGCAGGTTGGAAGGAGGGCAGCGGTGATACCAGTGATGAAATCGGTTCCCTGCCTTTTGAGGCGGGCACTGCCGGCGGATTGGAAGCAGCAGGAATCGGATCCTCGGAAGACGAACTCATTCCGGTTGAACTTCCGGCTTGGTTAAAGTCCAAAGTACCGGGCGGGAATCAAGGCAAACCCTCCGAGGCCGAGCCGCTGCCTGATTGGCTCGACCAATTGACCTCCGCTCCAGATTCTGATGAAAAGCACGGCGATAAACCATCGGATGCAACCTCTGCCTGGTTAAGAGGATTGAGTGAACCGGGATCACCACCCATCAATGCACAATCGTTTCAACCTGAAGAACGTGAGATAACTTCTCCATTTACTGAAATACCCGATGGAGGAATTGAAGCCTCCGAGAAGTCATCCTCAAATATTACGAATGAAGAACAAGCATCAATTTCAATGCTGGGCAGCGAATCTGCGGTAACCCCAAAGGGTATTTCTGAAACAGAACAAGAAGTAGGGATGGGTTGGCTGGAATCCCTTGCCGCCAAGCATGGTGCGGAGGGTGAAGAGCTGGCGACCAACCAGACCGAACGAATGGAAAGCCCTCCCGATTGGGTATCCAAAGTGATGCATGAAGTCGGTGATCAACCGACCGAGACGAAAGCTGCAGAAACACCGACAGACTCGGAGGATGAGACCGGAGTGTGGCTGCGAGACCGGGATAATAAGAAAACACCAACGTTCGATACCGGAGTTACCGAACCCGAGCCTCCAGCGGACGAAGAAGGAGCAGCGCCTGCATGGTTAAATGATTTGGATCATAAATCCATTTCCGAAGAGCCGGTTGCGTCTGATGAGGAGGATCTGCCAGGTTGGCTCCAGAATCTAAAGACTGTTTCCCCCGAAACCAGAACGGACAGCCTATACGATAAAGCGGAAGGTCAGTCACCGGTTGAACGGATGCAGGAGGGTGAGAAAAAATTGGATGCAAGCTCGTTACCCCTTCCGACAGCCTCCGACTCGACCGGAACGACCGGTTTCCAAAATGGTGATCAAACCAGTGAAATCCCGGGTGAAACCGGAGCAGCACAAACCGAAGAGATGGATATGCCTAATTGGTTGAAAGGCATGGATCAGAATGTCCCTGCGATAGATGGCCAGGAGGATTTTTCCACCATGCCAGATTGGTTGAAGCCAATGGAATCCAAGTTGGGAGAATCCACAACGACTAATAATGAAAAAGAGACAAAACTGCCAGAGATGCCCAACCTTGGAGGTCTTCAGGAAGAAAAACCCCGCTTTGACGACGGCGCGATGGGTGAACGGGATCTATCCGACTGGCTGCAAAGCCTGGATGATGTGCCTCCGGGCATTCCGGCAACGACAGCCATCGATACCATGCCGCGCTGGATGAAGGGTGAGATGGAAGCGCCGCCCAAAGCAGAACCAACAGCACCCAGTGACTGGCGCCCAATTGAAGAGCCGAATACACCCGTGATTGAAATTAAAACTACCGCCGGTGCTCCTCAAGCAGACCAAACCCCCCAGTCCCAACCTGTCCAGGAACGAAACCCGATGGAGTCGGCTGGTGCAAATCACGGACTAAGCCAGGCACAGGGCAGTCTCAATAATGGTGATCTGTCTGGTGCCCTGGATCAGTACAACCATTTTATAAAAACAGGCACCTACTTGGACGAGACGATCCACGACCTTCGCCAGGCTGTCTATCGTTATCCAATTGAGGTAAGCCTGTGGCAGGCTCTCGGAGATGCCTATATGCGGGCCAACCGCTTGCAGGAAGCCCTGGACGCATTCAACAAGGCGGAGGAATTACTGCGGTAATTTGTAAAACAGGAGCGGCTCTTGTTTTACGGCGCTATTGGTAATTCGGGGCGAGGACCCCGAATTTATTTTGTTTGCAGGAGGAAATCCATGGAAAGAACGCTCGTACTGATCAAACCGGATGGTGTGCAAAGAGGTCTCGTGGGGGAGGTGATCTCCCGCCTGGAACGGCGCGGCCTGCGGATCGTGGCTGCCAAATTCATGAAGGTTGAGAACAAGCTGGCGGAGACACACTATGCCATCCATAAGGGCAAACCATTCTATGATGGGTTAATCCGTTATATCACCTCGGCTCCGGTGCTGGCCATGGTCTGGGAAGGCCCGAACGCCATTGCGGCCGTACGCCAGACCATGGGATCGACGAAGCCCACGGAGGCTGCACCGGGCTCGGTCCGCCATGACTATGCACTGGAGGTGGGACGGAACCTGACGCATGCATCGGATAGCGTCGAAAACGGGGAAAACGAGGTCGCCCTGTGGTTTAAAAAATTAGAATTGGTGGAGTGGCAGCGAGAGATCGACCGCTGGATATTTGAAAAATAAACAGGCGGCTCAGCCGGGTATCCGGTAACCCAGCAACCGGGATTTGGGGTAGTACTTTAGATTTACTCCCGATATGTTCGTCTCGGGATTGTTCTGATTGCCCCCCAGGACGATGATTTCTGTATCGGTTTCGCCGATATAAAAGCCGACATGGCCGAATCTACGGCCGCGGGAAAAAATAACGATGCAGCCCTTGCGGGGAGTATCAATTTTCTGGCCCCAATCCAGCCACGACCTTGCCAGGGCAGAACCTGTGCCTTCATATCCAGCCTTGCTCAGGCACCAATTCACGAAGGCGGAGCACCAATCGGTTTCATCACTTGTCCGAGCGATGGACCTGACGTCCGTTGCAGAGAGGTATTCCAGGACGCGGGGATGGCTGAGGCGTCCGGGGATCTCAATGATCCCAATTTCCTTTTCTGCGACTGACATCCAGGCAAAATCCTCATCCGATCCGGGCAGATAGGGCAATATTTTCAGATGCTTTTTCGACACCCAGCCCTCCCTGTCCTGAAAAGCAGTTTTAACCCAGCGTCCGTCCGGAGATTCTTCCAGGGCATCAATGACCTGGTTTTTTCTCAGCTGTCCAAGAACCGCATCACGCGTAGAGGCACCGTTGCGGATGTTTAACAAACCGGCAGTCACGCGATATTGAACCGGATGATCCCGTTTGGGGTTTACTGTACTCTCAGTAGAACCTTGCCCTCGCTCCAAAGTTCCTCCAGATCATAGTATTCCCTCTGGTCGGGCGAAAAAAGATGGACGACCACGTCACCATAATCAACAACCACCCAACCATCCCGGGCGAGACCTTCCTTCCGCCCTTTATGCTCACGGACTTTTCCCGAACGATCGAGGACACTATCAGCAAGGGCATCCAACATCCTGTCGCTGGTACCCGTGCAGATCACAAAATAATCTGTGAACACCACCAGGTCCTTCAGGTCCATGAGGACGATGTCCTCGCCTTTTTTGTCCTCCAGGGCATTGACGATCTCTCGGGCAAACTCCAGCGGGGTCAGGATAAACCTCCTTCGGAGACTGCTGTGCCCATTAGTTGTGCAGAGAATAATTTGGTGTAAACCGATCCATCCCGATGCAGCTCGCTCTTGAACAGATGCACAGACTCGATCCGGGCGGATCCGATTGATCCTACTTTACAGCCATCGAGACCGCTGCGGATGGTTTGCAACTCAGCGGTGGAGAGGTTTTCCCGGACTCGACCGATGGTTAGATGGGGCGAGAAAGGCCGGGTCTCGGGTTCGTAACCGAGACGGGCGGCGCCTGCATCGACCGCGTGCTGCAACGAACCGAGCGAGGGAGGTGCAACCAGACCGATCCAAATCACGCGCGGGCGGCGCGTATTTGGAAATACTCCCAGGTCACGAATACTTATTTCAAAAGTCGGATGGGTGAGCGCTTCCTGTGACAGCAGTTGTTTTAGCATCTCGATGGTGGCCGGCGAGCTATCCCCCAGGAATTTTAGAGTCAGATGGATGTTATGCACGGGCACCCATCGGACGCATGCGGAAGTGATCAGTTCGCGAAGCCGGGCGGTTTCTTTTTCTATGGCATTCTGGAGATCAGATGGGAGCTCGAGGGCAATAAAAGTACGTTGGAGAGTCATACCGACCTGAAATGGCATCCCCCTATCAAAGATATTTTAACAATGGATTGAATGGGATAATCTATAGTTAATATTAATGCCATCGCTATTAGATAAAAATAGCATAAGAAAGAGAAAAAGGCAAGAGCCTATCCTGAATAATCCTTTGACGAAGCTACCCATGATGCAAATGTGTTGAAAAGGCAACATGGTCACCGGCTGGTAAGAGGACCAATCTTAATCGAGTCTAGGGTATGAAGAAAAGGAGGTAACATGACCGAGCTTGAGGATTTCCGGGCTGAGAAGGATGAACTATTTGCCCATCATCCCCAGAGCCCCTTGATGCCTGAACAAAAGAAAGAGTTTAAGGGTCTGAACTATTTTCCCGAGAACCTGGAGTTGAAGTTGGAAGTGAAAGTTGATGAATTCCCTGTCAAAGAGACCGTTGAGATGCAGACTACAACAGGCGATGTGCAGTCGTACGAGCGTTTCGGAAAGTTCGAATTCGCCGTGGATGGACAAGCGGCAGAGCTAACCCTGTATCAAAGTGAGAACGGCTACTTTCTACCTTTCGTTGACAGCCTGGCGGGAAAAGAAACCTATCCGGCAGGTCGCTACCTCGAACCGGACCCGCTGCCCGGAGGAAGATTTCTTGTGGATTTCAACCTTGCCTATAATCCATACTGCGCCTATAACGAGTATTATTCCTGCCCAATCACACCCTTTGAGAACCGGCTCAAGATACCCATTCGAGCTGGAGAGAAGCTATTCGAGCACGAAGATTAGATCGCCCAAATTCAATGTAAATAGTATGGTTTTAAAGAAAAGAGCCGCCGAACATGGCGGCTTGTTATATTAATGATGTAACAAAAGTACTTATTGCTTTGTGCCCGGTCGTTCTTCGAGAACATCCACTAATGCGTCGTATTCTTCACAACATTCACGGCAGACATCCAGGTGTTGTTTGAGCATGGGCATTAGTTCAGCGGTGTCTTCACCCCGCATGTGAAGTTCCGCATACTGATCGAGCAATGCGAATACATCATCACAGGATAACTCCTGTTCCCAGGTCTTTTCCAGGGAAGTGATCATCCACTCCACCAAGGGACGGGGAATTTCCGGTTTCTGCCGGAAGAGATCAAGCAGCTGGGAGATGATCTTTTGTGTTTTCATCAGCTAGTTCGATAATAAAGACGATTGAACCTCAACCGGACTTACCTGGTTTCGAATGCCAATAGAACGTCCTGGGGATCCAATCCTTCCGCAACCATCCTCCTTTTCAAGCGCAGGCGCGCATCGTGCAAAAGTTTGTACAGTGCATTTCGATTGGTCTTCATGCGGCTGGCGGCTTGTTCCATGGGCATGCCGTTGATCCCCAGGAGCATCAACGCCTGGCGCTGTTTGGGAGTTAATTCCTCATCCAGGATGTGACGTACGCGCCTGACCATATCCTCACGTTCGGCAGTTTTTTCCGGACCCGCCTGTGGATCGGCAAGCAACCCGGGAGGCGGAGGCATATCTTCGTTATCGGTCAATTCATCCAGAGAGGCATCCCGCCAGCGTTTACGGCGCAATTCGGTCAGGGCTATGCGGACCGCGATCTTATGCACCCAGGTGGTGAACAGACTTCGGCCTTCGAAGGTTTTCAGCTGATCCAGAACACGCAGCAGGGTATCCTGGGTAACTTCTTCGACCAACGGCTCGAAGAGGGGTTCGCTCGGTGAGAGCCAGTGAGAAAGTGCGAAGGGCAGCGCCTTGCGAACGATACCTTGCAGATCGTCAAGGGCAGCTTCACGAGCCGGTCCCGGTGTTTGAAGATCTGCGATCCATGCCTGGTTGCTGCGTTGTGTCATCAGGGAGAGATTATAAAGGATAAGCCGTACTCGAGCAGCTGCGGGTGTGGGCGTGAGGAGACTCGCGTAATCCCAGGAGGGGGAACCACCGACCTTGGCGCTATGGCGCCACGCTCTAACCCTAATGCAGTCGATCAACGGTTGCTTGTGGGCGCGGAGGGACTCGAACCCCCGACCTCATGTGTGTGATACATGCGCTCTAACCAGCTGAGCTACGCGCCCGGGGTATGAAGATATAAAGATGCAGGATCGACCTTGGCGCCGGGCGCCACGCTCTAATCGACTGAGCTACGGGCCCGGGGTGACGACATTATAGCCGAGATAACTTACACCTGCAAGCTAGGGCGGCGGAAGGTAATCCCAGGGATTGACTTTCATCCCGGGCGATAAAAGTTCAAAATGAAGGTGCGGTCCAGAAGAGCGGCCCGTACTCCCGACGGCACCGATGCCTTCCCCCTGTCCAACGCTGACACCACAACCGCGGTATATAGCGCTAAGATGAGCATATAACGTCTGCCAACCGTTGCCGTGATCGACCATCACCACGTTGCCATACCCGTAATTGTTCCAGCCTGAATAAACAACGACGCCGGCATCCGCCGCGTATACGCCTTCGCCCTCGCTTCCCGCCAGATCAATACCGTTGTGATTTGCCTTGGGGGAATAGTTGTAACCCGATAAGTAGTGTTTATTGGTGGGGTATACATAGGTGCCGTAACCCACTGCGCCACCGAACACCGGTTCACACCAACCGGGTCCCAATACACGAGCGGAGGCGGGATTTTCGCGGGTAACACCCAGCGGCGCGCTCCACGAAATAAAACCCCGGGTACCGCCAGGAACGAACAACCAGGTGCCGTCAGGAATATTAGGCGCAGCCAGATCTCCTATTGTTTCAGGATCCAGCTTGTTGGCGGGGGCATTAACAATGATCTCCGGTTCGACGTTGAAGAACTTGGCAAAGCCGATCAAACCTTCCTGGTTTTCCTTGACCCATTGATGGTATACCCCATCCCCGGGCAGGATGATCAATTCCTGACCAGGTTTTAAGGAGTGCGGATCGTCAAGCAGCGTGCCGTAGTTCGCCCATAAGATGGTTTCCGGCTGCAGGTTGAATTTTTCGGCGATGCCAAAGACCGTATCTCCCTCTTGAACGAGATAGGTGATGATCTCAACCCGGGGACGGGAAGGTACGTTCGTGTGGAGTCGTGCTTCGCGGGAAATTCCGATGACCTCCGACAGATCTACTGCCGGAATGGTATCCACATCGACCACAGCGGTGGGGGTCGGTTCGGCTGCCAGCGCTCCAGAGACACCCAGATTAAGGGGGGCGATGTCTGAAAGCACCTTCATCAACCAGATCACCAGGACGATAACCCCAATCGAGAGGATCGTCGTGCCAGCCCGCAGTAGAGGTTCTCCTAAACCTAGTCGAAGCAATCCACCAAACCAACGGCTCAACAATCCGTCACCAGGGTGGTTTTCATCCGCCCAGCGATCCACAGGATCGCTCTGTGTTTCGGGCTGTGGTTTTGCAGAAATTGAAGGTGCGTCTTCCTTAAACTCATCAGCCATCTTGCTTTTATTCCTGCTGGGAGAGACTCTAATTATCTCTACAACTATTAAACTGTTATTCCGAATTAAGGATATCTATTGATCAATAAATTGGTTTGTGATACCCATCCACCGGTCGGCATCATACTAGGGTTGAAGAGGCTCGTCAATAAGCACTACCAAACGCTCACCCAATATTAATCAGACCAGTAATTTTCAAAGGAAGTCTCCCGGGGCTAAATGCAGTTTACAGGTGGACAAGTTCAGCTCACACACTTGTGATAAATCAATGAACGGGAACGACCAATTCAGGGCTGTCATTGGCAGGCTTATTGACAAGCGTTGACACTGGATAGGCAGCCATGAGATTGGCCGGAAAAGATTTAAGAAGCGGCAGGACTTTATCTGCAGTTTGAGGTGCAGGATCCAACCATCGATCGTAATCCGCAGGATCCAGGATCACCGGCATGCGATTATGGATGGCGGACATCAGCTTATTGGGTTCTGTTGTTACGATCGTACAAGTTTTAATCGATGATCCGTCCGGGCTTTGCCAGACATCCCATAAGCCTGCGAATGCGAACGGCTTACGATCCTTCATATGGATGAAATGAGGGATCTTGGTTTTTTGACCCGGTTGGGACTTCCATTCATAAAATCCATCCGCCAGTATGAGGCAGCGTTTGTACTTGAGACCGCTCCGGAAGGAAGGTTTTTCCGCCAGTGTTTCAGCCCGGGCGTTAATCAAACGACTGCCTATGTCAGGATCCTTTGCCCAGGATGGGATGAGGCCCCATTGAAAGAAATCCGCCGAATGCTTATCGTCGTTTGGGATCGCCAATACAGGCTGGGTGGGGGCGATATTGAAACGCGGTGCGAATTTTGAAGGAAACGTGTAATCCTCAAAAGCTTCCCGCAAATCCGCTGGGTTAACGGTAAGGGTGAACCGTCCACACATGGTTACCTCCCGTGCACTGCCAGAGTGCAGCCTCCAGAATGGATCGGATTGGGGGATTCGTCATCATTCGAGCTTGGATTAAGATCCGTTCTATTTTTTGGGTGTTCATCTGCATCTAACACACTCAGGTTTTATTTTAATTTTCTATAATCGCCTTCCCGTATCGTCAAGCCCTGGGCGTCCAGGTGTTCAAGAAGAGCCTGCGCGTATTTACGGCTTGTATGAAACAAATCCCGTACTTCGGCCAGGGTAATGCGGCCACGCTCCAGGATGTCCGAGCGCACCTTCGAGACCATGGAATCATAATCGATCCTGCGAAGGACAACCTCCGGGGAAATCCGGATCAAATCTCCGCGTCCGATCAGGGCATAAAACAGTTCCTCACCAACCTCTGCGATACACTCTTTGATGCCTGGCGGGTTGAACGGATGATCTGAAAATTTTTGAAGTAGAAGCTCAACCTTGTTTTTCTGATTCGCATCCAGCTGGATTGAACGGTCGACCAAGGATATGCTGCCGTCCGACTCGGCAAGCGAGCCATCCGATATTAAACTTATGAGGAGCGGATTAAAAAGGCGACCTTCCACGTTCAATCGATTTTTTAGTTCCTCGCGAGGAACACCTCGCCGAAGCGGATGATCCTGATGATACGCCTGAACGACTTGTCTTGCCCGGTTTGACAACTCCTGCCATTCGGTTTTTGGCATGATCAATGCACCATCGGTTCCCTCGTCAGCATTTTGGTCAAGTACAATCAATGAGCCGGACGCGATCAATCCTGGAAGGACGTTTCGTGCTGTTTCGGGCGCGAGCCGTGAGCGGTCGATGATCTCACTCACTTTTGCGGCATGGAGCGAACGGGCAGCCTCCAGCAGGATGCCCGCCGGCGAACCCTGGACAAGCGCGGTAAGCGAGCCCAGTAATTTCGTGTCGAAGCGTTTATGGCGTTTAGACGGTTGATGATCCACGATCATTCCGCCACCAATCGTCTCTGCTGGAGAAGGGCGCCTTAAGATGAACCGGTCACCTCGAAGTGCTACGGCCGGCTGACGCAATTCGAGCTGGATCCACCCCTCCTGTCCCGGAAGCATTATCTCGGAATCCAACAACCGAATCAAAGACATGCTTTCGCAGGTTCCCACAAAACACTTTATCTCTGAACCATGTTTAAGCGGCCCCGAGCAACTTTCGAGCAGACGTACTTGTGCGTCCATGCGTGTGCTGGGCTCGTATTGATTTTTATGAGCGAGGACATATCCGCGCAGGATCTGGCGGCTATCAATGCCGGTAACATTAACTGCAGTGCGAGAACCGGGCATGACCGTCTCGACCTTGCTCTTGTGAGTTTGGATCCCGCGGATGCGGCCGGTCAATCCAGTGGGTAAGATCTCGATCTCGTCGCCCACACTCAATGATCCATCCAGGAGGGTACCGGTGACTACGGTGCCAAATCCTGGCATGCTGAAAACGCGATCGATAGGCAGGCGGGGCCGACCCAGATCCAACCGGTCCGGTTTTTCCTTCAGAACCTCGGCGAGGGCCGACACCAACTGATCCAAACCTTCCCGTGATCGCGCTGAAACGCGCAGGCAAGGTGCATCCTGCAAAATGGTTCCAACCAGCTGTCTTCGCACCTCATTTTCAAGCAAATCCAACCAGGACAGATCTGGTGCCAGGTCTATCTTTGTCAAGACGATAATCCCGGTTGGAATGGCAAGCAGGTCCAGAATAGCCAGGTGTTCACGGGTTTGAGGCATGACCCCTTCATCGGCTGCGATCACAAGCAGCGCTGCATCGATGCCGCCGACACCAGCAAGCATGTTTTCAATGAAGTCGCGATGCCCTGGGACATCAACAATGCCAACGTGTGTGCCATCCGGAAGAGTGAGCCACCCAAAGCCGAGATCGATGGTCATCTCGCGCTCCTGTTCCTCTTTGAGGCGGTCCGGATGGACGCCGGTCAAGGCGGCGATCAGGGTGGATTTTCCGTGGTCAACGTGCCCGGCTGTGCCAATAACTCTCATGCACCGGTCTTCTTGACGGATTTCCTGTCATGCCCCATGATACGCTCGTAGGACGACATCCACTGATGGACGATGTTCATTAATTCCTGCAGCTGCTGCTCGGTTGTATCCGTCGTCTGCTGGAGCTGATCCTGCATGGTGCGGGACAGCTCATCCACGCTGGAAACAATCCCATCCAGTTTTTGAAAATCCTTGCGCAGGTCGCGAAAGTTTTCCTCGGATGAAAGGGTGTAGCCCGTCCAGCGTTTTTGGTCCTCAGCTTTAAAGGTGATCCATTCCTGGCGCATGCGGTCTTCAGCCAGCCGCTGCAATTCCATGACCTCGTTGATCCGTCGTTCCAGCTTGGTGTTCAATTCGAGATACGTGTCCTGGGCGCGTTTGGCGTTGTGCAGCGTTTCGTCAATAGTCCGAACCTGCTCCATCATCATTGCCGATTCTTTTTGGAACTCGGCGTATTTGTCACGCCATTCTTTCCAGGCCCGGTCGCGTTCCGCCTGCGAATTATTCTGCTGCTGAAAGAAATCGTACTGAGCCTGCTCGCGTTTGGATTCATTCGAAAGCAGTTCAGTCAACCGGTTTTCAAACAGGTTCATCTTGTTCTCGTGGGACGTCATCTTCTCACGTGATTCATCCGCCCGTTTTCGGAGAGTTGTAAATTCCGCCTGCAGGTCCGTCATGCGTTTCAATTCCTGCCTGCGGGCTTCTTCCGACACATTCGCCTGGTGGCTGGTTTCTTCAAATACGCGGCGCTGCTCTTCAAATTTTTTCCTGAGATCCGCGAAGTTATTTACCAGGCGCTCCGTTTCCACAGATTGTTCTTTCATCTTCAACTTGATCTCGGAGGAACCGGAGACTGAACGGATATCGGCGATGAGCTTGTTCAAACCGTCTGTCTCAGACTGTCGACGGCCTTGATTTTCGGCATCCCGGCGCTGCACTTGTTTTTGCAGGTCATCGATCGCCTTGGTGACATCCATGCGCAGTTTTCCCAGCATTTCGTCGAACATGTCCCGCGCCGACTGGTTCAATACGTTTTGCAGATCGTGATCGAGAGTTTTGATCTGTTTTCCCGCGGCCGTGAGCATGGATTCGAGGGAGGCAACTTTTACCTGTAAGGAAGAGATGATTTCCTTGTCCTTGCGGTGCTCATTATCCAACCACTCGAGCTGTTTGATGATCTGTTCGAATTCCATGGGGATCTCCGGAAAAGCGTACAGCAGTTCACTCCGATTGGACGGAGAATAAACTGCGACATTGGCTGAAAAACAATCAGAGGAAAATTATAGCATGGCGGGTAGTTGCACTAAATGCTCGAACAAGAAGTGGAGCTTGTCCATAAAAAGCTGCAAGACCTGGGGAAAGATTCCCAGCATCAAAAGCACACCCATGCCGACGCAAAGAAGAATGACTTGGTGCCTGGTCTCATTCAACTGCCAGGGCTGAAACTCCGGTGCCATCAAGAATGCGGATATCGTTCGACCTGCTCCAATGAAAATGCCGATCAACCCCATCAATAGCCAGAATGCGAGGTCCAGTGAAACCTGGGCCAATTGCTCCCATAATGCCAGCCGGGATGGAAATCCTGCCAGCAGTGGAAGACCGGCCAGGGACAAGTGTGAAAGGATCACTGCACTACAAGCGATTGGATGAGTCCTTGCAAGCCCCTGACAGGATCGGAACTCCAGGCTACCGGAATTTATTTTTAATACCGATATCCCCAGAGCCCAAACGCCAAGTTCTATTCCCCGCGGGATAAAGAGCAGAAAAACCAAATCCAGGGAAAGAAAGCTGTTCAAGGAGACAGCCACGACAGCGAGACCGGTTTCGGCAATTGCCGCGAAGGCGAGCATGCGTCCAAGATGGCGTTGAAAAACACACAACCACCCTCCGCTGACCACAAGCACCATGCCTGCCAGCCGGATAGCATCGATCAATCCGGTGGAAGTCCGCAACCAGGCAAAACGATCCAAAAAACCCAGCGCCAGTAGCAATGCGAAGGTTGGCAAGAGCCATAAGGTAAAACCGAGTGTGTAGGGCGAGGCATTTTCTGCCATCATGGGGATCCAGCTATAAAGTGGAAAAATGGCGAGGAGAAATGCAAACCCGAGGCCAAGCAGTATCCCGGATTGAGAAGTCAGGGCAAGATCACCGGGGCTGGCTTCCACACCCGAGAGCATCCAACCCGAAAAAAGGATTAAGGGCATTGCGAGGGTTTGATAAATAATGAATCTGAGTGGTCCGCGGTTTGATGGTCGATTTAGCCTCTCACCCGAAGAAGAGGAGTCCATGATCAGCGGTATGGTGAGCATGGCTGCCAGCTCGATTAACAACGCGGCATACAGGAAGGGTTCGACTGCGAGCGAGGCAACCAGGAGGGCAACAACCGCGAATGCGAGTGGAACGAATGACCTGTTCGCACCCCCAGCCCGGCTTCCGAAGAACCATAACGCGGATAACGCGTAGACCAGGGCGAGCATCGGGCCATCCGCGGCACCGAATTGGAAGCTCCGACCCAGCAATTGGACCGAACCGGCAATTTTGATCGAGACAGATCCGAACACCATGGCTGTGTCGATCGGAACGAACATGGCTAGTACAGCCAGGAGCAAGGAGAGGAGCGCTGCCGGAACGGCAACTGATCCACGGTACGAGGCCACCAAAAAGATGGCGGCTGCCATCAAAGGGAGCAGGATCCAGATGACAGGCGCACTCATACGATCGTCTCAAATCCTTCGGGGCTATCGATCTCCGGTTCAACGGAGCCGGCCAGCATCAAATAACACCCAACCAATGCCAGGCCTAGATTGATCACTGCCAGCAGACCTGCAACGAGGATGGAACCTTCCACGGAGGCGTACAAAATCTCGAACCCGCACAAAATAGTCAGCAAGCCCAGGATGACTCGCAAATTGTGAGATGTGATCCCGAGATGCAGTAATCCCATTCCCATCAAAACCAGACTGCCTGCAATGACCGGTAATCCCAGTCCGGGCAGAAAATTTTCGAGGCGCGGAGCGGCAGCCAGGGCCAGCAAGATGACGATGGCCGCCAGAAGGAAATGGAACCAGAGTTGGCGAGGCCAAAATTTTTCCTTCGTTTCATCCTCACCGGAAAAATTGAGCCGGGTGAGGCCAAGGGCGGCTATCCCCATCCAACCGCTGACGAGTTTTACCGCAGCCAATCCGACCGGCCAGTGCAAACTCACCAGCCAGAACGCTGCCAAATATTGACCGGCACACAAAGCAAGGCTCCAACGCCAATCCCGGCTGACGAGCAGACCGGTCGACGCGACCAAAATGATGATGACTGCGGATGTGGATAAGAGGTTATCCAGCATGACTGCGTACCGTCAAGTGACAACCCCGATCCATACAATAGGATCGGGAAATCGATGATCCTTCATCTTATTAAGAGATTGGAATTCGGATAAGTACAGCTTTGAGATGCATCCATGCGTGCAAACCGGCTGGCTATGGCCTCCCCTGGGTCATCAAGGATACAAACAATACGAGGAACAGCAGAGTCCACATGACACCCCCATCCCCTTCCAGGACTTCGGTTACGGTCAGGTTTAATCGATCAAGGAAACGGTACAGACCGCTGAAACCTTGAGCAAATCCTTTACACCAGGCGGACATTGTCTTTATCCAAACGACAGGGATAAGATTAAATCGTTCAAGACGCGACGCAGTAAAAGTGATCCCAATCGTCAGGATACCCGCCGACAATCCGGCTGGAATTAATCCGAATTGCATGGCACCCTCCCATCCCCAAATACCCAGGATGATTTGCAGGCAGATCAAGAAACCCAGACCAGCCGGGTAGAGCATACGCGTCCAAGCAGGCAAGGCTTGATCCGATGTTTTGCCTGCTGGATTCATCGTTTTAATAATGTACCCTGCTACGAGCAATGCCTGGGAAATGATCAGCAAAGGTAGGGTAATCTGGAACCAGATTGTGCTCAACCATACGACCGCGCCTAACGAAAAAGGCAGCGTACCCAGACCCCAGCAGTTAATCAACAATGCCCTGTCGGTCCAATTATTCCGGACCGAATTGAGGAAAAGCGCGCCTCCGGATAAGATCATCATGCTTCCCCAGGCAGTAGCGCCAAATGGGTTACCGCGCATCGCGGCAGATCCCGCCAGGGCTGACAGACCCAGGATCCAATAGGATGTGCCGGCAAGACCATCCGACGATCGAAACCATTTCCAGCCACAGTAGAGGGCGACCAAGGCAGCCAGGATCAGCAATAAGGGTGCGACTGGTGATGAGCTGATATCCATTGGGAGGCGGGCGAGCAGGATAAGTCCGGAGGCAGCTGATACCAGTCTCAAAGTTGAGCTAAAACCATTCTGAACAGCCGAGTCGGCCGCAACCGGCAACTGGAAGAAGAATGAGCAAAGACGCAACCCAACCGCGATAACCCAAAAGACAGCCGCCTGCCCTGTGAGGGAAGAAAAGTCCAATCGGATTCCCTGGGAAAGGCTAGCGATGCCCGCCCACAGCAGGGAAAGGGTGCCTGCCGTTCGAACCAAAAAAGCGATAACGATTTTCCTGTTTGGGAGTGAACCGCTCGACGATTGTGTAAAAATGCCAAATTCAATGAAATCGATCAAAGTCCAGATGAGAATTAATGTGAGCGGATTGGCAGCTGATACCGCGAGGATTCCTATCCCGGTCACCCATAACATTCCAGCCCACCAGAGCGAATTTGGGAAATACTCATGGACCGCAGTTGTCAATAATACGGCGATCGCCAAACCAGCCAGGCAGAGCGAATAGATCCAGGCATGTTGATCAGCGATGAAGGAAATCGGGGATGGAAAAAGTTCAGCCGGCCGCCAGGTGAACAGAGTGAATGATATTGGAATAACGGTATGCGAGATGAGCAGCACGATCCATGCCAGCGCAGCGCCGGTGACCGCGATCAACCAGGCATAGCGGAAACCGGGTCGAAACCTGTAAAGGATTATTAGGACCAGAGCAGTGATCGCAAGAATTATGGAGGGAAATAGGACCAACATGGGTAATAGATTGTATCAGTTTTGACCAGGTACCGTCATGAAAGGGATCGGAACTACTTTGGTACAATTTTCATGAGTCGCTGATATCTGATGCAGCCATGAACAAAAACCATCTCAATTACCATTCGGGGAACTCGCGACGAGCGAATCGGTTTGCAACCCTTATCGTGCTCACGATCCTTTTCACAAACTCATGCGGGACAGCCTCCCAACCTGAAGCCGTTGATGCGGAATCATATTCAGCAACTGCGACACCGTTTCAACCGATCGATGGGGCAGTGGATTCGCTCTTCTCCGCACCGCTGCCCGTACAAAACGAACCTACGCTTACACCTTATCCGGCACCTATCCTGCTCGCAGGCAGCCTGCCCACACCGGTAACCCTGGTTGAAGCTACAACCGAAGGTACCGGTCTTCTGCCAGCGGCAGTTAACAATCCACTGACCGGTCTGCCTGCCTCGGATCCTGCCCTGCTTGGTCGCAGGCCGATCGCGATCAAGGTATCGAATGCACCGGATTTCATACGGCCACAATCCGGTCTCACTCTGGCCGATGTGGTCTTCGAATATTACATCGAGTGGGGCGATACCCGTTTCATTGCTGTTTATTACGGCAATGAAGCCCAGCGGGTGGGACCGGTCCGGTCGGGTAGATATTTTGATGAGCATGTTACCCGGATGTACCATGCCTACTATGTGTTCAAAGGTGCGGACCCGAGGGAATTCAATTACTTCAAAGAAACAGACATGGCGGACTACCTGGTGGATCTCATGTGGTTGGAATTTCCATGCTCACCGTTCGAAGTGGCTAAAGGGTCGATATCTGTTTATCACCGCATCTTTTTCAACACCTATAAATTCACAGACTGCCTTAAGCGGAAAAACCTGGATAACAACCAACAGACTATAAGAAGCGGTTTCTTCAGCAACGATTCGCCAAAAAATCTAACCAGTGCCAGCCGAATTTATACAGATTATTCAGCCTACAGTTACAACTACTGGGAATACGATGCCAGTGACCGTAAGTATCATCGTTACCAGGAGGCGAACGATCAGGTTAAGAAACAACCGGCCGCGTACGGTCCGCTAACGGATGCACTGACCAATCAACAAGTTACGGCGGATAACGTCGTTGTGCTGTTCGCCCATCACGGTTTTGCTAATTCCTGGGAGCAGGAAGACGAGGTATATCACATCGACCTGATCGAGTCAGGTGAAGCGTTTATGTTTCGGGATGGCACTGTCATCCCCGCTCGCTGGTACCGTACGGATATTGACCAACCGCTGCTGCTCACAACGCTGGCGGGTGCGCCCATTTTTTTCAAACCCGGCGTGACTTTCTACCAGGTTATCGGCGAATCCTCAACGATGACCCAGTCGGGGTCCGAATACCACTTCCGGTTCCTCACACCCTGAGGGCAGGTGGCGGATCAAGAACAAAAACGGTTAAGTCAGGGTCTGGATAAAAATGACCACCCTGCGGTCTGGGCTGCCTGAACAATTTATCCTGCAGCATAGGAAGAAATAGGGGTGTGTGCCAGCAGGTTATGGATTAGAATGAAAATCAGGCAACGAGGCTTGGATGTTCGACCCCGCATTATTTAGCAATTTTCTTCTAGTACTGACTGCATTTGGTGCGGCGTTCCTGGCTGCCCTATGGATCAGCCTGGTGGTCTGGACGTACCGCGACATACGTGCGCGCAGCCGGGATCCTTTGGTAAAGATCCTGGCCGCGGCTTTGGTTGCTGTACTTAATGTGCCGGGTGTACTGATCTACCTCATATTACGCCCGCCGCGTACGCTGGAGGAGGAATATCAACGCACTCTGGAAGAGGAAGCACTCTTGCAAGCACTGGAGGACCTGCCGCTGTGTCCGGGCTGCGAACGGCGCGTCAAAGATGACTGGCAGGTTTGCCCAAACTGCCACACCAAATTGAAAAAATCATGCCATAACTGCAGCAAACTCATGGAACTGCCGTGGAACATCTGCCCGTACTGCGGAACGCCGGCATTTGGCATGCGGCTGGAAGGCACCAGCGTAGATGAAGCACTGCGCGGGTTAAAACTCGAAGATGATAATGGGGAGGTCAAGATCGAAGATTAAGCTTTGACCGCTCCATACCGAAACCGCGCCATGTACAAACAACGCATTATTGGATCGGAAATCTCGGGGAGTTATTTTAACAATCGAACCGGCAGCCATTTGTATCCCAATCCATCGTAAATAGAAAGCCAGAATTCCTTCAAGATGAAAATCGAACGGATCACCCTCCATCACCTGAGGATGCCACTGCGCGCTCCGTTTGAGACATCTTTTGGTCGGATTGAAACGCGCGAATGTATCTTGGTTCAGCTCTACGCCGATGGGCAGATTGGGTTGGGAGAATGCGTGGCAGATCATCAGCCAGGGTACAGTTACGAGACGACGGGGACCGCCTGGCATATCCTTGAAGAATTTATCGCAACGAAGATTCTTAAAGGCGAGATAAACGATGCCGCTGATTGCCAGGCGAGGATGTCCGGCATTCGGGGGCATCAGCTTGCCAAAGCCGGCATTGAAATGGCGGTTTGGGATTTGCTGGGCAAACGGAGCGGAAGATCCCTGCGGAGCTTGCTGGGTGGCGAACTTGAGAAGGTTGCGGTAGGTGTATCGGTAGGATTGCAGGTATCACCGACCAGACTAGTTGGTCAGGTTGGAAAATATATGAGCGAAGGTTACAAGCGGGTCAAGATCAAAATCAAACCCGGCAGGGATGTACAGGATACATTTGCGGTGCGCAACGCATACCCAAACCTGCGGCTGCAGGTGGATGCAAATTCAGCCTACAGCCTGGATACCGCGAAAAGCCTGAAGCCATTAGATGATATGAACCTGCTGATGATCGAACAACCTTTGTTCGAGGATGACATCTGGGATCATGCCAAACTGCAGGCGCAACTCCAAACTCCCCTCTGCCTGGATGAAAGCATCACCTCAGTCCGTCACGCACGTTATGCCATTGAGATGAAAGCCTGCCGGATCATCAACATCAAGGCGGGTAGACTAGGCGGATTGAGGGAGGCGGTTGCGGCTCACGATCTCTGTCGTGAGCACGGGATACCCGTATGGTGTGGGGGGATGCTTGAAACCGGTGTGGGCCGCGCGTCTAACCTGGCCCTTGCCAGTTTACCCAACTTTAGCCTGCCCGGTGATATTTCCGCAAGCGACCGTTACTATGAAATGGATATAACCCGGGAAAGATTTGTGCTGAACGACGATTCAACGATCACCGTACCCGATCAACCGGGCCTGGGTGTCAATCTGGATTTATCTGCATTAGACAAATTTACTTTGAAAAAGAAGGTCATCGAATCGGAATAGTATAATCATTTGTATGAAACGATCCCTCAATGTAATTTTTTTATTGATCCTTACAGCCTCTTGTAGTTCGGGTACACAAGAGGCCTTTCCTACCCCGACAATAAATCCAAGTTCATTAGGTCAAGCTTCTCCAACATTTGAGCGTCAGCCAGCTCTATGGGTTAGCCCTGCTGCGAGAGAGGTTCTTGGAGATCGTCTTGTCGTATCCGGTATCTCCATGGCTGAAACGAAAGATACTGCCACTGTGTGGGTGGAGGAAAGTCAGGATCTCGCCAGCGAGAATCCAAAATCAATTTGGGTCTATGCCCTTGTAGCACCCTTTCCAACGGTCACGGATGGTGTGACGATCGAAGATATAAGGGCGGCGTGGTCTGGTAACCCATCTGAAGCGTTTGGCAGCTCACCATTATTAATGAACGAGACAACCCAGGAGGTATTTACAACTCTTTGGGGTCCTTCATCTGGCGAAGGCGTCAAAATTGCGGAAAGTAACAAACTGTTGGAAACTGCGTGGAGCAACATACCTTCGTGGGCAATCGTTCCTTTTGAGGACCTGGTACCGCGCTGGAAGGTACTCGCGGTGGATGGGCAAGCTCCAATTCATAAAGAGTTTGATCCGCGGAGCTATCCCTTATCAGTCACTTTCGCCTTACAGGGTTCTATACCGGATGAGCAGGAAGCTTCCATCCAACTTCCTGAGTCCAACCGCAGCCCAGACAAACTGACAACGATCATTCTCACAGGTGTTACCGCGTTGGTGCGAGCCACGGCTTACACGATGGAGAAAAAGGGGGTCACCTATCCGGGACGGGATATCCGCGAGATCATGCGGCAAGCTGATATTGCCCACATAAGTAATGAGATCCCATTTTTCAGTCGGTGCGGCTACCCGCCGAATCCCGGTTTGAAAAAGTTGGTCTTTTGCACCTATCCCCGTTATATGGACCTCCTGACGGACATCGGTACGGACGTCATCGAATTGACGGGAAATCATTTTGGTGATTACGGACCTGAAGCGATGATCGAAACGCTGTCCATTTATAACGACGATGATATTCCATATTACGGCGGGGGAGCGGACCTGTCCGATTCGCTGAAATCAGCTTTGTTCGAGCATAATGGCAACAAGCTAGCCTTCATCGGTTGCAACCGACCGGATATCGGCAAATTCCCAACGGCAACCGATAGCAGACCCGGTGCAGCACCTTGCGACTACAAGTATCTTCCCCAAGAGATCAGGGAGTTGACCGACCGGGGTTACCTGGTCATTTCAACCTTCCAGTGGAATGAGCGGGATGAATACGATCCTGTACCCATCCCTGAACAATTATCCGATTTCCATTTGATGGCGGACTCCGGTGCTGTCATCGTAAGCGGCAGCCAGGCGCACTTTCCGATGGCGATGGAGTTTTACGGGGATGCGTTTTTACATTACGGGTTGGGCAACCTGTTTTTCGACCAGATGGGCGAGTGCTGCGCCGGAGAATATAACCGCTGGGAATTCATTGACCGCTATACGATCTATGATGGCAGGCTAGCAAACGTCGAATTACTCACCTTAATGCTCGAAGATTACTCCCGGCCGCGCCCGATGACCCAGGCTGAGCGGTCCAGATTCCTGAACGAATATTTCCATTTCAGCGGATGGACACCCCTTTACCAAACACCCATCCCACAGCCTACCGTGACGCTAACACCGATACAATTGCCTCCGATTCAGATCACTCCGACGCCATAAATCAAGGAAAAACCGGTCTTTTGGATATCCCGCTATGAAAAGAACAGAGTTCGGAAAGGGGTTTTTTAGCTCAGAACATTAAAAACACGGGTGCGAATCATGGGTGGATATTAGCATTTTTGACCATAGCGCATAGGCGAATTTAGTGTATACTTAAAAAACCTAAATAATGGATGAGAACAAGATTATTCTTGTCCGTTGTCTTAATTTCTTTATGAACTGAAGCTCCAACAAAAGGTTCTGGCTGGCACTCTATTTCAGACAGCAAAATATTTTCATGGACACGCTTGAAATAGATCTAAAGAATTCGGCAATAACCGTAACCGAAGATCAGCCTCGATCGGCGGAAGTACGCGCCCCCGTCGAAAAAGGGACCCGGGGCTCGTCCAAGGTAGTCTTTGAACAAATCACGCCGGACGATTACTGGCTTTCGTACGCCTGCCTGATCATTCCCAAATTCCCATCGCATCGACTGCTTGGGGATCTGGCGATCGCGCTGCCCGAATACCTGCAGGGGGTTTGTTTTTCCTTCACCTGGCGCCTTGAACTTGTAAACGTGAATCCGGAATATCTTCAATGGATCCTGCAGGTATCCCCGGATACTTCCTCGGCTTATTTCATGAAACTGGCCCGCAGAGAGATGTCCAAGAAGATATTTCATGACTTTCCGGCGTTAAGTGAAGTCAACCTGTCCAAGGATTTTTGGGCTCCGCCATATTTTGTCATTGTCAGCACCCAACCGCACCCCGCCCACCTGGTGAACGAGTTTATTCGTGCGACCCGACGCCAGCAGGGATTTTGATCTTAATCGCAAGCCTCACCTTCGGAATTATCGCATCGGTTCATTGACAGGCATTCGCTTTGCATTGACAACCATCAGCATCAGCGGGGGCAATCCATACCGGAACATTTTTCGAAACAGTTCTTCTTGTCTTCTCACGTTTGATAAACTATACTGCCTGCCAGGTTTGATCGGATGACTGAAATCACACTCAGCCGGATCGGTGAACTCTTGCGCAGCGTGCTCGAACTGCTCTGGAACAAACCAGACGGGCTGCCTGCGAGGGAGATCATTGCGATCCTGCCGGAGATCACACAACTCAGCGAGTATGAAAAAGGTTATGCACCGCCCAGCAACATTCCGCGTTACGAGCGGATTGCGCGGCTGGCAACCCTGCCCCTGGTAAGGGCTGGCTGGCTGGTCAAAAACGACAAGGGCCGCTGGATCATCACCGAAAAAGGGCGGATCGCCTGCAGGAAATTTCCAAACGCGAGCGAGTTGTACCAGGAGGCAAGTAAGATCTATGAGCAAGACCGGCAGCATGCCCCGGCTGCGTGGATGGCGCTGGAGGAGGCGCAGGAAAATGCCTGGGACCAGATCAACAAGTTCCTGAAAAGTAAAAACAGGCGCGAATTCCAGGAGATCGTGGTCGAACTTCTCAAGGCGATGGGATACCACATCGTGTGGATCGCACCGCTCGAGAAAGAGAGGGGTCACGTAGACATCGTTGCCCACGTGGATCCCCTGGGTGCCAAAGGAGGACGGATCCTGGTGCAGGTCAGCCACAAGGAACAGATGATCAGCCTTGAACACCTTAATTCATTCGTTGCCGTGCTGGGGGATAATGACTTCGGACTGCTGATATCCAGTGGTGGGTATGCCAATGATGTGAAGGACAAAATAGAAACGGATGCGTATCACAAGATGACTTTGCTTGACCTCGAAGCTTTTTTCGACCTGTGGGTCACTTATTATGATCAATTAAGCCCGGAGGCACGCAACAGCCTGCCGCTAAAACCTGTACAATTCCTGCACGGCCTGGATTGAGCGCAGCAGCCGAGTCAAGCAGGCCTCATCCAGTAGTTCAAGAGAAATTTCTTCAAACCACCGAAATGCCGCGTTATCGAAATACCTACGAAGAGAACCTCGAAATCCTCCTTGATGAGATCAAACTCGCCGTCCAGTGGGATCGTCCAAGCCTATTGCTTACTGTTCACCGATCGAACCTGGGCCGCGACAAAATCAGTCGATCGCTCGAAGAGAGAATTGTCGGGCTTGGCTTGCAGGTCAACCGGCTGGTTGTCAGCCACGAGCACCCCAATCCAGCACGGATGATCACGGAGGAGCAAAAAAACTCCCAGCTCATCTATTTCATTTCGAATCTGGAGTGGGGTGGCGGCGAGGAGGGAAATGATGCCTTCAAATCCCTCAATCTTTATCGTGAACAATTTGTTGAGCAGCACATCAAGGCTGTTTTTTGGTTGACCATGAATGAGGCGTCCAACCTGGCAAGATTTGCACCGGATTTCTGGGCATTCCGCCACCGGGTAGTCGAGTTTGCCAGCCCGCGCACACGGTCGGGCATCCTTCTTCCTGCTGGAGTCTTGCACTGGCCAATATCGCTTGAGTTCGCAAGGGCGGATGACCTGCCGGAGATGATCGACAGCCGGGAGATCATGTTGACCGGACTACCGGAGGAACCTGAATCACTTTCGACACGGCTTGAATTAATTCTCCAAATCGGCTACTTACACTGGAAAGCCGGCCAATCCGAGGTCGCCCGACAATATTTCAACAGGGGGATCCAACTTTGTCAGGCGGATGAATTGAAGTCCTACCGCATGCAATTACTAAGCGGCAGTGCAAACCTTAATTACGAAGCCGGTGAATACGGCGAGGCAGCCAGGATCAACAAGCAAATCTTTGAAGAGAATCCTGGAGACAATTTAGCTTGCATGAACCTGGCTTTT
>MGNL01000036.1:0-250 GCA_001796785.1 Chloroflexi bacterium RBG_16_51_16 | reverse complement strand
ATCAGGCTCACAAGGCGATACGCATCAGAGTTGACCAGCCTGTTCTATGGAACAGTCTCGGTTACCTGCAGCTTGCAATCGGAAAACTGGACGAAGGTGTGGAGAGTTTTCAACATGCGATTGAATTGGCACCCAAAAGCGCTTCCAACCATGCCTCCCTCGCGGTTTGCTATGCCCAGATCGGGCTCGAGGAAGAAGCCAGCCAGGAGTTAAATGCGGCGGATAAGTTGGACCCCGGCCAAAAAGAATA
>MGNL01000035.1:4697-8939 GCA_001796785.1 Chloroflexi bacterium RBG_16_51_16 | reverse complement strand
AACGGAAATCCCTGTCCATAAACACTGGGTGCGAAACTCGCTGCGATAAGAATGAAGACGAGGATTGGAAGGAACCCTAGAAAAAGGATAAACTGATTTCTGCGATCTGCTGATAATTTCGAATTTTTATTATAACGATTAAAAAAAAGAAAAAAGCTTGCCAGGAAACTTACCAGGGAAGGTAAGGGTTGGTTTCGGAACGCTCCTGTGATGTATTCAACCGTGTACCTCAAGGTCAGGCTGACCAATTCGGGAACAGGAGGGGGTGGTGTGCCCAGCCGGAAGGCATTAGCCGGTGAAAGTGCCATTACCAGCAAGGCAGCCAATCCGCCGGATAACGCGCACGCTATTAGTAAAAGCGTCTGACGTCTACCATTCCCCTTATAGTAAATCCACGCTGCGATAAAGAAAATGGCAAGGAGTAGGATCATGACTGCAACCGTAGGTTCTGAAAAGTCGCCGATAATAAAGGAAATGATAAAAATTAGTGGGTAAACGTGAATAGATACATGATCACTGTACGTTTTTCGAATCTCCTTTACCAGATACGCGAAGAGAAACGGCATCAGGACCAATGGAACGAGATGGGCTGCGATTGATGCGCGCCAATACAACGTCTGGAAAGGGTTGGGCACCTGGAGGATAGCAAAAAAAACAAGGGAAGCAGAAAGCGCGAGCGCCAATGACCTTGGCCAGGCTTCGCCAAGCGTACCGGAAAGTTCGATCATGAACCAAGCTAAGCCAATTACCCATAACGTTAGGCAGACGATGGAAAGTACCGAGATACTTCGAGTCCAAAGAATCTCGGTCCCGGCGATGAACAGGAAATTGGAGAAGCGGTCCGAGACCGTCTGGTAGTTATGCCACAGGTTGAGGAAAAAATTTCCCCGGATCAAGTCCGCGGTGCAGTAATCATCCGCGAGGTGACGCGAAAAGGTCCCTAGATATCCATAGACGACCAGAGGCACAATATAGACAACAGCGAGTAACTGCAGAACATGCTCTCTTAATTTGATCGAAGCTGCGGATTTTTGTTCCACGATGTCAAGGTGTACGCATTTCAAATAGATCGAACACGACGTACGTATCTCCTTCATATAATATTTGATATTCTGAGTTCAGTTTTTGCGCTAATTGCGGCTGGTGATTGTATTCTTCAAAGTCGGTCACAAGGAAATAATCCTGCCCTCGGGTCAATCGCTCAAATTGTTCATCGAATGTGACCTGGCTGCCACGGGCCGAATGATAGAAAATATCACCAGCACTCGGCCAGGGAACCGGAGCCAGCCAGCCCCAATAAGCAAGGCGCATCCCATAATCCTGAGTGAGAGCGACAACCTTCGCGTCGGTCCCAAGTTTTGATCCGATTTGATTCCATACATTTGCTTCGGGTCGATAATCCGCCGATCTAAGCCGGGTGCGCATATTCCACATTGGAAACAATATACCCAGGCATATCGCTCCAGCCAGGATCAGCTGTTTCCACTTCGGGTCCGCTTGTTTGGAAATTCCTTTGATTATATAGTCTGCGACTGGGGCTGCACTTACTGCAGCGATTGGAATAAGAGGCAAGGAGTAATAATCATGGGTGGAAATGTGGTAATTGAAATAAAGACCAAATAATAGGTAAGCTACCCATAATCCAACTAAAAACTGTCGGACAGTTTTTGTCTCGATAAAGAATATTCCCAGTAAAGCAGCCATCAGCAAAGTCCCACCGATGACCAAATCAAGCACACTTACCCAACCGAGATAGTATGAGGGATCGAGGAACATCGCGGGGAAGAAACGACCGCCGAATTGCTGGCCTAAAAATTTCTGCACCAGGGTGCCATATATAAGGTAGCTCAAACCAGGAAGGATGCCAAGCCCGACCATGGTCCAAATCTCCGGTTGGGAAAGCAGTCTCCTCAGGGGTTGACGGCCGAGCAATGCACCCAACCCTCCACCGACGACAAAAAATGCTGCTACAAATTTAATGTAAATGGCTAACCCACCAAATATTCCGGCCAGGATCGCCCATGTCCACCTGAGTCTTGCAGTGTTAGCGATATCGTCGTTTTTTCCACCAAATGTGACAGCCGGCAGGATTTCGGCATAGTTCCACACTGCCCACCAGAACAGGATAATGAGCATGACCATGAGTGGATCCGGTTGAAAGCTCCGGCTGGCGATGATCGCGTATGGGTTGAAAAGATAGATCGCCAGTGCGGCTAACGCGCCGACTTCAGAAAATAGTTTTTGAGCCAGGAGAAACAGGAAAATTCCCCCGATGGTCCAGAATAACGAGGAATAGATCCTTGCCACCCAGAGCTGCTCACCCGTAAATCGATACGTGTAGGCGACCAGGTGTTCCAGGACTTCCGGTTCGACTGCGGCGCGAACCTTCCACTGCTGGATTGCGAATTCGCGCTGCCAGTCCGGTATACCCGGTTGATCCTGGTATAAGATACCCCTGGCTTTGTGAGCCGACAACAGCTGCCTGGTGGGATGAAAATCCAAGGGCAGGTCGGTTAGATCGTAGAGGCGGATTCCAAATCCCAGGAAAATAAGTAGGAAAAAAATCACCCACAAATATTCGCTGATGGAAAATGAAGTCTTTTGTGATCGCTTCTTCGTTGCCATGTCTATCTAGAGATATTTACTATTTGAACGGTTCAGGCCGCGCCTTTTACCGAGAGACGATCCCGCCTGAGGCGCAGGATCGCCCTGCGGATTACAGAAAGACCGACAAGTTCGAGAAATGCCGAAATAAATATATTTAGCCTTGCCAATCCCGTTGCCGGGTGGATCCAAAATGACCTGATCCAGGATTGCATTGAAGACCACGGCCTTCCTCCATCAAGGTAATACCTGGCGTTAAATCGGTGTGCAGAAGCCGTGGCCCGTCGCCTCACCCTGCTGTACGTCGCAGCAAGGTTCGTGTCTTCCCTGACCCATTCCAAAACCTTGAACGCTTCCCTACCGAAATCAACCGCTTGAGCGCGGTTCTTGGCTGCGGTGTGATAGCGGGCAGCAGACCACACTTCGGGTACGTGCAGCAGGCGGCCAAGCCTGGCAATCCGAATCCACAACTGGTGATCCAACAGAAAATGTAATGCTGGATCGAGTTTGCCTGCCTTTTCCAATGCATACCTGCGCATAAATACCGAAGACTGACCGATGATCTCGAAGCAGAGAAGGTCCTCAATGGATAATTGGTCATAACGGATCAAGTTTATGGTCCGACCTTTCTCATCCACGGCTCGCACATCCCCGTAGATCAATACAACTTCCGGATGCCTGGCGAACGTATCCACCGCTGACCGGATTGCGCCTGGCAGGTAATAATCGTCCGAATTCAACCAGGCGACGATCTCACCTTTCACCCTGGACATCCCCTTGTTGATCGCATCTGCCTGACCGGCATCTTTTTCCGATATCCACCAAGCCAATTTATTGGCATATTTTTTGAGGATATCAACCGATCCATCCCGTGAGCCACCGTCCACTATAAAATATTCAATTCTCGGGTAATCTTGGTCCAAGACAGACCGGATCGTCTGTTCGAGAAATTGTGCCTGGTTGAAGGATGGGGTAACGATCGATACGAGCGTCATGGGTGCAACGTGTACAAAATATACCCGTCGCCTTGCGCCGCGATCGGGAGTGGATCCAATCTTGCTTTCAATTTGGGTTGCTTTTCCAATTGCCCGAAGGCGGTTACAAGGAAATAATCCTTCCCTGCCGTGAGCTCGTCAAAATCGCTGGCTTCATCAAAGCTGCCGCCGCGAGCCTCCACAAGATCCGTGCTGATCGGCCACAAACTCACTTTTCGCCAGCCCCAGTACATCAATCGATAACCATAATCCTGTGTGAGTCCGATGACATCCGCTTCCGAAGGTATGGCATTGCCAACTTCCTGCCAAAACACCGGTTCGTACCGAAAATCTTCGGCGATCAAGATCGAGCGGTCAACCCATGAATAATAACCTGTCACCCCAGCCGCAAGGAGGATCAATGCCAGGCGAATGGGCAATGTCTGAGAAGCAGCCCGCTCGGCAAGCAAGCTCGCGATCGGCGCCAGACCCAGAGCGACAACAGGTATCATTTGAATGTGGTAATAGCTATGGGTATACATCTGGAATGGCAAAGTGAGTCCATAAAGAATGTAACCCAGCCAGATACCTACGAGCAACCAACGTGCTCTGGGAGGTGAAAGCAGCAACCCGGCAAGGGATAGAAACATCAGCGTCAAACCAA
>MGNL01000035.1:0-4652 GCA_001796785.1 Chloroflexi bacterium RBG_16_51_16 | reverse complement strand
TGAAAATCAGGTTGATCAAACCGACAGTCCATGCGAAAAAATATTCCGATGAACGGCCGGGATCCCGAATGACATAATAATAAAAAGCCGGGATGATCATCAAAGCACCCATCACCCAGACCTGGCCGTTCTTCCATAGATTACGGCTAAGGGTTGACAGGACCAGACCGAGAACTGCCCCGCCAATTAGAAAGGCAATGACGATTTTTACGAACGCAGCAAAACCCAGAAGAACCCCCGCCAGGATCGCCCAGTGCCAGCCTCGCCTGGAGCCAGCTGCCTCGGTGACGACAGGATTCTGCTCTTCGGACCATCGGTAAAGAAAATAAATCCCTGCCACGAATGCCGTGGTCATCAGGGGATCGGGCTGGAAAGATCGGCTGGCTTGAACCGAGAATGGCAGGATCAAATAATAGGTCATGGCAATGAAAGCGCCAACCAACGAAGTCATCCGGCGCGCAAGGTCGAACACGCAAAATCCGGCGCACAACCAAAAGATGGTTTGATAGACGCGGGCAACAGCAAAATTTTCACCGGTCACCAGGTAAGTGAGACCCGCCATCGTTTCGATTACGGGAGGCTCATACGTTCCGACGGATCTGCGGAAAGTGGCTGCAAGCACACGCCTATCCGGATCTGCATTTTGATCTAGATCGTAAAAAATAGACCGGGCGACCAGATGGTTCCTCAGTTGGCGCGTGGAATGAAAATCGAGCGGAGGGTCGTTTGCATCGATCAGCCGCAAGAGACCACCCAGGAACATCAATAATATAACGCCTGCCCGCCAGGCACTTACCTTGGTAAATATGGATGCTGTAAGTTTCATGGATCAGGATCAGAGGGATTTAAAAAAGAGAGTTGAATTCAACCTTTGGAAATACCGTCAGCTTTCCATCCACGGTGGCGTCCAACACGGTGCGGCCCGCCTTCTGATATGCCTTCCGTGCCAGCTTGTAACCCAATTCAGAGGTTTCCAGATCTGGCAACTGCCAACGAAAACCTGTTCCGAAATATTTTGTTGAAAAATGGTTTATATCATCACCGGTGGAGGTGACTGTTGTATTAGCCTTTCCTTTGTCAGAAAAATTGTGGTCGACTCCGATCAGGATCACCTTTTCGAATCCCATGTAATACGCGATCTGCAAGGTTACGTTGGTGACTGTGGCGCCTTCCCAAACGCGACGGGTAAGGTCAAGCGCGAATCCCGGACCGGTGTAAGTTGTATAAAGAAATATCATATCCTTCGGGAATTCTTGAAAGAAACGATTGGAATGCCAGGAAATAAATTTGGGTATGGGCTGACTGGCAATCTCCCGGGCGCATTGCTCGATCACCAGGTCATTGATGGCAACAAGGAATGAAGTGTTGAAACCCAATTCCGGGAAAAGCAAATAGATGCGGTTTAAACCAAAGGTAAATTCATTTTTCAATCTGCTCAGGTCGGTCTTCTTGAGACTTGGTCCATTCCCGATGACAAAACACCTCCTCCCCTGGTAGAGGTCACGATATTCTGACATTCGCCAACGGCTTTCCCTGCGCCACGGATGCAGGTACGCATCCGGCAATTGCGGCAGGCGTCTAACAGCATCATAAACCGTCTTGACTGTGTTAATACCAGGTATTGGCATTCTATCGCTTAAGGATTTTCGTCCAACGGCATTCGCTATTCCGTACTTAGCCTGGCCGTTGCACCCCCATCAACGACCAGGGCTTGACCTGTCATAAATGAGGATTGTTCGCCATCCGCAAGAAAGTAGATGGCATGCGCAATTTCGGCTGGCTTTCCGATCCGGCCGATGACCGTGCGCCGGGCAAGATTATCGAGGCGCTCTTCAATTTTCATTCCGGTCAGGTGTCCGCGTTTAAGTCCCGCCCGCAGCATCGGGGTGTCCACCGCACCGGGCAGGACAGCATTCACCCGGATCGAATCGGGGGAAAATTCGATCGCCATGGCGCGAGTCAGCGCAAGCATGCCCCCCTTGGAGGCAGCATAAGCCGAAATATTGATAGAGGTCTGGATGGCATGTACTGAGGATACGTTGATGATCGAGCCTGCACTGCTGGCTTTCAGCATTGGATGCGCCAGTTTCACACCCAGGAAAACCGACCTGAGGTTGGAACCCATTACAAGGTCCCATTCTTCGACGCTGGTCTCAATCAAAGGTTTGGAGATTTGGTAGGCGGCATTATTTACGAGAGCATTCAAGCGGTCGGTGAACTCCCTGGATTTTTGAAAGATCAATTCCAATTCATTACCATTGGAAATATCCGCCTGGATGAAAAGACCACTGCCAGGAAAAGAGTCTCCGTACTTCTCCCTGTCAACACCAATAACCCGCCAGCCCTTCTCAAAAAATAATTCGACCGTTGCACGACCAATTCCTCCAGCAGCACCCGTGATCAATACCGTGTCATTCATAGGCGATACCCAGCCCTTCCACGAGGTTCTTTATCGTGTTGCGATGAACGAATTCCCACGCAGCCGGGCTTGAGTTTGAATTATGCGGTGCCAGCATGACATTGGGCAAGTTGCGAAGCGGGTTATCAAGAGGAAGTGGTTCGGATACAAAAACATCGAGGGCTGCGCCAGCGAGCCGGTTCTCGCGAAGGGCAGCGCTCAGGGCTTTCTCCTCCACTATGGATCCACGTGCGGTATTGATCAACACCGCGCCAGGCTTCATAAAGGCAAGCGTATCTGCATTGATCAAATGGCGGCTGCTCGGATTAAGGTCGCAATTGATGGACACAAAATCTGATTTTGTCAGGAGCGATTTTAGATCAGACATCTCAAGATTTAATTCCTTGATAAAAGCCGGATCGATTTCAACGATGTCATTACCGACCAGGTGCATGCCGAAGGTCTTTGCCCGGCGAAGAACCGCTTTGCCGATATTTCCGACACCGATGACTCCCAGGGTACATTCACTCAAAGCGCGTCCGGGTAATTTCTCCCACTTGCCTTGTTTCATCTCCTGATCCATCCATGGCAGGCGGCGGGCGAAAGCAAGGATATAACCCAGCACCGAATCCGCGACCGGGATAGTGAAGGCATTCGGGGTACGCATCAATTTGATGTTCAACCGAATGCAAGCCTGCGAGTCGATCGAATCGACACCGGTCCCCCACTTTGAGATGACCTTCAACCTCGGCGAGCATGCTTCCAAAACTCGGCTCGTGTATAAATCGTCTCCACAGATCGTTCCATCAAATTGTCCTGCGTAATCGAGCAGCTCCTCTTCTTTCAAACGTTCGACGACTTGAACGATGAGGAGATCAAGCCTGTATTTGTCAAATACAGGTTTAAATTGATCCAGCAGGGGGATCATGTAAGGTGCGCTGAGCAAAATGGTAGGCACTCCCGTCAGGTTCCTTTCCCGCACAGGAGTTTAATCAGGGTTGTGGAATCGTATTCCTCAGGCCACTGGCTTGTCTCCATCTGCAGGCACAGGGATGAATGCAAAGACTGATCTGATTTTATACGCTTCACTAGTTGTTTTGCATCATCCGTTAATCCCGAATTAACGTAGGCAGTGTACAACGGCATCCATTCAGAAAAATCCTCGGGCTCGAAGTCTAACGTCTTGGCCTGCTCGCTCAACCGGATCACCTCGATCCAATCCTGCTTTTGCCTGGCAAGGTCCATCTTTTCGTAGTAATAACACCAGTCTTGGTCGGGTTCAGAACCAAATACTTGGTCCGGTGGTGAAATGGGTTGAGCCTCGGTAAGGACCAGGTCCACTCGTGAGTAGGGTGCAGCTGCGGCAACCGCTTGATCTTCCAATGCAGGCAGTTCCAACATGCGCCCATCGATCACATGGACGCAGGAGTGGGTTGTCGGTACGGATGCGATCACTGCTTTACCATAATCACGATTGATCAATATATTTCGATTATTGCGTTCCTCCTGCTTACCGGCAGCCATATCCACCTCGAGCCCGTCGTAGAGGATCTGCCCGCTTATTTTTAATTCCTGGCCCGGATTGTAGATCATGTTCAAAGGTCCCCATACTTCGTATTCCTCGGCAAAACGATAACCCCGCGGCGCAATCCCGATCAAGGTTGTCCCGGGGGCAAATTCCGGAACACGCCATGTGATCTGCCACCACAGGTTGCGCTGTACACTCCAAAAATCGCGGTAGTAGACCGCACTCATGAATTGGGTTGCAACCCCAACAGCTATCAGGCTCAATAAAAACAAGGTTCGTACTTGTGATCGAATAGCATAGAAGGCAATTCCTGCCATGAAAATAGCCACACCGGTTGTGGATTGAGCCGTATAGCGGTCCCACTGCAGGCCAAAAACTACATTTCGTCCCGCCGCAATGATGGGTACGGTTGTTATCATCACGATAAGCAACCCAAGAATAATAAAATCCCTGGTTTCTAAATCCGCGACCGAGTTGTGTTCGCTCTGCCAAGGCTGTTTATTTGTTAAAAATAAATATCCGCGTGCCAGGCCGGCTGCCAGGATGGCCAGCATGATCGCGGTGGCGAAATCACGATAACGTCCAACGGTTTGTGCCAGCGTATAGAAGGGTACGCTCCAGGCAAACAGGGTGGTCTCGATTAGGTCTTTTAAATATTCCGATAACAGAACGATGAGACTGTGGCCCGGCGCAAGAGCGTATTCGCCGAGGAGAATGTCCAGGCTT
>MGNL01000034.1 GCA_001796785.1 Chloroflexi bacterium RBG_16_51_16 | reverse complement strand
ATGATTACGATCTCATCCATCCACGGCCGGATCTGTTCGAGCATCCGGTTAGCCTCGTCAAGACTAAATAATTTAGACATTATTAAAACGACAGGCTAAATCCGTGCCGGAATCTGTTTTTGAGCCAGGGCATAAACGAGTGCCAATCTTTCAGACCTTGATCTTTCTTAACCTTAAACTGTTGCTTACCACGAATACGCTGCTGAACGCCATAGCAGCCGCGGCAAGCATGGGATTTAGATAACCCAGTGCGGCTGCTGGTATCAGTATGACATTATAAAAGAAAGCCCAGAACAGGTTTTGTCGGATGGTTTTCAGGGTTCTACGGGAAAGAGAAATCGTGCGAGCTACCCCTCGCAGATCGCCGCTGATCAGGGTGACCGGTGCAGCTGCCATGGCAACATCCGTTCCAGTTCCAATGGCTATCCCAACATCGGCTTGGGCGAGTGCCGGTGCATCATTGATGCCGTCACCCACCATTGCCACCACCGGTCGATCAGTTCGGGATGCCCTGGATTGCCCATTTGCTGATTGTAATTTTACGATCTCCGAAGATTTTCCCTCTGGAAGCACTTCAGCAATTACACGGTCGATCCCAGCCTGTGCTGCGATGGATTGGGCTGTTTTCCTGTTATCTCCTGTGATCATGATGACCTGGATACCAAGCTTGTGCAGCAGGGCAATACCTTCCCTTGATCCATCTTTTATCGTGTCAGCCACTGCAATCACGCCTTGCGCCTTCCCGTCCAATGCAACCAGGATCACCGTTTTGGCATCTGATTGCAACCGCTTGATATGCGGTTCAAGCCCGTCCAATGGTATTCCCAAGGTGGCCATCATTTGATTATTACCGACAACTACCCGATAGCCGTCAACCTCGCCTTCCACACCTTTTCCAGCGATTGCTCTAAATCCGTGCACATCGCTCAAATTCATTCCATGCCTGGTCGCCTCAGCCCAGATCGCTTCGCCCAGAGGATGTTCGCTGTTCTTCTCCAAGGATGCAGCCAGCCTTAGCAATTCCCGATCCCCTGGAAGTTTTTGACCTGGCGTACTGGATAGTTGATTGGTCGTGATCGTGTCTGTTACGGCAGGCTGTCCCTTTGTTATGGTTCCCGTTTTGTCCAGGATTACGATTGAAATTTTGCCCGCCCGCTCCAGGGCCTCGCTGTTTCGAAACAGAATCCCCATTTCGGCGCCTTTACCGGCGCCTACCATGACCGCGGTCGGTGTAGCTAATCCCATCGCACACGGGCAGGCGATAACCAGGACAGCCACCATCCGGATCAAACCGGTTGTGAAGCTAGATTCAATAAATGGATAGTTGGGAAACAAGATCGGTACGAGCAGCCACCACGATACCAAAGCAGCCAGAGCAACTGCAATAACGATGGGTACAAATACAGCTGAGACCTGATCCGCCAGTTTTTGGATCGGAGCCCTGCTGCCTTGCGCGTCCTCTACGAGTTTGATGATCTGAGACAAGGCGGTTTCCTTGCCGACCTTGGTCGCTTCAAAGCTGAATGAACCCATTTTGTTCAAGGTGGCACCGATCACTTTATCTCCAACCTTTTTTTCGACAGGAAGGGATTCCCCTGTCAACATGGATTCATCCACTGAGGACCGTCCTTCGACGACTACTCCATCTACTGGGATCGTCTCTCCAGGATGAACAAGAACGATGTCACCAACCCGAACATCCTCCAACGGCAGTACTTTTTCAATGCCGTCCCTGCGAACGTGAGCCGATTTAGCGCGCAAGCCCATTAATTTCTTAATGGCCTCAGAAGTGCGACCCTTGGCTTTCGCCTCCAAGTATTTCCCCAGTCTAATTAAGGTAATGATCACGGCTGCAGTCTCATAATAAACATGGCCGTTCAACCATCCGAAGGTTATCGGCAGCGAGTAAATAAAAGCTGCTGAAGAACCCATAGCGATCAATACATCCATGTTTGCGGAGCCATTTCGAAGGGCTTTGTATGCGCCAATGTAATACTGCCAGCCAACGTAAAATTGAACCGGCGCTGCCAACGCCAGCATGATCCAATTAACCCACCACTTCGATTCGACCAGCATGCCGGGCATGGATGCCGGTTCATAAAATATCGCTGGCAGTAAATTGAGATCCCTGGCCATAGCCAGCAAGAACAGTGGAAGGGTAAACAACAAACCTATCTTTAACAATGAACTTTGGGAGTCGATTTCCCGTCGGCGGGCAAGGGCTTCAGCGTCTTCGGTTTCACCACCCAGTTCAACTGCCTCAAAACCAGCTTTTTTGATCTCCTGCCGGAGCTCAGCCTGAGTGATTATCGTCGGTATGTATCGCACATGCGCTTTTCCTGAAGCCAGGGCAACGTGAGCGTCCGATACCCCTCTTAGCTTGTGCAGGGTTTTTTCCAAACGGCGAGCATCGCTGTCATCTGAAAGCCGGTTGATGACAAAGTCGGCTTCACCGGTAGCGATGCCGTAGCCCGCCCGTTCGATACGGGCGATGATGTCAGGCAGTTCCAATTTCCCGGGGTCGTAATCCACCGAGGCGCGTTCTGAGGATAGATTCACAACCGCGTTTTGGATGCCATCCAGTTTCTTCAGATTGCGCTCGATGGTCGCCACGCAATTGGCGCAGGTCATACCCGTGATCGGAAGAATTAATTGCTTCGTTTCCATTCCTAGAGCCATTCCGTTATCCAATCTCTTGGATCCTTCACTACATCGCCACCATTCCGTTAACCGGATAATGAATCTCTGCCAATAAAGACTTGATCTTGGCTTCATCGGCCGGAGGTTCGAAGGTGATTTCAACTTTTCTGGTCTCCATATCAGCCTTGACCGAATTCACTCCTGGCAATTCCTTCACTTCCGTCTCGATCGTGTGAGTGCAGTGACCACAATGGATGGCAGGTACAAAGTACGTTACGGTTGTCATGAGAATCTCCTTGATTAGTATTATTTGAACGGATCCAACGAATGTATTTCCTTGATCAATGATTTCACATTTCCCAGGCAGCAGTGCCCTTGTGGATTACGGATATCACATGCACATTTTCCTTCCCGAACACCAGTAGTTATCACTACTGGAATTGATGTCGATCCGCTCTCACTCATCTCGGAGTGAATCTTTCCGAGTGTATATCGGAAGCAGTAACATATGAAACCATCATTGTCGTGCGGATGTTTTTGATATACTTTTTCCTTCAATGCGGATTCATCGAATAACTGAGATCCATCCTCGCTGAAATAGACTGTTGGACAGTCCGGATCGGGACAAAAGCGATAAGTGGTTTCACGCAGTTCTATTAATGATCGAGTAAGCAGTCCTTTCAATGTCCGTACTTTGACCGGATAGCCCGGTTTTCCATTGGTTGGACATGTTGAATACTTGATTCCAGTATCGCCAGTAATCGGGAACATTCCTATACCTTGTTCGCCATGTCAAATACTTCGGTGATCTCCTTTAAGACCCGTTCTCGCTCGCTAGGGTTGTCACCTTTAACTGCAGTAATCACACATGAGTTCAAATGATTTTCCAGGATTTGAGCACTTACTCGATTAAGCGCAGCTTCCACAGCCTGGATCTGCCGGATCACATCGATGCAGTATGCGTCTTCTTCCACCATGCGAATAACTCCCTTTAGATGACCTTCAACATTCTTCAGACGCAGGATCGTATTTTCAGGTGGCATGATTAGTCTCCTAGGATTGCACCTTTTTGACTATGCGCATTATTCTTGGTCAATTTATGCTCATCACCCCCCCCGTATGGGTAGGGTATCGATATGGTAACCTTCATTCAAGGTATTGTCAAGTTAGCTTACAATCGTTGATTGCTTTATTGAATAAGTACACGGGAAGAATCCTAAGATGTCGATAAATCCAGCCGACTTACGGCGAGTGAATGTCTTTGAAAAAGCAAGCGATGAGGATCTCAAAATTATCGCTCAAGGGAGCATTGAACGATCGATTGAAGAAGGCAACTTTTTCTTTTTTCAAGGCGATCCCGCTGATTATGCGTACATTCTCGTTGCAGGAAGGGCTAAATTGCTACAAACCAACCCTTCCGGTCAGCAGGTAAATTTACGTACGATCAACGCGTGGCAAATGTTTGGAGCTTTGGGTGCTGTCCGCGAAGCGGCAACCTACCCTGCCTCGGCTCAAGCGCTGGAGGACTGTAACGCACTGGCGGTAAAAAGCACGACCTTAAAAGAATTGATCAAAGACCGCCCCTACCTTTCCATCGGATTAATGAACTTGATGACGGACTATATTCAGGAAATGCAGGAGCGTTATCGGGAGCTTGCCACCGAAAAAGTGGAACGCAGGATCGCACGGGTTTTGTTGAGATTGACAGCTCAAATGGGTATCAAAGGAGAACATAATACGATCGAGCTTGGTTTTACACGGAAGGAATTATCTGAAATGGCTGGAACCACTCTTTTTACGGTCAGCCGTATCCTTTCAGAATGGGAGCGTCTTGGGCTGGTCGAAGCCGGCCGGGAACGAGTAGTTATCCTTCAACCCCATGAATTGGTCGTGATCGCTGAGGAATTGGAGAAATAGGATAATTATCATAGGATATTTATGACTGCTTCTTTGCGATAGCGCAAAGAAGTCCATGCACGAAGGGGATAAAGTCAGGGCATGGATCAACCGTTACCACAGCTTGATCAATACGTTCAGACGGTAATGAATGATACACCCGCATCAGCGGCTGTATTTTTCGCGCTCGAAACAGCATGTGTTGGTTGTCAATTAGCCAGATTTTGCACGCTGGCTGATGTCGCAGCCACCTACCAAATATCACCAGATCTATTATTAGGGAAAATTCAGGCGACGATCCGGGAAAATTTATCAATTCAACCAGGAGGTTTCCATGAAAAGCTTTCGATATAATTCGGTCCTAATTTACTTCACAGTCCTCTCCATAATCATCTCTGCATGTGCTGCACCACCAGCTGGCAGACCATCCGAAATTAATAATGCGATTCTTGAGTATGCGCTCAAGACAAGCCTTGAAGATGGCAAGATGGTGTTTATTGGAGTCGGAGGGGATATCAACGGACAATTCAACCCGACATTAAAAGCAAATGTGGGTGATACCGTCAAGATCACACTGATCAGCGGTGAAGGTGCCGAGCATGACATTGGCTTCCCAGAATTTAATGTTCAATCCGAACACGTTTCCGGTGTTGGTAACAGCACAACTTTCAGTTTCATACCAGATGGCAGTGGTTCGTTCAATTATTACTGTATCATTCCTGGGCACCGCGAGGCGGGCATGGCAGGCAAGTTCGAGGTTAGTGGCGAACCAAAGAAGATCGTTTCCTCAACCAATCCAGATCCGACCACTCCTCAGCCAGCGCTCGACCCTTCAAATTCAGCGCCGATCCTTAATCAACCAGCTGCAGCCCTGGTTAGCGATATTGTCCGGGATCCGTCCGACATCCCACCAGCGATCGGTGTGCGCGAACCGACGACAGTGAGAATTAATCTTGAAACGGTAGAAGTTGACGGACAACTCGCGGATGGGACAACCTATACGTATTGGACGTTCAACGGTCAAGTACCCGGACCATTCCTGAGAGTCAGGGTCGGCGATACACTCGATGTTCACCTGAAAAACAGCACTTCGAGCACGATGACCCACTCGGTGGATTTCCATGCCGTGACAGGTCCAGGTGGTGGCGCGACTATGACCCAAACCCCACCTGGACAGGAAACGATGTTTATGGCGAAGGCATTGAATCCCGGCTTATTCGTTTATCACTGCGCCACGCCGATGGTCGCAGACCATATCTCGAATGGCATGTATGGACTGATCCTGGTAGAACCCGACGGTGGGCTGCCCCCAGTTGATCAAGAATTCTATGTCATGCAAGGCGAATTGTATACAAAGGGAGCATTTGGCGAACAGGGACACCAGATGCCTGATGTCCAAAAATTACTCAACGAAGATCCTGAGTACTTCGTCTTCAATGGTGCCGTTGGAGCCATCACCGACCAGAAGCCTCTCAAAGCCAATGTCGGGGAAACCCTCCGCATCTTCTTTGGTGTCGGCGGACCCAACTTCACGTCGTCTTTCCATGTGATCGGCGAGATTCTTGACCGTGTTTATGAAACCGCATCACTGACCTCGCCACCTCTGACCGATGTACAAACTACGCTGGTCCCAACTGGTGGCGCAACCATGGTGGAGTTCAAGGTGGATGTACCCGGACGATATATCCTTGTCGATCACTCGCTCTCAAGGTTGCAGCGCGGTTTGGCTGGCTTCCTCATCGTGGAAGGCGAGGAAAATCCCGAGATATTTTTCGGTAATCCTACAGGTGGAAGCGGTCACTAACCCGCAACACCTGAATCCATCCGCTTCATTAAATAAGATGATGCGAGTAAATTTTTCTCGCATCATCTTTTCTTAAAAACGAATATTCTCAAAAATCGTTAATAGCGTCAATTTAACTTACCCGTAATCAGTTGCCAGCCTGCGACGAAGTGTTATCATTCATGAAAGACAAGGCGGTTTTTTGAGCAACATTTCAAAGATGCTGTCCGGGGGTGACCTCCGCTCAGACGGAATGGCGAATGAAGTCGTTCGCTTGGTCCGGGAGAATCCTTTCCTGGTCAACGAATTGATCGAGGGGATGACAGCGAAGGATGATGTCGTCCGGGGCCGATCTGCGGATGTACTGGAAAAATTAACCCGGGATCATCCTGAATACGTACAGTCAGAGCTGGATTTGATCATCCGATTGGCGTTGAATGACCCTGTGCCCATGGTTCGATAGCATGCGGCCATGATCCTTACCAATCTATTAACCGTTGTTAATAACGCAGACGAGATCTACCACGGATTAATCGCAATCTTGGATGATCACAGTGCAATCGTAAAATGTTGGGCTATCTCGGGCTTGTGCTTTCTTGGGAGAAAATACCCATCAAAAAATAAACACATCCTCCGGCGGTTATCGAAACTTGAGACCGATACAAGCATCGCTGTCCGGCATAGGGCTGCAACTGCAATGAAAGTACTTCTCAATAACCACTTACCCATGCCTGGTGGATGGATCAAAAGCAAGAGAAGGGAATAATTCTAAAATCCTTAATTAATCATCTAAGAATTTTTCTCTAATTGTTTGCCTGCTTCCCACAAAGCGTCCATTTCTTGCAGTGTCAACTCCGATAGAGATTTTTTCATCTCCAAGGCAGATCGTTCGATATAACCGAAGCGGCGTTTGAACCTGACGTTGGCCTGCCTCAGGAGAGATTCGGCATCCATCTTCTTCCATCGAGCCAGATTGACCAGGACAAAAAATAGGTCGCCCATCTCAGAAGCAGCCTCCTTCGGGTTTTCGGCCCGTTTAATTTCTTCGACCTCCTCATTCACTTTTTCCAACACTCCTTTGATTGCCGGCCAGTCAAAGCCCACCCGGGCAGCCCGGTCCTGGTATTCCTGCGCCTGTGCAAGCGCAGGAAGGGTGGCTGGCACGCCATCCAATAATCCTTTGCCTTCCTTCTTAATCTCCCGTTCGGTTTCTTTCAATTTCTCCCAATTCGCCAGAACTCCATCCACGCCGTTCAATTTAAGATCTCCAAACACATGCGGATGCCTGCGGATGATCTTGTCATAAATATCTTTCACAACCTGATGGATCGTAAAACGACCTTCTTCCGAGGCGATTTGTGCCTGTAAAACAATTTGAAGCAGGAGGTCACCCAATTCCTCCCGCATGGCATCAAAATCGCCAGAATCAATGGCAGACAACGCTTCATAGGTCTCTTCAAGAAGATGCGTTCGAAGTGATTCATGGGTCTGTTCACGATCCCAGGGGCAGCCATCCGGTGCACGCAGGTGCGCAACAATCTCGGTGAATGCTTCAACCGACGAACCTTCCGTCAATGCAGGCACATAGAGATCTATGCTGGCTGAATTGTTTTTTCGGTGGCTCAATTCAATAAGCGCCATCGAATTGGACTTTGATCCTTCAATAATATAGATCACATGATTTGAGGGATATGCCGGTTTAAGTACATTTGAGATTCTATTCTTTTGTTCGTCATCGATAATTCCGAGGATCATTACCGGCCAATCGATCGGAAAAGGCGGTACGTGGGCAGAGGCAAGGGATTCTGCATCTAGCAAGGTTAAGCGCTCAGGATGCGGAATAGCCAACGATTGAATGATTGTTGTTATTCTTGAATAATCCATAAGTCTTGTTCCAATCTCGCAGTTAAACGTAAAACGTAATGCGACTTTAACTTTCGCATTACGTTTCCTATTTTATCTTTAACCGATCAATATTAATTCATATGAACTTGATACCACGCTACCGTTTGGTATAGGTGGGAGCCTTGCGGGCGCGCTTGAGACCGGGTTTTTTCCGTTCTTTAACACGGGCATCCCTGGTGAGAAGGCCGCGCTTTCTAAGTGAAGATGTCCAATCGGCATTGATAGCAACCAAAGCCCTAGACAACCCCAGCCGGACTGCTTCCGCCTGGCCGTTCACTCCGCCTCCCCGCACGAGGACACTGACGTCATATTGCATGAAATCCTGTCCCACAGCTGAAAACGCGCGCAGGATGTCTTCCATATCACCCAATCGGGGGAAATAAGCCGCGGCCGCCTTCTCATTGATGATGAATTTACCGCCGCCGTTCATCAGACGCACACGGGCGGTACTTTCTTTTCGGCGTCCAATTCCTTCGTAATATTGTGCAGACATTAATGCATCTACCTTTCTATCTCTAAGTCGGGATCGCTCCGAACGAAAACTTAATAACTGCTACTCGAGCGTGGCTTCATTTATAGAATTTCCGGTTTTTGCAATCCATGGGGGTGGGTCGGACCGCCGTAAACTTTCAAACGTTTGATCACTGAACGACCCATCCGGTTATGGGGCAGCATACCCCAGACTGCGGCACGCAAGACCCGGTCTGGATGGCTGGTGAGCTGGTCCCGCAGGGATATGGACTTCATCCCACCGGGGTAACCCGAATGGTGGTAGTAATATTTTGTGTCCAATTTGGATGAAGTTTTTGTCCCTGTGGTCTGGACCTGTTCAGCGTTGACTACGATAACGAAATCACCCAGCTCTACTCCTGGGGTAAAAGCCGGTTTGTGTTTTCCCAGCAGAATATGGGCGATGCGCGCAGCGAGCCGACCCAGATTTTGGCCGCGAGCATCCGCCACGTACCACTTGCGTTGGATCTCACCCGATTTTGGATAATAAGTTTTGAACACGTCCTAATCTCCTGTTACTATTCTCCCGGATGGACTTGTT
>MGNL01000033.1:10068-11341 GCA_001796785.1 Chloroflexi bacterium RBG_16_51_16 | reverse complement strand
ACCATATCTCCGCGAGCAGGTCATGATCAACTGAAGTGGCTGCCGCCAAGGCGCGTTCCAAGTAATGGCGTGCCGTGTCATTGTTACCACCCTTGGCCTCGATAATTCCAATCTGCAGAAGTTCCTTGCTGAAACTGTTAAACATAGGTGGTTTGACTGATCCTTGCAATGCCGTTGATCACGCTTGCACCCTGTCATTTCTTCTGACCAAGGCATCCGTCATGCGAGAAATACGCACCATCGGTTTTACGTCATGCACGCGCACCATGTCAGCACCCCGCACGATCCCTACCGCAATCGCCGCACCCGTACCTTCGATGCGCTGGTCGGCAGGCAGGTCGAGCGTAAAGCCGATAAAGGATTTCCGGGAAGGTCCGAGGAGAATCGGATAACCGAGGAGGCGCAGTTCTCCCAAGCGATTGATCAATTCAAGGTTATGTTCCACAGTCTTTCCAAATCCGATACCCGGATCCAAGATGATAGATGAATCAGGAATTCCAGCTGCGTGCGCAAGACCGACGCTATCAAGCAATTCACGCTTGACATCTTCGACCAGGTTCTCATACTGGGCGCCGATGTAAGCACCACCAAGATTTGCGCGTACCTCCACACTGGCAGGGTTGCTCCGGTTGTGCATCAGCACGACGGGCGCTTTGTATCTGGCTGCCATGCCTGCCAGTTCCGGATCGGCACGCAACCCCCAAACGTCATTCAATATTTGGGCACCTTCTTTAAATCCTTCCTCGGCAACCCTTGCCTTGTACGTATCTATGGATATCAATACATCCGGAAAGGTTGCATGCAGATCGCGGATGACCGGCACCACGCGTTCCAACTCCTGGTCTATGGAAAGAGGTGCCGAACCGGGTCGGGTTGACTCACCGCCTACATCAAGAATATCCACACCTGCATCAATCGCGGAACGTGCCTGCTCTAGGGCAGGCCTGGTGTCAAGATCAGCAGAATTAAAATCAATAGCCTCGGACTGTTCCCTTCCTTTTAATAATCCGTCACCACTAAAACTATCCGGCGTAATATTGAGGATTCCCATGATGTAAGTACGCGAGCCCCATTGAAATTGATGGCCTGCGATCTCCAGAATTGGTGATTTCATTTTATCAATCCAGGTAATTGAGCATACCACTCGGCAGCGAGCAAAACATCCTCAACCCGGATGTGCTCGTCCACGGTGTGAACAACTTCCTCCTCGCCCGGACCAAAACCGACCGATGGAATACCGGCTACACCTGCCCAATAGGCTCCGTTTGTTGAA
>MGNL01000033.1:9614-9817 GCA_001796785.1 Chloroflexi bacterium RBG_16_51_16 | reverse complement strand
ATCGGGAACCACATTATAAGAACCAGCTTGAACATCAATGGAGGTGGCGACGATCGACCCACGACCCATGAACGGATCATCAGGTAAGCGTTGATCAAGATCGCGGACCACCTCCAGGACAGGCGCCATTTTATAGAGCGCGTTATCTCCGAGCCAGTGGGACGCTCCGTGCGCGCTGCGGCCGTGCGCTGTGACACGGAATT
>MGNL01000033.1:7744-9581 GCA_001796785.1 Chloroflexi bacterium RBG_16_51_16 | reverse complement strand
GGTCCGTTGGCTCGCCGATGACTACATAATCAGGCTGGACATTTTCCGTTTCAACGAATACTTGGGCGGATAAGCCTTCACACCATTCCTCGATAGAACCAAAGTAATAGGCGGTAAAACCGTCAAGCAGGCCAAAATCGTGAGCTGCCTTGATCCCATAGATCATCGGTGGAGTGGAGCCTTTTTCATCTACAACACCGCGGCCGTACATCAACCCGTCCTGTATTTTCGCACTGAACGGATCGAATCTCCATTCCTTTTTATCACCCACACCTACCGTGTCCAAGTGCGAATCATAGAGCAACTTTCGCTCCCCATTGCCGATTTTTGCGACCAGGTCTCCGTACGGGGCATAATGGATTTCTTGAAAGCCAAGTTTACGCAATTCTTGCTCGACCCGCTTTGCTACATCTCTAATATTTGAGTCGTAACTTGGGATGGCAACGATATCGGTTAGAAAGGATAGGATGTCTTTATGATGGGAGGCAAGGAAATCACGAATCTCATTCATTCAAAACCATGGAATGCGGATGGTCAATACTGGGAATGATTCGAATCCCTTCCCGGCGCTGGAACCTAGGTAATTTGGTCCAGTGGGCGGGCAATCCAGGTTTCGGCGTCATTAATATCTGTGAAGATCTTTATCGCAGCGGCAGTCTCCGGTAGAGCTAGTGCGGCGACCTCCCGGATCGCGTCAGCAACTTTTTGACTGGCAACCACAACCGCCAGGCGGATATTGCGGGCGGAAGGATCGCTATTGACTTCGACAGCAGCCCGGATAGCCTTTTCGGGTATCTCATTAACAGAGCGCAGGTCGTAAAGGTTGCGTGTCAGGCGATCCGATCCGAGCAGATGTTCAAGGGCGAAATCATGCCAGTGTCGGAGGGTAGCCTCGGATAGGTCCGTGAAGGTTAACGTCATGCCACCATCTCCCCTGCGGACGACGGAGTATCCAATTCCGGGTTCGGATTTCCAGTTAAGCGGTTTGGTTTCAACCATCACGACCTCCAGCCTTTGACGGGGATTATACATGCATGGTAATGGAAGTTGATAAGCAGGAACATCGATAAATCTTTACTCAATGGAATCTGTGCCGTACAAGCGGATGCCAGTGGTATCACAGCGCGACAAGAGCTGGCTGATGGTTACCTGCAAGGTTGGGTGAACGAGATCCGAGGCGATCTCGTTTAGAGGCATTAGCACAAACCCACGCTCGGCCAGTCGCGGGTGAGGGATTACCAATGCGGGCGTATTGAGCACCAGGTCGTCATAAAAAAGGATATCGATGTCAATAAGGCGCGGCCCGTTCGGAATACCGGGTTGGCGTCCGAGAACAATTTCCAGCCGTTTAAGATGGGCCAAGAGGGCTTCTGGCTTTTCATAAGTTTCAGCCTTGATGACTTGATTTAAAAATTCAGGTTGGTCCGTGTAACCGATGGGAGGTGTCTCGTAGATGGATGATTGTGCCAGTACATTCAACTGGGGGGTTAGATTATTAATGGCTGTCTTAAGATTTGCTAGCCGATCACCGAGGTTGCTTCCTAATCCCAGGTAGACGATATGGTCTGTCATATCAATGCCTCCCTTTCCAAGATACGGTCCCAGCAGGAGATGAACAAATTATATTGTATTTCATATTTAGTCGCATTTCGATAAGTATGAAAAGCATAGACTAACCTACCAAGGATGCTGCTGAATGTCTATGCGACATAACAGGAATTTTTCAAAATCGTTATACCCCTTACGATACTCTATCGATCCGAGGAACTGCCTTTGGGAAATAAATCGCATATTCCAACGGTGTGCCTCGGAAAACTTGGGTAAAGGATGAACTTCG
>MGNL01000033.1:0-7691 GCA_001796785.1 Chloroflexi bacterium RBG_16_51_16 | reverse complement strand
ATGAAGAACATCCGGAAGGCTCAGACGGCGAAACGCCCCGGGAAACGAGCTTATCCAGCGAGCAGAAATCTTAAGAAGGAGAATATCGATGGCAAAATGTGAGGTTTGCGGCAACAATTACGATAAATCCTTTGAAGTGCACCAGGGAAATCAAATTCACATGTTTGATTGTTTCGAGTGTGCAATCCATGCCCTGGCGCCGATTTGCAGCCACTGTGGATGTCGGATCATCGGACACGGTATGGAAACCGAATCCAACTATTATTGCTGCGCCCACTGCGCTAGCGAGGACCGCATCCAGGCATTTGAAGACCGTATTCTAGAGGAGGTCACCCAATGAAACTTAATCAGCTGATGACAAAAGACGTGGTTACCGTCCGCCCGGATGATTCCCTGGCGACGGCTGCCAGAAAAATGCGGGAACGCAACATCGGTTTCCTGCCGGTTTGCGACGGAGACCGGTTGGTCGGAACCCTGACGGACCGCGATATCACCGTCAATGCGGTCGCGGACGGAAAGGATCCCAAAGCCACTCAGGTAAGGGATCTGGTCCATTCGAATGTGTTCTGGTGTTTCGAAGACCAGGATGTACGTGAGGCGGCCAGGATCATGGAAGAGAATCAAGTCCGCAGGCTGATGGTTCTGAATCCCAAGAACAAACAATTATCCGGGATCGTGTCCCTGGGCGACCTGGCTATGAATGCTGATAAAAAGGTATCGGCCAAGGTTTTGGAAAAAGTGTCAGAGAAGATCTAAAAACCTTCGCGATCAAAGGCGATGTCTGTGGTTCCCATTGCGAGGAGCGCCTTGTTAAATGGCGCTCCTCGCAATTTATTTAGTTTAGATGGACGGCCAGGGTGTTCCCCGCCGGTCCTGGGGAGGATTTGGAAAGCGTGGTTTCCTGAGGAGTGCTTCCACGCGACTGGTGAATGCGTCGATCTCTTCTTGAGAAAGATAGTTCTTGAGCAGCGTGCGGAGCTCACGGTGTGCTGAAAGCCTTGAGATCCATTCATCTGGAATAGTCTTGCCGGCAAAATCCCAAAGGACGGTACGCAGTTTGGTCTCTGAATGAAAGCATATCCCATGATCTATCGCCCACAGCTTGTCGGTCTCTTTCTCGATCAGCACGTGGCTTCCTTTGCGATCTGCGTTATTGACCAAGAGATCAAACAGTGCCACGGAATCCAATCGAGCCCGGTCGGCGGGTTTGAATGTAAAGAAATGATATTCCGGATCGTATTCGATAAATTGCTGGAGCGAGCCCGGGCCGTAGGGTCCGTCTTCCCTGAGGACGGTAATAGGAACGAAATGAAATCCGAGGGTTTCACTGACGACGAAGGCGGCCACTTCCCTTCGTGCAAGTGTGGCAACCGGAAAATCCCACAGGGGCTGCTCACCCCGGGCTGGTTTGTAAACCGCGGGTATCTCCAGTTCGGCGTGATGGACGCTTACAAGAAAGGTGTAATTACTGCCGAGCATGAACTGTCCTTTTAATTCAAGTTCCCCGTCCTTCAACGCAGTAGTCAGGAAATCGGATGGAAGTGCGCTGCTTGATATCACAGGGATTCCGTAAGGCAAAAACCAGTAAGTTCTCGATGTGCACGGTTAGGGCAATCGGCCATGGTCTGAAGATATTTCATTATGAATCATGAAGAAGGAGATTCGGATGCATCCAAGGACGAGCTCAAAGCTGATAACCGGAACCGGCAGATTGGACTAATGCTTGTGCCCGTTCTTCTTTGGGCAAAAATGTCCTTCCGCATCCATGGGTTGACCGCACTGTGGACAGATCGGCCTGCCGCGGGAGATCACATCCGCACCCCACCGTGCCAGCTTGCGGATCTGTTCCCGGCTGCACCAGAAACGGACAGTCGCGGCATTTTCTTGATCGGCCTCCTCGGTTTGCAGCTCTTTAACGAAGATCACAACCAGGTCACGATCTTTATCGTAGCCGAGCCCGATCTCCCCGACTCGGAAAAGAGGATCCACCGGAGGATTGATGCGCATGACTTCTTCGACATAGTTACCGGTGGGCTCAGATAAGGAAGGATTCTGTTTGCTGATCTGGGAAAGGAACTGCTCCACTCCAATGGCTAACGATTGGAGCTGGGTTTTTTCTATGATCACCGAGATCGTACGTTGATCTTGAAAAGCCAGGAGATAAAATACCCGCTGGCCTGGCTTGCCGATGGCATCGGCTGTGATATGGTCGCAGGGATCAACATCAATTTCAAAGCGTGGCATGGATAACCTGCAGGGCTGGAATCGGGCGAAGAAAGTATACCATGCGCGGTTCTGCTATAATTCCTGCACACATTCAGAGGATGAGGCGCCCATGTTATTCGATAAAAATGGATTATCGGATTTAAAAAAATCTCTCGACCAATGGGAAAAGATAACCCTGCAGCCGTCGCTGGATGGCATCTCTGAGCGCCGGAAAGAGTTCCTCACCACGTCTTCGGAACCCATCCGTCGATTATATACACCTCTGGATATCGAGCCGTTCGATTACAACGATAGCCTGGGATTGCCAGGCGAGTATCCTTTCACCCGCGGCATTCATCCATCCCTGCATCGCGGCAAACTTTGGACCATGCGCATGTTCGCAGGATTCGGCACCGCCGAGGAAACCAACCTTCGTTTTAAATACCTGCTCGAACATGGACAGACCGGCCTCTCGATCGCCTTCGACCTGGCGACGCTGATGGGTTACGATACCGATCAATCCGAAGCGCTCGGTGAATTTGGCAAGTGCGGTGTGGCGGTTTCATCCCTTAAAGACATGGAGCTCCTCCTCGACGGTATCCCGCTCGACAGGGTCTCCTCCAGTATGACGATCAATTCGCCGGCAGCCATCATCTGGGCCATGTATATTGTCGCAGCCGAAAAGCAGGGGGTACGCGCCGACCACTTGCGAGGCACCATCCAGAACGACATCCTGAAGGAATTCATTGCACAAAAGGAATTCATATTTCCACCCGAACCCTCCATGCGGCTGGTGGTGGATACGATGGAATTCGGTAAGAGTTGCGTCACCCAGTGGAACACCATTTCGATCAGTGGATACCACATCCGGGAAGCGGGTGCCACCGCTGCCCAGGAGTTGGCTTTCACACTTGCGGATGGCATGGAATACGTGCGCTGGGGCATGCAGCGCGGCATGGATGTCGATGAATTCGCTCCCAGGTTATCCTTCTTCTTCAACGCGCATAACGACTTTTTCGAGGAGATCGCTAAATACCGCGCTGCCCGGCGAATCTGGGCGAAGGTAATGAGAGACCAATTCAAGGCGAAAAATCCGCGTTCATGGCTGCTCCGGTTCCATACTCAGACTGCAGGTGTATCCCTGGCTGCACAGCAGCCGGAGAATAATGTGGTGCGGGTAGCGATCCAGGCTCTGGCAGCTGTACTAGGCGGCACGCAATCGCTGCACACCAATTCAATGGACGAGGCGCTGGCGCTTCCATCCGAGCATGCGGTAACCATCGCACTGCGCACACAGCAGATCCTCGCGGAGGAATCGGGGATTGCCAATACGATCGACCCGTTGGGAGGCAGTTTTTTCGTAGAAGCTCAAACGGATCGCCTGGAGAAACAAGCCTATGATTACTTCGACCGCATCGAAGACCTGGGGGGTGTGATCCCTGCCATAGAAAAAGGCTTCTTCCAGAGCGAAATAGCTGACGCAGCCTACCGATATCAGCGGGAAATAGACGATGGCCAGCGCAAGATCGTGGGAGTGAATGCTTACCAGGACCAAAAACCAGCCCCGATTCCGATCCTGGAAATGGATCCCAGCGGATACAAGCGCCAAATGGAACGCCTGGCTGAGATCCGCAAGACGCGGGACAACGCTCTCGTGGGCCAAAACCTGGATAAATTGCGGATTGCCTGCTTGGGTACCGAAAATGTGATGTCACACATCCTCGATTGTGTTCGCGCCTATGCCACTCTGGGGGAAATGACAAGCGTTATGAAAGAAGCATTTGGTATTTACCAGGAACCAATGGTGATTTGAGCGCTAAAAGTAGCTTACACCTGATCCTTGACGACTGATACTTATCGAGCAAGCACTTTCGCCATGTTGTAATACTCCATATTGACTTGACGCTTGTTGCTGATTACGTCCTTGAATGGAATAAATTCTATACCGTGACCTTTTAAGCCGGTCATCACACCATGTGTGCCTTCCACCAAAGCCTCAACAGCCTTTATGCCCATACGTGAAGCCAGCAGCCGATCATACGCCGTGGGAGAACCGCCGCGCTGGATATGACCCAAAATGGTCATGCGTGTTTTGAAACCCAGATCTCGATTATCAATGGACCGGGCAAGCTCGGCCGTATCGATGTTGGAGCCTTCCGCATTGATGATGATGGCATGGGTTTTTCCACGCCGGTAGGCATCTTCGACGGCGGTGGCAACTTCTTCCACCTGAACCGGAACCTCAGGTACCAGTGTCATTTCAGCGCCGCAAACGATACCAGCCATTACGGCAAGGTAGCCGCTATTACGTCCCATCGTTTCGATGAGAAAGGCACGTTGATGGGAGGACGCCGTATCGCGCAGCTTATCCACAGCTTCCATGATCGTGTTCATCGCTGTGTCCGTACCGATCGAGATATTGGTGCCCCAGATATCGTTATCGATGCTGCCCGGTATTCCAATAACCTTGACACCCTGCTCGGACAGCACCTGCGCACCTTTCAGCGTCCCCTCGCCGCCAATGGTCACGAGCGCATCCACGCCGGCTTCGTTCATTTTACGGAGAGCTTCCCTTTGACCGCTCGGTTCCATAAAGCGCTTACTCCGGCTGGTTAGCAAGATCGTTCCGCCGCGTTGGAGTATGCCGCCGACATCCCGGGCTCCCAGGTTGCGGAATTCACCGTTAATCAAGCCTTCGAAGCCATTGATCACCCCGACGGCTTCAATGTCGTTGGATAAGGCAGCCCTTACCACGGCGCGTATCGCCGCGTTCATTCCCGGTGCGTCACCGCCGGAGGTCAGGATACCGATTTTTGTTGGTTTTGAGGTCATAACTTTTTGCAGCTTGAATTCATAATTGTTCAACCGCTTGGTTATATTTAGCAAGCGGATATTAGAATGACACCCGGAACGGAGGGTTGCTAATTATTATCGATGATTGAAGTTTAATTGCGGCGGTAATTGTACCTTAAAGGGTGATGCCGGTTCCCACTCCTGATATAAGGTCGAAAAGGATATGCGTAAGGTATTCTTTTTCCAGCGGATGTTATGGAAGTAAAATTGCATCCATACAAGCTAATACCTGTCTAAATGCTAAGATAATGGGAGTGGAGTTATGACTGAAGTCAAAGGCGTAATTGGTATCTTGACCGGCGGGGGAGACGTCCCCGGATTAAATCCGGCCATTCGGGCAGTAACGATCAGGGCGCTACGTGAGGGGTATCAGGTCATCGGAATACGCCGCGGCTGGGCGGGATTGGTGGACGTCGTCCGGGATAAAAAAGCGGATAACAGCAACAACTTTCAGGTGCTGACCGAGGAGATCGTCAATCGGGCGGGGCGTACGGGTGGCACCTTCCTGCATACCTCGCGTACGAACCCGGCCAAGATTCGACGTGACCGCCTGCCTCCAGCTTTGATGGACAAATACAATAAAGATTCCAATGATGTAACGGAAGAGGTCCTTCAGAACCTGGCCTTCATGGGTATCGACTATCTGATCCCCATCGGCGGGGATGACACCCTCAGCTATGCCGTCCGGATGTCACAGGAAGGCGTGAAAACCGTCGCGATCCCCAAGACCATGGATAACGATGTGCCGGGCACGGATTATTGCATCGGCTTTAGCACCTGTGTGACACGCACCATCGAGCTGGCCAACAGCTTGCGCACAGTTGCCGGTTCACATGAAAGGCTCATGGTGCTGGAAGTTTTCGGTCGTTATGCTGGGTTCACATCCATGCTGCCCACCATGGCAGGCGCCGCGCATCGATGTGTAATACCGGAGTACAAGTTCGATATCGAGAGGTTGGTTGAATTACTAATGAATGACCGGAATAATAATCCCAGCCGCTATGCGGTGGTACTGGTCTCGGAAGGCGCCATGTTCAAAGGCGGGGAGATGGTCTTTGAAAATCAAGCGACGGATGCATTCGGCCATGCCAAACTTGGCGGGATCGGAGATCTGGTCTCGGCCCGGCTGAAAGAGCTGACCGCCAAATATAACAACGGTCGGATGGTGGATGTCGTAAACCAAAAACTGGGATACATGGTTCGCTGCGGCGATCCGGACGCGATCGATTCGATCGCTCCCATGGCCTACGGCAACCTAGCGCTCGACCTGGTTCTCAAGAAGGTGCATGGCCGTCTTGTGGTTCTAAAGAATGGACGGTATGACAACATCCCGATCGATATCATCACCAGTTCAAAGAAAACAGTGAATGTCGACCGGTTTTACAACACGGACCGGCTCCGGCCCAAATTCGAAAGCTTTGAGATGACGCCGTTGTTTATCATGACGAGCGAGGCAATATAAAGACAGGATCTGAAACTATAGATCTGAGCGTCCGGTAAACCGCTACACTTAGAATCGAGCGGCAACGACCGGGAGGATTTCTTTTTCCCGCATCCTCCTAGCGTTTAATTTGGTAACTATCGAAGTCCCGCGCTACGCAGGTATTTTGAAAGACTGCCTGCGCTTCAGCCAATACATCTTTTTCACGGTAACGGCGTGAAAGATGGGTCAGGATCAACTGTTTCACACCTGCTTTCACGGCCAATTCGGCCCCCTGGCGGGCAGTGAGGTGTGAAAATTGCGCCGCTAAGTCCGCCTCTTCCTCCGTATAGGTCGATTCGATCACCAGCCCGTCTGCATCTTTGCACACATCGACTAAATCTGCTGTCTTACCAGTATCACCTACCACGACCAGTTTGGCGCCGCGTTCCAATGGGCCTAGGACCTGGTCTGGTTTAACCTTGCTTCCATCCGATAGGGTGATCACCTGACCTTCGACAAGCTGGCTGCGTTCGGGCCCGAACGGTACGCCCAGTGCATCCGCTTTCTCCGATAAAAAGGGGCGGCGGGCTCTTTCTTCGAACAGGAACCCGAATGAATCCGGACCGCGGTGGGAGACCTGGAATGCGGTCACGGTGAAATCTTCAGTTTCAAAAAACAATCCGGGGTTAAGTTCGAGCATCTTCAGCGGCATGGGCGGCTGGTTGCCGCGCAGGACGACATCGTACAAGAGGGTGTGAACCCTATCCAGCGTCCCGCGCCCACCATAGATCTCCAGCTCTTCGATCGCCTCCCAGCGTAAAAAAGTGCTCAGAAGCCCGGCCAGACCGAGAATATGATCGAGGTGACCGTGCGTCAGCAACACGCGGGTGAGGCGTTTGAATCCTGTGCCGGATTGCAGGATCTGGCGCTGCGTTCCTTCGCCGCAATCGATAAGGAAACGGTATTCATTGTGAGACACGATCTGACCGGACAGGCCGCGCTTCGCGGACGGCGCTGAGGCAGAAGTGCCAAGAAATAATATTTCAAACAAACGTCAGCCTTTTGGAAAAAGTTCAGCCCAAGGATAATCGGGTGAGCATGGATTACATACCATCACGTTTATCCAAGGATGCGTGGACTGCCATAAATTGCGCGACTATTGTACCCCAAAGGATTACTGACCATTTGTGCTATAATTTTTTAAGAGATG
>MGNL01000032.1:6648-6738 GCA_001796785.1 Chloroflexi bacterium RBG_16_51_16 | reverse complement strand
TGGAGATCTATGTAGGATCACAGATCCCCTACCAGGACAGGACCCAGGTGGCGCGCAGCCTCGGCTGGCAGGAAGAGCGTGTTCGGATCA
>MGNL01000032.1:6540-6610 GCA_001796785.1 Chloroflexi bacterium RBG_16_51_16 | reverse complement strand
GATATTGCCGGTCAGATCCATGCCGCGCTGCTGGCCAATGCAACCGGACGACCAGTCAAATTGCTATTCG
>MGNL01000032.1:0-6446 GCA_001796785.1 Chloroflexi bacterium RBG_16_51_16 | reverse complement strand
CGAAACGGAACTTTATGGCGATACGGGCGCGTATGCGTCCCTGGGCGAGAAGGTAATGACGAGGGCGACAACGCATTCCGCCGGTCCTTATGATGTGCCGAACGTGCGAGCGGATTGTTATGCCATGTACACGAACAACCCGCCAGCTGGGGCGTTCCGGGGCTTCGGCGTGACGCAGTCGGCGTTCGCGATTGAATCCATGATGGATATGCTGGCTGAAAAAATAAATGTCGATCCAATTGAACTCCGATTGATGAATTCGTTAAAGGTGGGGAGCATAACCAATACCGGGCAGACACTGCGTGAATCGGTCGGCCTGATCGAATGCATTGAGAAGGTCAAGGCGGAGATGACCCGCCAGGCGAAAGAGCTGTGCAACTTGTCAGCCGAGGAGCTTTTTTCTCCACACAAGGTGAAAGAAATTCCAAACCTTGTGCACGCGTGGGGTTTCGCGGCGGGGTATAAGAACACCGGCCTCGGTGGAGGTGCGACCGATAAAGCAGGGGCGGAATTGGAGCTGTATGAAGATGGGACCTTCGAGATCCGTAGTTCTTCCGCGGAGATGGGCCAGGGATTGGTGACCGTCATGCAGATGATGATCGCAGAGGAGATGGCCGTACCAGCCGGGCAGGTGCGAGTGCTGGTGATGGATACGGATCTGACACCGAACGGGGGACCCACGACCGCCTCACGCCAAACCTACGTCACCGGGAACGCCTCTCGATATGCTGCGAAAACCCTGCGCCAGGCAATTTCAGCAACCCTGGCTGAAAAGTTCGACGTGAAACCCGACCAGATCCGTTTCGAAAACGGCCGGGTCCACGCCAACGGACATTCGCTAACCTACGCACAGGTGGCCAAAGAGATGAAGACCAGCGGGCAGCAACCCCGCGCCCATTACGAATACGAGGCGCCGAGAACCCAGCCACTCGAAAAAGGCGGCGATATGCATTTTGCATTCTCATTTGCAGCCCAGGCCGCCGAGGTCGAGGTAAATATCAAGACAGGCGAGGTGTCTGTCCTTAGGATCATCACCGCCAATGATGTGGGCATGGCGGTCAATCCACTGGGTCTGCAGGGACAAGTCGAGGGCGGAGTGATGATGGGACTCGGCAACTGCCTAACCGAGGAATTCATCGTTGAAAATGGAATCGTGGTGACCGACCACCTGGCACGCTACCGCATGCCGGGCATCCTGCTGACGCCGGAAATCACCTCGATCGTTGTGGAACACCGCACGGCTGAAGGTCCATACGGCGCCAAAGGTGTGGGTGAGATTTGCAGCATCCCGACCACGCCCGCGATCACGAACGCGATTCATAACGCGGTAGGGGTGAGGATCGATCACCTGCCGGTGGATCAAGAATTGATCGCCAGGTCGTTATGGGAACGAGCATCGGTGTAAAATAAGACGACAGGCTGGCCATTTTCCTCCTGTTAACCACCACCGGTCCACGGAGGCACAGAGAACAATCTCCGTGGCTCTGAAGTACGGTGGTGCTTTATTCCAAATCGAAAGAACTACCGTTTAGAGGATGTATGAAAGATTTCGCCGGATATCGCTGTTCCGTATGCGGCCAGGAGTATTCTCCCAGTGAAGTCACTTACACCTGTCCAAGAGACGAAGGTAACCTGGACGTGGTGCTGGATTATGATTCGCTAAAGAAAAAATTCCAGCCGGAGGACATCCTGAGCCGGCGTGATTTTTCGCTGTGGCGATACCTGCCGCTGCTGCCCGTTGAAGAACCAAGCGGATCGGCGACACCGCTGCACGCCGCAGGAGGCACACCGGTTTACTTACTGCAATCACTCGCCGACCGCCTCAAACTTGAACGGCTGTGGTTGAAAGATGAATCCCGTAACCCGACCGCGTCGTTCAAGGACCGGGCCAGTGCGGTTGTCGTGGCGCGGGCGCGCGAGATCCAGGCCGATACGGTGGTGACCGCTTCCACGGGCAATGCCGGTGCTGCTCTGGCAGGGATGGCAGCCGCTGTCGGGCAGAAAGCAGTCATCTTTGCACCGAAAACAGCACCCCCGGCCAAAGTGGCACAACTCCTCGTCTTTGGAGCCAAGGTTTATCTGGTGAACGGCACCTATGACGATGCCTTCGACCTGACCATTCAGGCGACAAAGGAATTTGGTTGGTACTGCAGGAACACAGGTTACAACCCGTTCACGGCAGAGGGAAAAAAGACAGCCGCGTATGAAATTTGGGAATGGTGGCATACTGCGCACAGGGAATGGCATAAAGAAGCAGGTGAAGAGAGTGGGCACGCGCCTCTTTCCGTGTTTGTATCCGTTGGCGACGGAAACATCATCTCCGGACTGCACAAGGGATTCAAGGACCTGGTTGCGTTAGGCTGGATGACAGGGATGCCGCGGCTTTTCGGTGTACAGGCTGAAGGTTCGGCAGCGATCGCGAATGCGTTTCAAGCCAAGGCGGACAAGATCACACCCGTAAAGGCGGATACGCTCGCAGACAGTATCTCCGTCGACCAACCGAGGGACGGATTGCGGGCGCTGCGCGCGGTGCGGGAAAGCTCGGGAAGCTATATCACCATACCCGATCAGGAGATCCTGGAGGCGATTGCCGATCTTGGAAGGGTCGGCGTATTTGCCGAGCCGGCTGGTGCGGCTGCGTATGCAGGCCTTGTCAGAGCAGTCCGCCAGGGCATCGTCTCGGAAGGGGATCCGGTATTGGTGATCAATACAGGCAGCGGACTAAAAGATGTCAAGGCGGCGATGCGATCGATCAACGAAGCGCCAGTGATCGAACCGAGCCTGGCTGCGCTCAAGAAGATGTTATGAAATCTCCCTGGGATATCCCATTCCGCTACATCGTCCTGATCTTTTTGATCATCCTTGGACTGGCGACACTCTGGTACATACGTGAAGTGTTTCAGCCTTTACTGACAGCTGCCATGCTGGCTTATTTCCTCAGCCCGGCGGTCAATTTCCTGGTCTACCGATGGCGGATCAGACGCAAATTGGCGGCGAACATCGTATATTTTGTGGTTCTCGCTGCGCTGGTCGCACTCCCCTTTACGCTATTACCGGTGCTGCTCAGCGAAATCCAGGGAATCATGTCGGATTTAAATTTGGCGCTGGAAGAACTCCAGGTGGTCCTGATCGAGCCGCGCCGGATCGGCAACGTTACGTTTTTTTTGGGAGGCCTGATACCGGCGCTGCGCGACACACTCCAATCCAATATCGTTCCGAAACCCGAGGAAGCGCTGCGAGTGCTTGAATTCACGTCGCGCAATTTCCTGTGGCTGCTGGTTATCCTGGTGACGGGTTATTACTTGATGACGGACTGGGAGAGGGTTCGCAATTGGGTGATCCAGTGGGCACCGGAGGATGAGCAACCGAACCTCAACCGGCTTTATCATGAACTACGCAAGCTGTGGCAAGGCTACCTTGGGGGACAGATCAGGCTGATCTTAATCCTGGCTGTGTTGTATTCAATCGCCTGGGTGGTCATCGGTCTTCCAGGGGCCCTGGTGCTGGGTATACTCGCAGGTTTGCTGAACTTGCTGCCCGAGGTCGGACCTGCAGGTGCAGCAATCCTGGCCACGGTAGTCGCTCTCCTGGAAGGATCGAACTATCTCAACATATCGCACGTATGGTTTGGCGCCCTGACCCTGGGTTTATACCTGTTACTAAACACATTTAAAACCGTGTGGCTTCAGCCTCGGGTGTTGGGGCAGAGCGTGCTCCTGCATGAAGCCGTCGTCTTCGTGGCGATCATCACCGCGATCATCCTGCAGGGCATACTCGGTGTTCTAATCGTAGTACCTCTGCTTGCCAGTGCGGTTGTCGTTGGTCGATACATCCGAAGACGGCTGCTTGGACTGCCACCTTTTGATGAAGGTGAACCCAGAGGTGGAGTGATGGAACAATCGATGGATAACGCGAATCCAGTATCGCAGAGTATCTCAGAATCCACATAGATCCCTTATGCCAAAATGAGCGTCCAATATTCGATCGTAGCCCCCATATATAACGAAGTAGAGAGCCTGCCCGAGCTGCATCGGAGGGTGTCGGCTGTCATGGACACCACGGGTGAAGCGTGGGAACTGGTGCTGGTTGATGACGGTTCCAGTGACGGATCAACAGAAAAGATCCGTGAGCTGGCGGATAAGGATAATCGGGTGCGAGCGGTGATTTTCGCGCGCAACTTTGGCCATCAGATCGCGATCACAGCGGGCTGGGACTACGCCCGCGGGAATGCAGTGATCATCATCGATGCCGATCTACAGGATCCACCCGAAGTCATCCTGGAGCTGGTGAAGAAGTGGAAAGAAGGATATGAAGTGGTGTACGCAGTGCGGGCAGAGCGGGAAGGCGAAAGCTGGTTCAAAACCCTGACTGCATCCCTGTTCTACCGGCTCATCTATCGGATAACCGATGTAAAAATCCCATTGGATACGGGCGATTTCCGGTTGATGGACCGCAAGGTGGTTGAGGTATTAAAACAGATGCGTGAACGCCACAGGTTTCCACGGGGTATGTCGGCCTGGGTGGGTTTCAAACAGATCGGGGTGAACTATAAACGCGCAGCCCGACACGCAGGTGTGACGAAATATCCGTTCAATAAAATGGTCAGACTGGCGTTGAATGCCATCACAAGTTTTTCCTACTTACCATTGCAGGTGGCGACCTTTTTCGGTTTCGCCTCGGCAGGCATAGCCATCCTGGGGATACCCATCGTTATCCTTCTGCGGGTGAGCGGATCGCCTCAATTGATCGGCCAGGCGACAACGTTGATCGCGGTGCTGTTCCTCGGTGGGGTGCAGTTGATATCCCTGGGGATTTTGGGGGAATACATCGGCCGGTTGTACGATGAAGCCAAGGGGAGGCCTTTGTACATCGTCAGAGAAGCGCCGAAGGATTAGGTCCGGCGCAACGTCATTAAATACAAATCCAGTTCACGCAAGGGTCGACTCGATCTAAGAATCAAGTCAGGATCAATTGAAGGGCGTGTCGGTCGCCAGCCGATGGATGATCGACGCTACGGCCAATCGAAATAAAACAAGATGAGCTGGGAGATCAAATTTATTGGTTGAGGAGGAGTAGGGATGGCTGCCAAACTTACTTATACTAAAGTACAGGAATACCTCATCTCGCTTGTTCCAGAACGCGAGCCTGAAATGATGGTCATGGAGAAATACGGCGATGAGACGGGTTTTCCGATCATCGGTCCCGCCGCAGGTTATGTATGTTATCAAACAGCGCGCTTGATCGGGGCGCGGAATGTGTTCGAGATGGGTTCCGGATATGGTTATTCAACTGCATGGTTCGCCAAGGCCGTGAAAGAAAACGGTGGAGGATTGGTCCATCACGTGGTGTGGGACGAGAAATTATCGAAACGGGCTGAAGGTCATCTTGCCAGGTTGGGGTACGACGGGCTGATCGAATATCACGTGGCCGAGGCGGTTGCCGAATTGGGAAAAGCACCCGGTCCATTCGACCTGATCTTCAATGATATCGACAAGGCTGCCTATCCCACCTCCCTGCCGCTGATCAAACAAAAATTGCGAAGGGGTGGTGTTCTGATCATCGACAACATCCTGTGGAGCGGCCAGGTGTTTGACGCCAAGGACCACAGCAAGAACACGGAAGCCATCCGACGGTTTACTCACGATATCACGACCGATCCGGATTGGATCGTGACTTTAACTCCTGTGCGGGACGGGTTGATCATTGCCTATAAACAATAGACGGATGGGGGTTACCCATCCGTCACAAATCATTATTGTGACAAAGGAAAGAGCGGACAGCAACCTTCCTCTCGTTTGGGGAACGTCTGGAGTTAAGCCCAAACCCGCTCAGGCTTATCCAGGAGTGTGCGTCTCAGCCTCTCCTTCGTGATGTGTTTTCGGGGGCTTTTCTACCTGCGCCTCCTTTCGTTCGTATGCAACCATCCTACGCCAAAGCATCTCGAGAAACATTAAATACAAATTGGAATTTTGTTAGGATTTGTTTGTACGGTACGAATCGACTAATCGGCTTTTACATCCTTGCGTCCCTTTAAGAGCCTGGCGATGAGTACACCAGCTGGTGCAGCAAGCAGGAATGCCAGAACGGCAGAAAGAACAAGAGAGCCAAGGCCCAACGCCCCCAACCAGATGAAACTGTAATCCGGACTGGGATCGCGGGTAATCTCACCCTGTTCGTTCTCACACTGCATCTCAAAACCCGTGGCAGGTTGCGCGTTCCCGAAATCATCGATGCTGGTCGTCTGGTAGGTGATGATCTCGGCGTGGCTGCCTTCAGGGCAAAGATAGGGTTCGAGCGTTCCAGCGACAAAGTCAGCTGCCAGTGTAGAGGACAAGCCTCCGACGAACATAGCAGTAGGGATCAAGCAGGTCAATAGAACAAAGAGTGTAGAGGACAAGCCTCCGACGAACATAGCAGTAGGGATCAAGCAGGTCAATAGAACAAAG
>MGNL01000031.1:8489-12404 GCA_001796785.1 Chloroflexi bacterium RBG_16_51_16 | reverse complement strand
CATCCATATGAATACACCTATTACAACTCGCTAATCCGTTGGACAGGTGGTGCCTTCCGTTTATTCGAAACCGATTACTGGCTAACTTGTTATAAGGAAACTGTTCAAACCTACCAGACAATAAACCAGGAACCCGTAAATATTTTTGTCAAAAGGGAGCCCTATATCGCTGCTTACTATGCTAACGAACAATTAACGATCGTTGATTACCGTACGCAATACAACCAGATATCACCAGGTGATCTGGTCTTGGTTAATACCCGTTCAAATGAGGATCTGCAAACATTTAAAGATTCACCATCGAGATTGACCATTGGCAGGATGGGTGCCGATTTTTGTGATCTCAAGCAGGTTCAATGATTTCTCACTCGGAACGTCTGCATACCTGTTTAGAGGGTAGGAATATTGATAGGCCACCTGTGGCATTATGGCGGCATTTTCCCGTTGACGATCAATCACCCGAAACACTTGTCGCCGCCGCTTTAAGATTTCAAGAACTTTATGATTTCGATCTGGTTAAAGTTACGCCGGCTTCATCTTTTTGCCTAATGGATTGGGGTGTGCAAGATAGCTGGAACGGGAATTCAGAAGGCACAAGAGATTACACGAAGAGAGTTATTTTTCAACCGGCTGATTGGCCCAAATTAATTCCACTAGACCCTAAGCAGGGTCAACTTGCTGAACAAATCGAGTGTTTGAAGAGGTTACGGAACAAACTCGGCTCGGATACGCCGATAATACAGACTGTATTTAACCCACTTGCACAAGCAAAAAACCTCGCCGGCGGTGCGCTTATGCTCACACATCTGAGACATAATCCCGATGAAGTGCGTGCCGGATTGCACACGATCGCTGAATCAACCCGCCGTTTTGTTGAAGCTTGCGTGATAGTGGGCATTGACGGGATTTTTTATGCGATCCAGCATGCGCAATCCAATTTGTTAAGCATCGTGGAATATGAAGAATTTGGAATACCCTATGATCTAATCGCCCTGAACCCTGCAAGGGATTTTTGGTGCAATATAATCCACTTGCACGGGAAAGAGATATATTTTTCAGTTTTGGAAGAGTTTTCCTTCAATGTAGTAAATTGGCATGACCGGGAAACCAAACCATCTCTCACCGAAGCCCGAAACGCATCCGACATAACTCTCTGTGGTGGAATGAGCATCGATACAATTGTTAATGGAACACCAGACCAGGTAGTTGCTGAAGCCATGGAAGCAGGCGAACAAACCAAGAAACATAATTTTATACTCGGCACAGGTTGTGTAGTACCGATCAATGCTCCCCACGAGAATATCATGGCTGCCCGCCACGCTTATGAAACCGCCGATTATTAAATCCATATGCAACTCCGGGTGATTTCAGGTTCAGCCAGGGGCAGGAAACTCAAATCTGTTCCAGGGGTTACCACCCGCCCGGTCATGGACCGGGTTAAGGAAGCGTTATTTAATATCATCTCCAATGATGCCGTAGATTCCCATTGGTGGGATCTTTTCGCCGGCACAGGAGCGGTCGGAATTGAAGCGCTGAGCCGAGGTGCAGCTTTTGTGCGGTTTACCGACAATAACCGCAGCGCGATCGAGACCATTCGTTGGAACCTTGACCAGTGCGGATTCGACGGGCGGGCGGAAATCTTCCATGGGGATGTCGTCTCCATGCTCAGTGGAAATGCGGACAGGCAGTTTGAATACGTTTATATCGCACCGCCTCAGTATCAAGAGATGTGGTCCAAAACCCTTAAAAAGCTAGATGAGAATCCGGGTTGGCTTGCAATGGACGCCTGGATAATCGTCCAAATCGATCCGGTGGAGTACAGGCAGATAAGTTGGACTCATTTCATGGAATTCGATCAGCGCAAGTATGGTAAGACCTTGCTCCTTTTTTTAACCAACCAGTGAATTGAATTTAGAACCAATGCGGCCAGAATGTTTGATTTTGTCCATACATTAACTTGTTAGTTTATTTGCAGCTTCGAAGCATCCTGCCAAGGAGGTAAAAATGGATATCAAATCTGTCAAAATCTATAAACCTGACGCGGTGAATTTCATATTCGGACAAGCTCATTTCATCAAAACAGTTGAGGATGTTCACGAGGCAATGGTTACCAGCGTGCCCGGCATAAAATTTGGACTGGCTTTTTGTGAAGCCTCCGGTGCATGCCTGGTTCGCGCCTCCGGTACAGATCTCGATATGATCGAACTTGCGAAGGCGAATGCCATGGCGATCGGCGCTGGACATTCTTTCATCGTTTTCTTAGCGGAAGGGTTCTTCCCGATCAATGTGTTAAACGTGCTGAGGAATGTACCCGAGGTCGCACAGATTTACTGCGCAACCGCCAACCCAACCGAGGTGATCCTCGCTCAGACGGAACTTGGCCGTGGTGTTCTTGGTGTAATCGATGGAGCTTCGCCAAAAGGTATTGAAGATGAATCCGGGATTAATTGGCGAAAGAATTTATTACGGAAAATTGGCTATAAATTCTAGTAAGTACCAATGGGTTAGTCGAGTCAGATTTTCTAAATGCTAAAATCCGGAGGATTTACGCCATAGTACGCGCAGTACCTGCTTTAATACTACGATCAATTTAAAATAGGTTGACATCGAATGAAAACTATTACAGGTATGCTTTTAAAAATATCCATCCTCACAGTCCTGCTCAACGCTTGCATTTCGCCAAGTAGCGGTCAAGTAATCAATCTACAACCCCAGGCAATTCCCATTAGTAACCCATGTGAAAATAGTTTTTTCCCCGTAAAGACAGGGGCCGCTTGGAACTATATGGGTTCCAGCGAGAATTCCGAAACATTTAGCTTTACAAACTCAGTTACCGAGGTTCGGCCAGACGGGTTTTCTCTTTCGACCACATTTGAAAACTTAAACCGGACACAGGAATGGTCATGCAAGCCCGAGGGTTTGGTCGCGCTCAACTTTGGAGGCGGCCCTGCAGGAGGGATATCAACTCAGGGTTTGGATCTTGAAATCACAACCTCGAATATTTCAGGCGTTTCGATCCCCATTAATCTACAACCTGGAAATGAATGGAATTACAGCCTTGATATTGCTGCGTCGCTAATGCTTCCCGATGGTCAAAAAGGGCAAGGACAGGGTAGCATGACCACACCAATGAAAGCGATTGGCGGGGAAAGCGTAAGCGTACCTGCGGGGACATTCGAGGCTCTTCGGGTCGAATCTGTTCCATCGATCAATCTCACAACCACCTACATGGGATTACCCATACCTGTATCGTTCACAGGCAACGTCACATTATGGTTTGCACCAGGTGTGGGGTGGATAAAATCCATCGAACGCGGCGAAATTTTCGGAACCTCAATTAACTCTACTATTGAGCTGCAATCGTTCCAAATCCCCTAGCCATTAGGATTCCGAGAGCCAGATTCTTAACCCGCACTTCAAGCTCTCCATCGGCCGTGTCGGGATTCAATCGAATACCACTCGCAGCTTGTTCTCTGCATCATAATAAGACTTACCGATGAATGGATAGTCACCGGCTTTCATGCCATGGATTTTAGCAATGATCACCGGTAAGTCTTCCACAACAGGCAGCCGCGCAACTTGATCGTAGGGTACCCATTCGGGTAATCCTTCGAGAGAGGATATCAACTTTCCGGTTGGATCTTCACCCAGGAGAATGAAAAGGAGAATACCTGTCTCACCGGCATCCACGATCAACATCCCACACAACGACAATTCTGCCCGCAATCCTGTTTCTTCGATCAACTCCCTCTGTGCAGCGGCCATGACGTGTTCTCCACGTTCGACATGACCTCCTACGCCGTTATACTTTCCCCCCCAGCTCGACTTCTCGGGCGAACCTTTAATTAATAAATAATCCGCACCTCGCCTGACGAAGATCAGAGTGCGAGGAATGAGTCGATATCTCTCAGGGGA
>MGNL01000031.1:3192-8279 GCA_001796785.1 Chloroflexi bacterium RBG_16_51_16 | reverse complement strand
CCGCTGTTGATCAACCCGATGCGTCCCATATAACAATTGGCTACCTGGTACCTGCACAAATCTATGGGATGGTCACTACTCAATTCGCTATACATCCTCTTATCGTACTTGCCATACGATACTCCATCCACATTCAGGGCGATAAAGCCCCCGTTATTTTCAGGTAACTTCTGCTTGACGATATCCGCTTCCAGGGTGACACCGAGATGATTCGCCTGTCCGGTTATGTCGGCAGATACGTGGTAATCCTTGTCCTTTTTAAAAGCTTTATTACGGGTATAGCACCATAAAACGGTTGCCAACCCGAGTTCATGTGCCAGGGCAAAGGCCTGGGCGATCTCGATCAATTCGCGATGGGAATCATCCGAGCCAAAATAGATCGTCGCCCCAACCGCAGCTGCACCCATATCGTACGCTTCTTTTACCGTACCAAACAGGATTTGTTCAAAACTATTGGGGTAGGTCAAGAGTTCATTATGATTAATTTTTACGATAAACGGAAGCTTGTGAGTATACTTCCGGGCAACAATGCCCAAAACGCCAAAAGTGGAAGCCACCGCATTGCAGCCCCCTTCGATAGCGAGTTTGACGATATTCTCAGGATCGAAATAATCAGGATTCTTGGCAAAACTGGCTCCGCCCGAATGCTCAATCCCCTGGTCGACAGGCAGAATGGAAAGATATCCCGTACCCTGAAGACGTCCGGATTCATAAACCCGGGCAAGGTTGCTCAGAACACGATTATTTCGATCTGATTGCGCGAATACACGATCGATGAAATCAGGACCAGGAACGTTCAATCGTTCCCTTGGGATTTTTGGCGAATTGAACCCCAAGAGCATATCCGCCTTCTCGCCAAGCAGCGATTCAATTTGGGTTGATTGCGCGAGTTTCATTTCAAACGCTCCTTAAACCTTCGTATAATTATTGATTGATTCAAAGAAACCCCACCGTGAATTCTTCGAAGATTTTTTCTTGATTATAACGCGCATAACAGGCTATAATGATAAAAGTAACATTCAGCACGGGATGGTGAACAACCATTCAGGCAGTTGAATGGTATTTCGTTTATTGACATCACGAATTCCATGGCTTTTTAATTGAATCCAAATCTAGGATGCGACTGAATGATCTTCAATACGTATATTCTTGCAGGAGGCACTCATGAATGAATTTTTTGATAACGTGAAAAGCCAACAGGATCCCTTCAAGAAATTGCTCTCGTATATACCCGGTTTTGCCGGTTATATCGAAAGACAAAACCGCCGGGACGCCGATAAAATTCTTCGAGACACCGTCGCCCGCCGATATGAAGAACTTTGGCAGCGGACTTCAAGGTTGCAATCCGACCTTGTCAGCAATGGAAAGATTTCCTTCGTGGATGATGTAGAGCAGGCCGCTTTGCAATTACGGACATTTATTGATAAGATAAAAACCGCACCCCGGGGTCATTCGAGTTTGTTCGATGCGGTGAAGATCAACGAGAAGGAACTTGAAGCCCTATACCAGTTCGACCTGGCCTTCTTTGACCTCGCCGATCAGACCTCACGGGCACTGGATACACTGGAAGCCAGCCTGGCTGATGATGCAGCACTTCCCGCTGCAATCCGGAACCTCACTGGTCTCGGACGAATGGCGGTTGAGACCTATAATCGTCGTAGAGAAGCTATCACAGGCAAGTCTTAGAAATAAATATAATTTTTATGTGGAATGAGTACATTACTCCTTCATCAGTCGATGAAGTCATTCGCATTCTTGCAGAAAAACAAAATACCGCCCGTATAGTTGCCGGTGCTACCGATCTCCTTTTGGAGATAGAGAGAGACGTCCGTTCCGGGATAGAAACCCTGATCGATATATCCCGCCTGCCCAATCTCAGCGGGATTCGGTTGGATGGAGACGGCATCATACATCTCGGCCCTCTGACCACCCATAATGATTGCGCCGCTTCACAACTTATCCGAGAACGTGCCTACCCTCTCGCACGGGCTGCCTGGGAAGTTGGCGCTCCGCAGATCCGCAACCGGGGAACTATTGCAGGCAATCTGATCACCGCTTCCCCGGCCAATGACACCATCACACCGCTGGTCGCGCTTGACGCATCTGTTACGCTGCGGTCCATTCGCGGAGAACGCAACGTTCGCCTTCCGGACTTCTACACCGGTGTGAGGCGCACCGTGATGCTTCCAGATGAAATGCTGGTGGATATCAGCTTCCCTGCCATGCAAAAGACTCAGCGTGGCACCTTCATAAAGCTGGCGCTACGACGAGCTCAGGCGATCTCTATCGTAAATGCAGCGGTCATTTTGGAGCTGAAATCAAATAGCGTTAAATCAGCCGCCATCAGCCTCGGCTCTGTTGCTCCCACAATCATCCACGCGTCCAAAGCAGAAGAATTCCTGGCTGGAAAAGCATTAAATGACGCAAACATCCACGAAACCGCCAAAATTGCCATGAACGAATGCAGACCGATCGATGATCTGCGAGGCTCGGTGGATTACCGTCGTGAGATGGTCAGGATTTGTGTCTTACGCGGCCTTACAGCCATCCTGCACAAAAACGAGGCGACCGGTCTTCCAAAAGATCCAGTACTTCTCCAAGGAAAAAATCATAAAAATCATTCAGGAACGATGTCTAACCTCCACCACGATCATAAATCGGAGATTAAGACTACGATAAACGGAAGAAGCTATTCCTTCTCAAGCGGTCAGGATAAAACGCTGCTCAGATTACTTCGCGAGGAAGCCGGTTTGATCGGAACCAAAGAGGGCTGCGCTGAAGGTGAATGCGGTGCGTGTACCGTTTTTCTGGATGGAAATGCAGTAATGGCCTGCCTTGTGCCGGCGCCAAGAGCTCACGGAGCCGAGATTATTACCATAGAAGGGCTTGCTCAAGATGGAAGGCTTCACGCTGTGCAGGCGGAGTTTATCCGCCATGGGGCTGTACAATGCGGCTACTGCACACCCGGGTTCATTATGTCCGGTGCCAAGCTCCTTGAGGAACGCGAACACCCCGTACGAAGCGATATTGAACAAGCGATCACCGGTAACCTATGCAGATGCACCGGTTACTACAAGATCCTTGAAGCGATCGAAGCCGCCGGTCAAAAACCATCTTAAATATAAACAGGATATCATGACCAAATACAATTCACTCGCCCGACAAAAACCGATAAAAAAGGTAGAAAGGCCGAATCCTATTTGGCGGGGCATCGGTTGTTTGATCATCATCATTGTTCCGTTGATTTCTTTTGCCGCAGCCAAAGTTCTGATCGATTATGGCATCCAACAAGGATGGGCGATGCCCCAAGAGTTACTCGGTTATCCTAAACTTCCAGAAGAAATCAAAGACAACCAAATTTTATATTTCCTTCTCTCTCCAATAACAGGTTGGCCGAATATCTATGCCTACCTCACCCTCAGTCTAGTTTTTATACTTTTCTTCGGAGGTTTTCTTTCGTTCCTTTATGCCCTGGCGTACCGGTTCGTCGGACCGTCGCGGTGGGGTCCTTATGATATACCGCCTGCAAAAGGGATCCATACAAAACCTTATAAGAGATAAATCGTATGGCGCCTGAACCGATCATCGGTCAATCTGTAGAACGCAGTGACGCACTCGGCAAGGTTACCGGAAAAACTTTGTACCCGGGTGATCTTGTCGCGGAAAATATGGCTTTCATGAAGATCCTCTTCGCTGAACGACCCCATGCGCGTGTGACCGGGATCGATACGAGCGAGGCTGCAACTGCCCCGGGCGTTGTCGCGATTTATACTGCCAGGGATGTACCCATCAACAATTATGGACTGCAGATCCCAGACCAGCCGGTTCTCTGCGGACCGGTGGAGCGATCTCAGGACGAAAACCGACTCGCACGTGATCAGCACGAACCTCCCCTGCCAGATCAAAGCATCGTAAGGTTTGTGGGGGATCAAGTGGCGGCGGTAGTGGCGAAGACAGAAACGCAGGCAGCTTCAGCCGCCAAGCTGATCAAGGTTTTGTTTGACGACTTGCCTGTACTAACGAACCCAGTTGAAGCGATGAAAAAGGATGCTCCCCTATTGCATCCCGAACGAGGTGATTCAAACATCTGTGTCCATTACAAAATTCGCAAAGGAGATATCGAAGCGGGTTTCGCTCACGCGGATGTGGTCGTCGAAGGAGAATACCGAACACCGGTGCAGGAACATGCCTACCTGCAACCTGAGGCAGGATTGGCATACATTGATGAAAATGGATTGTTAACCATTGCCTGTGCCGGTCAATGGACGCACGCCGACAGGACAGCCATTGCCCGGGCGCTCGATCTGCCTGAAGAGAAAGTAAGGATCATCTATCCAGCCATCGGTGGTGCGTTCGGGGGTCGTGAAGATTTGTCCGTACAGATCTTGCTCGCCCTGGCAGCCTGGAAATTAAAACAACCGGTAAAGATCGTGTGGAGCAGACGGGAATCGATCATTGGACATGGCAAACGCCATATGGTGATCTTGAAATCGAGGTGGGGTGCAACAAAAACAGGCAAGCTGGTAGCGGCAGAAAATGAAATCATTGGAGATGCCGGCGCTTATATGTACACCTCGAACAAAGTACTGGGAAATTCCGCCATTACTTCATCAGGTCCATACTTCATCCCGAATATCAAGACGGATGTCTATGGAGTTTATACCAACAACCTTCCCGGTGCGGCTTTTCGGGGTTTTGGCGCACCGCAGGCGTTATTTATGGCTGAAACTCAGATGAACAAGCTGGCTGAAAAATTGGGGATGGACCCGGTCGAGTTTCGGTTGTTGAATGCACTAAAACAGGGTGAAACCATGGCGGTTGGCACTCCTGCTCCAAATCCGATCAGCATCTCTGAATGCATTGAGTCGGCCCGGGATAAATTTGAATGGGTAAACAAACACAATAAAAAGCAGGTAAAACAAAAAAATTCCGTTTTGCGGCGTGGATACGGTTTCGCGGCTGGATTTAAAAATGTTGGTTTCTCATTTGGATATCAGGAAAACTGCTGGGCTAAAGTTGAACTCCAGGGCAAGGTGGAGATCGAGCACGTCATCGTCCATCATGCCGGCGCAGAAGTCGGCCAGGGC
>MGNL01000031.1:251-3178 GCA_001796785.1 Chloroflexi bacterium RBG_16_51_16 | reverse complement strand
GCAACAGATGGCAGCCGAAATATTGCGCGTACCATTAAAAAAAATCGAGCTTATTTCATCGGATTCATCCCTGCACGGGAATCCCGGCTCTGCCTCCGCCTCCAGGATGACATTTATGGCGGGCAACGCCATTAAAGGAGCAGCAGAGGCTGCCTTGGAACGATGGAAAGCTGAGGACAGACCGGCCCGGGGGGAATTCAAGTACCTGGCACCGAGAACTACACCGATGGACAAGGAAACGGGTTATTCCACGCCGAACTTTTCCTACGCTTATGCTGCCCAAGCGGTTGAGGTTGAAGTAGATATCGAAACGGGTCACGTTCGAATAGTGCAAGTGGTGTCAGCCGATGACGTTGGGAAAGCGATCAATCCAGGATTAGTTATCGGTCAAATCGAAGGCGCGATCGTACAAGCCCAAGGATATGCGATCCTTGAAGATTTTCAGACTTCAGGCGGGCGTGTGGTTACGGATCAGTTCAGCAACTATTTACTTCCCACTGTGTTGGATATCCCCTCAAAAGTAGAATCGGTCCTGTTGGAAATACCCGATCCTGTCGGTCCATGGGGTGCGCGAGGCGTTGGTGAGCTCCCATTTCTTCCGTTAGTCCCAGCGATAACCGCTGCAATCCATGATGCAATCGGTGTCTGGATGAACGAGTTCCCTTTTACACCTGAGCGCGTTCTGCGAGCCATGGGCAGATTGAAATAATTTCCAAATTTCGCTCCTCGACAAAATCAGAATGCCATTTCCGTACCTAGGTGAGACGAGAGTCCTTAATCATGTAACCCGTGAGGAAGCACCCGGAAAATTCGCCCAATTATCAGACGGGATGACCCATTATGAATATTCGGGCGGGGACGGGGAAAACACAGTCGTCCTGATCCCTGGTTTCTCAGTACCCTTTTTCATCTACGATCCAACTTTCCAGGAGTTATCCAGGAGCGGATGTTCCGTGCTTCGATATGATCTGTTCGGACGCGGTTGGTCTGATCGACCCCGGTTACAATATGGTATTCATCTTTTTGTTAAACAACTCAGGGAATTAATCAATACGCTAGAAATAAAGCATGTCAATTTGATCGGACTCTCCATGGGCGGTCCGATCGCAGCTGCGTACGTCACGAATTACTCAAACACCGTTGATAAACTTATCTTGATCGATCCGGTTGGAGCCCGCCCGCTCAATTTGCCTGTGCTGCTGAATATGGTAAAAATACCTTTGCTCGGTGAACTGATCATTGGATTGGTTGGTAATTCTGGAATGTTAAAGAGCATCGCCGCTGATTTTTATCGATTTGAATTAGCCCGTCCATTCCTTGACGCTTATAAAGTGCAGCTAGAGTACCAAGGTTTTAAACGAGCCATTCTTTCGACCCTTCGGAATAATATGTTGGGAGAATTTATCGATGTATACCGATCGGTCGGGAAGATGAAATTACCGGTACTATTAATATGGGGTTGCGAAGACAAAACGGTGCCGTTTGAACAGAACGAGCTGATTCGTACAGTATTGCCGGATGCGAAGTTTCATGCCATCGAATCAAGTGGTCACATCCCTCATTATGAGAAACCCGAAATTGTAAATCCGATATTAGCATCCTTTCTAAATGATCGAAAACTTGCGTAAGATTTTTCTACAACATAAATACAAGGCGGCTGTCTTCCTACTGCTCAACTCAGCCTCGGTTGTGTGTGTCGCCCTTGTAATGGCACGCATTGCCTACAGTGATTCCCGGCGTTACACCAGTCTCGTCTGGAACCTGTTCCTCGCATGGATCCCTTTCATACTGGCATATATTTCATTTATATTTTCCCATCGCCGTGCCTTGATCATATTTTCCATCCCTACGTTCGCTTTCCTCTGGCTGATCTTCTTTCCGAATGCACCTTACATCTTGACTGACCTGCAACACTTATCCAATTCCCAATCCAATGTTCCCGTTTGGTACGACGTGATCGTCCTTATATGGTTTTCCTGGACCGGAATGTTGATGGGCGTTGTTTCACTGAATTTAATGCACGAAATTGTTAAGCGTGAGCTTGGCCGGTTATTGGGCTGGGTGTTTGTACTTATCATGTCTGGTCTGACGGCAGCTGGTATCTATATTGGACGTTTCGTCCGGTTGAACAGCTGGGATATACTGCAATCTCCCGTATCCGCAGCTGAGGATTTATGGAGTTGGTTGTCTGATCCAAGCCTACGATCCGTTGGGTTTATCGCTCTTTACACGTTGTTTTTCATTTTTATATACCTTACCTTGTATTCTTTCGGTCATATCCTTAAGGAACAATCGGATCGAAAATCGACTTAAGCAATCCCAAGGCTACTCCTTATTTTCATGGGAATCCCACCTCTTTACTCGTTTGAACGCCGATAATAGAATTAATCCATGATCCTCATCCGAGGCGGAGGCGACCTGGCCACCGGTGTAGCCCTGAGGGTTCACCGTGCCGGTTATCGCGTGGTCGTAACTGAACTGGCTCAGCCCCTGGCAGTTCGCCGAACCGTTTCATTTTCTGAAGCAATTTACTCCGGTGAGGTCACGATAGAAGAAGTGATCGGCCAAGCTGCAATGGCCGATGAAATCACCCGACTACAACTAGAAAAAAAGATCCCAGTTTTGATCGATCCCGAAGCTCAGGTACTTGCTTCCCTACACGATGTAGGAAAGCGGATCGTTGTGGATGCGCGCATGACCAAACATCCCCCATCATCGCTCTCTATCCAGCCAGATTTATTAATTGGACTAGGCCCTGGATTTCATGCAGGTGAGAATTGCGATGCCGTGATCGAAACCCGCCGTGGTCATACCCTCGGCAGGGTTTACTGGAAAGGGACAGTCGAAACGGATACAAAAACACCGGAAGGCGACCCACGCCGTGTCCTGCGTGCACCATTAAACGGAGTGGTGATCGGACATAAAAA
>MGNL01000031.1:0-181 GCA_001796785.1 Chloroflexi bacterium RBG_16_51_16 | reverse complement strand
AAGATTTCAGCCCCGATCAAAGGTGTCTTGCGCGGGCTGATCCATCCCGGGATATCCGTTACCAAAGACACGAAAATTGGCGATATCGACCCTCGCAATGATCCTTCGTATTGTTTACTAGTATCTGACAAAGCGCTCGCTGTAGGCGGAGGGGTTCTGGAAGCGATCCTGACTAGATTTG
>MGNL01000030.1 GCA_001796785.1 Chloroflexi bacterium RBG_16_51_16 | reverse complement strand
ATCTCACCCGATTTTGGATAATAAGTTTTGAACACGTCCTAATCTCCTGTTACTATTCTCCCGGATGGACTTGTTTTTTTAAGCCGCTCCGGAATTTGATCTTTGCCATCATACTCAATGTCGACCAGCGTCAGTCCACAGGCCGGTGCAAGTCCAGCAGGAAGTTCCTTTCCCTGATCCAGACCTGCTTTGATCTGGTCGTGAGAGATCCTTCCTTGTGCGGCAGCGACTTGAACAAAAACCAGCCTGCGCACCATTCGATATAGAAAGGCGTCCGCCCGGATCGAATATGACCAACCTGTCAGTGGTTCATTGCCATTGTTTACCACCTGTCTCACCCAGGTGGAACTATGGACCGTTCGAACCGTTCGACCTTCGGGTGTTGTCGGTGAACCAAAGGCCAAGTAATCATTCCGACCACAAAATAACCCGGCGTTCCTCTCAAGTTGCGCCTGATCCAGTTCCGGCCAAACCCGCCAGGCCTGGCGTTCAAGTAACGGCAACCTCACAGGCACCTGCACGATTTGATACACATAAAGTCTTGTGCTGGCATCAAACCGCGGATGAAAGCCTTCAGCCGCCTTCCTGATCTGGTTGACCGCCAGATCTCCAGGGAGAACAGAATTCAAGGCCTTGAGCAGGTCCTCTGGCGTATGATTCCAGTCCAAATCCAAGGCTGCGACCTGTCCAGTCGCATGCACTCCAGCATCTGTTCGACCGGCCAGGATGACCGAACCGTCATTCCAGCCCAGCGATCTAAGGGCTTTTTCCAATTCACCCTGAACAGTCCGTGTACGGATCTGCCGCTGGCTGCCTTTGTAATCTGTCCCATCGTACGCCAGAATCAATTTGTAACGTGCCATTCAGAAATGCGATTGAAAAAAATCAACCCAGATTGAACCAGTCGATCCAGGACCGCTATTCCTCTACGAGCTCTAACATAACCATTTCAGCCGAATCACCCAAACGCGGACCCAGTTTCAACACCCGCGTATATCCACCGGAGCGGGTCGCGAAACGCGGAGCAATTTCCTCGAATAATCGCTTGGTCATGCGGTCATCACCCAACCTCGCAGACACCTGGCGACGAGAGTTGAGCTTTTGGGCATCGGTGCCGGAGGCGCTATTGCGGGCGAGGGTGATCAATCGTTCCGCCTCACCGCGGATCGCCGCAGCTTTGGCACGAGTTGTTTGAATCCGTTCATGGGTCAGGAATTGTTTGATCAAGTTCCGGCGCAGCGCGTTTCGGGCACCTTTCGTCCGACCTAATCTATATCCGTAAACATTATGTCTCATTTTTATATTACTCCACAGCCCCGTCGTCCTTCAAATAACCCTTCTCGCGCATTTTCTGTCGGAGTTCATCCAGGCTTTTTTCGCCAAAATTACGGATGGACATGACCGCGGTCTCCCCTTTTTCCAGAAGGTCGAGTACATCCCCCACGGTTGTGATGCCGGTCCGTTTCAGCGAATTGAACACGCGGACCGATAGATCGAGTGCCTCCACCGGTGTTTCTGCAAGTTCGCTGCTCAGTCGAGATCCACCGACTTCACGTTCCACAGCCACTGCCAACATATCTTCATTGATCCCCGCAACGTATCGCAGGTGATCGATCAAGATCTTGGCGGAAGCGCTAAGAGCACGTTCAGGGGTTATTGTGCCGTCAGTCCAGATATCAAGAACCAGCTTATCGTAACTTGTGCTTTGACCGACCCGGGCCGAACCGACTTCCCAATTTACCCGTTTGACAGGGCTATAGATGGCGTCAACGGGCAGCTCTCCGATTGGCAGATGACCTGAGCGTTCGTTTGAAGGCGAATATCCCCGACCCCGTTCGACGGTGAATTCGATATCCAACTTGGTCTTGTTGTTATCCACCGTGAAAAGGTAAAGCTCTGGATTAACAATCTCCACTTCTGCGGGTGTAATGATATCCGCAGCAGTGACCGTTCCCTCACCCCGCACCTCCAGGTGCATCCGCGTGCTGTCCACGCCATCCATTTTGATCCTGAGCTGCTTGATTTGCAGCATCACCTGGATAACGTCCTCCCGCACTCCGGGTATATCGCTGAATTCGTGAAGTACATCTGCGAACCGGACTGAGCTAACCGCGGCACCTTCGAGTGAAGAGAGCAACGTCCGCCGAAGGGCATTGCCGAGCGTAACTCCGAAACCGCGCTCCAGGGGGCTGATTGTGAATTTGCCGTAGTTACGAGCCTCAGCCTCACGCTCGATCTTCGGCATGACCATGTTAAGCATTCCAGTCACGCGTCACCTTTTCCCTTTGACAAAGCTCAGTTTAGTGAAACCGATTACCATCGATTGATCCAGACCTTAATTATTCCCAACACTTCAGACAGGACGGGATTTTGATTACCGTCTTGAATAATATTCAACAATAAGCTGTTCGTTCAGCGTGCCTTCGATCTCACCCCGCTCGGGCATACGGGAAACGGTACCACTTAATTTCTTAAGATCCCTTCCCAGCCAGGCAGGTGTGTTTCTTTTTTCGGCAACCACACCCATATCTTTGAAATAAGTTAAGCCGTTCGATCCGCCTCTGACATCAATCGTGTCACCTGGACCAAGGAGCATGGAAGGGACATCGGTTCGACGGCCATTGACCGTAAAATGACCGTGAGTAACAAGCGAGCGTGCCTGGGCACGGTTTACAGCAAATCCCAACCTGAAGACGACATTATCAAGCCGTGTTTCGAGGATTTGAAGCAAATTCAAACCCGTCAGACCTCGCCGGCCTAGTGCGGTCTCATAGTAGCGGCGGAATTGGCGTTCAAGCACACCATAAACTCGACGGGCTTTTTGCTTGGCCCGCAACTGACGGGCAAAGTCCGATTCCCGACCAGTACCCATGCCCCGACTTCCGCGGCTGCCTGTGCGACCATGTTGGCCTGGAGCGAAGTTCCTTTTTTCAAATGCACATTTAGGTGTAAAACAACGATCTCCCTTAAGATAGAGTTTTTCACCCTCTCGGCGGCACAATTTACATACCGGGCTTATTGTTTTTGCCATAATTCCTTACCTTCAATATAGGTTACACCCGGCGCTTCTTCGGAGGCCTGCAGCCGTTATGCGGCACCGGGGTGACATCAGATATGGAGCGCACTCTCAAGCCCATGGACTGGACGGCTCGAATGGCGTTCTCGCGACCCGGTCCAGGGCCTTTGACGAAAAGATCGACTTCCTGGATTCCCAATTGTTGGGCGGCTTTTACCGCCTGCTCAGCGGCTAGCCGGGCGGCAAATGGCGTACTTTTCCGTGATCCTTTAAAACCCGCTGATCCGGCGCTCCCCCAAGCTACCGCATTGCCTTCTCCATCCGTAACCGTTACGATCGTGTTATTGAATGAAGCGAATATATGGACCTGTCCTGAGGACAAAGCCCGTTTGCCTTTTTTGGCGCCAGCTGTGCGCCGGGTTGAACGGACACTTTGAGCCATTCCTGAGTTCTACCTTTCGACTTGGATTACTTCTTGGACCCACGACGGCGCCCACGGCCGGCGACAGTCTTTTTGGTACCCTTGCGTGTGCGGGCATTCGTCCGTGTGCGCTGACCATTCACAGGCAAATTTCGACGGTGACGCAAGCCTCGATAACAGCCTATCTCGATCAGGCGTTTGATATTCATCTGCACCTGCCGGCGCAAATCACCCTCGACTTTGTAATTTTTCGTTATATATTCACGCAGGGCAGCAACCTGGGCTTCACTTAAATCCTTAACGCGTGTGTCCGGATTTACCCTGGTTTGGGTTAGAGCCTGCCGGGCTCGAGTGGGCCCAATGCCAAAGATATATGTCAGACCAACTTCCACACGCTTATTGCGGGGCAGATCAACGCCTTCAATTCTCGCCATAGGTCACACTATCCCTGTCTCTGCTTGTGTTTTGGATTTTCGCAGATGATATATACGCGGCCTCTCCGCCGAACGATCCGGCATTTGGCACATCGTTTCCTTATAGAGGGCGATACTTTCATGTTCCCGATCTCCTGACTTGTCTTCGATTCGGCGTAGAGCCAAAGCTTTGATTATACAATTTCTTAAGATATTTGTCCATCCACGCCACTTCTTCTCACATTACAGGGCTGTCAGAAGAATAGGTTCACCTTCCGTAACAGCAACCGTATGCTCGAAATGAGCCGTCAATGACCCGTCGGCCGAAACAACCGTCCATTGATCCGGAAGGACGCGAGTCTCAGCCGTTCCTACAAGGACCATCGGCTCCAAAGCGATGGTCATCCCTGGCCGCAGTAGAGTGCCGCTGCCAATAACTCCGTAGTTCGGCACCTGAGGCCCTTCATGCATCTCTCTGCCGACACCATGACCCGTGTACTCGCGGGTCACGTGGAGCCCACGGCTCTCTACGTAATCCTGGATCGCCGCTGACACATCTCCCGTGTGGTTTCCTGCTCGCATTTTATCGATGCCAGCTTTGAGCGCACCCTGGGTAACCTCCAGCAGCTTCACAGCAGTCGGCGATAATTCATCTATCCCAGCCGTGAAAGCCGAATCGCCGATGTATCCATCCTGTATCGTGCCGCAATCGATGGACACGAGATCTCCTGAGCGCAATTTGCGTTTTTTACTTGGGATCCCGTGTACCAATTCATCGTTGATGCTCACCGTGATTGAAGCCGGGAAAGGTGGGTGGCCATAGTTTTTAAAGGGAGAAATGCATCCATGACTTTTCAGTACATCCTCGGCCGCTTCGTTGAGCTCGGCGGTGGTGATTCCTGGTTTTAAAAGATCTCGAACTGCCGCCAGTGCCTCGGCATTTGTCCTACCGGCTTCGCGCATTTTCTTCAGCTCTGCCTCATTCTTTATATGGATCTGGCGTGCCCAATTCATAAGCTACGACAACTTTACACTTTTTGCAAAGCATCCATTAAATCAGAAGTGACGTCATTGACTTCTCGCGTGCCATCCACTTCAACGATTTTTCCCTGGTGCCGGTAATACTCGATCAACGGGGCAGTTTGTTCCATGTACACTTGAATCCGCCTTTGAACGGTTTCCGGTTTATCATCCTCGCGTTGATAAAGATCTGATCCATCCAAATCACATTTTCCAGGGACCTTCGGAGGATCGTATTTGGAATGGAAGACATGGCTGTGAGCCCGGCAAGTTAATCTTCCACCGATACGATCCACAAGGACTGACGCAGGCGCCGTAAGATTAGGGACTAGATCAACCTGGACGCGAAAATCCATCAGGAGTGCATCAAGTGCTTCCGCCTGGGCGGGTGTGCGGGGAAAACCGTCCAGGATGGCGCCAGCCTGACAATCCGGTTGCCTCAACCGATCGCGGATCATATCGATGGTTACATCATCCGGTACCAATTCGCCTTTATCAAGGTAGGCTTTCGCTTTTTTGCCAAGGTCAGTTTGGTTTTTAATGTTCTCACGGAACAGATCGCCGGATGAAATGTGGGCACGACGGGTTTTCTCCGCAATAATTTTTGCTTGCGTGCCTTTGCCCACTCCGGGCGGACCCAGTAAAATAACAAACGACGCCACGGATATAAACCTAACGTACCAGGAGAGAATCCTGGTAGCCGTGTAATTTCAATTCGGCATCGATGTTCATAAAGGTATCACGGACAACCCCAACCACGATCAGCAATCCAGAGGACGATACCAGGAATAGTCCCGCAGCGGAGCTGGCAGCGCCCAAACCGAGCGCCTGAAGTACAAGGCTTAATACAAAGGGCATCGCTGCGACAACACCCAGGAAAACTGCGCCTGGAAGCGTGATCCGACGCTGGACCGCGCTCAAGTATTTCTGAGTCGGCTCACCCGAATGCACGCCCGGTATGGTCGCACCAACTCGCTTCAAATTTTCCCCATAATTCTGCTGGTCAAATAGAACAGAAGTATAAAAGAAGGTGAATACAACCACCATGAGGAAATAGAGTGTCCAGTAACCCCAATTACTTGTCCCGGTGGTCGCATTGAAAAAATTCTGCACTGAGGTTGCCAGGGATTTGATCGTCGGATTGTCCGAACCCAGGAAATAGCTGGCAATGATCGCAGGGAATTGAAGGATGGCACTGGCGAAGATGAGAGGGATCATGCCAGCAAGGTTGACCATCAACGGCAGAGTCCCCTTGACAGGCATCGACATGCGATTACCCATCCGCCGTCCCGGATACATGACCGGTACATTGCGGCGACCTTGCTGGACATATACGATGGCAAAGACGGTAAGGATGATAACGATTATTGTGAATGCCAGCATAAACCAGCGCGTTTCGACATCAGCCAGTAATCTGGCAAGATTAAAGGGCATGCGAGCCACGATCCCGGCAAAAATCACCAAGGATAGCCCCTGTCCGCGGATGCCAAACTCAGAGATCAGTTCGCCCAACCAGATTGCGAACATTGTACCGGCGGTCATCGCGGTCAGAACCGCTAGCGACGGCAGCCACCTCTCAGCATCAAAACCGAAATTCAGGATGGGCTGACCGATTGATGAATTGATGGATAAGGAATTAAAAATATTGATCTGTCCTATGGACGAAAGAGCTGCCATGGGTACTGCCAGATAATACGTCCAGCGTTCCATCCAGTGGCGGCCTTCTCGAGGGTCCTCCTGCATCCTGCGCTGGAGCGCCGGGATGATCGGTATTAGCAGCTGCAAAATGATCTGCGCTGTAATATAGGGGTAGACACCCATGGAGAGTAGTGAAAAATTCGAAACCGTCCCACCCGAAAGTAAATCAAGGAAATCAAGGAAGTTACCTCCCCCGGCAGACTGGGCGCGAAAAGCCCGCAGGATTTCAAAATTCACTCCTGGGGCTGGTACATTGGCTGCCACGCGGTAGATCGCCAGGATAAGTAATGTAAACAACAGTTTGCGGCGGATATCCTCCGATCTCCAAAGATAGCGCCAGCCTGAAAACGTTGTCTTCATTGAAAGTTTCCTCGAAAATTCAACAACTTAGGTCGTCCAATTCATAGGATATGAAATTAAGCGATCAATTCCACGCTGCCGCCAGCTTTCTCAACTTTGGTTTTTGCACCTGAGGTTATGCGATGGACGCGGATTTTCAACGCAAATTTCAATTCCCCGCGACCCAACACAACCACGGGATTTTCAGGATCACGCAGCAGATGGGCTTTTTGAAGTGATTCTGGATTCACCTCAGCATTGGCTTTGAAAGCCTGCGATAACTGGTCCAAGTTGACTTCATTAAAGGTCATTTGGTTGGGCGGGGTAAAGCCTTCACCGCGGATAAACGGTAGCCTTCGGTAGAAAGGCAGGTTGCCTCCCTGCCGGTAGATGTGTCCACCTTCACCGGAACGAGCGCCCTGGCCTTTCATTCCCCGGCCGGCTGTCTTCCCCTGTCCGGCGGAAATTCCTCTTCCGACCCGTTTACGCTTCTTCTTTGATCCGGTATTGGGTACGAGATCGTGTAACTGCATAGATTCCTACTCTTGTATCTTTAACAAATGAATTACCTTGGTCAACATGCCGCGCAAGGCTGGAGTATCAATGTGTTCAACGGTCTGATGCATGCGCCTGAGACCAAGCGCCTTGACCGTCGCCTTCTGATCCTTGGGAAAACCGATCGGACTCTTGATCAAAGTCACCTGAAGATTCTTCCCACTTCCGGATTTCTTAGGCATTCTGCCTCCTGCGCTCCCAGAAAGGCAGCAATTCCTCAACTTTTTTACCGCGGCGGACCGCTTCTTCTTGAGGCGATCGGAGGTGGTCCAAGGCATCGAACGTGGCCATGACCACGTTTAAGACATTTGCGCTTCCCATGGACTTGGTCAGGATATCCCGTATACCGGCCACTTCCAGGACAGCCCGAACACCACCCGCGGCAATGACTCCCGTTCCAGGCGATGCCGGTTTAACAAAAACTTTAGCACCCGCTGTCTTGCCTATGATCTCGTGTGGGATGGTCGTACCCGATAAATTAACCTGGCGCATATCCTTATGCGCCCTTTCTGAGGCTTTCCGCATTGCATCTGGAACGGCATTAGCCTTTCCCACACCCATCCCAACTTTACCCTTCTTGTCGCCGACGACAACGGTAACGCGGAATTGGAAACGACGCCCGCCTTTGACGACCTTTGCCACCCGGGCGATCTCGATCACTCGCTCTTCGAGAGCTTCCGCTGATTCGAATTGAGCCTTTTCTGGTCTATCGCGTTCTGCCATTCATATCTCCAATTAAAGTAACGGCGAAATAACCGGTTCTAGAATTTCAATCCACCTTCACGAGCACCGTCTGCCAGTGCCTTAATCCGACCGCTGTAGCGATTCCCCCCACGGTCGAATACAACGGCAGCGATCCCTTTTTTTGAAGCCCGTTGTGCCAGTGCTTTGCCAACTTCGCGGGCTTGCTCAACCTTTTTCATTCCCTTTACCTTCTCACTAAGATCGCCATCCAAGGTGGATGCGGCGATCAAGGTGTTCCCATCTACGTCATCGATGACTTGGGCATAAATCTCAGAAAGGCTCTTAAACACGGCTAGACGAGGGAGTTTAGGTGTACCGAACACTTTCTTTCGGACTCGGGCATGCCGCCGAAACCGTGAAACAGCACGACTTTTAATAGCCATGATTTATTTCACTACTCCTTTGCCGGCTTTACCGGCTTTTCGGCGGACACGTTCGCCTGTATAGCGAACTCCCTTACCGTGGTAAGGCTCGGGCACGCGAACACTGCGGACATTGGCTGCCACCTGACCGACAAGTTCTTTGTCAAATCCAAGAACTTTGATCTGGCGTGTTTTTTGATCCACCTCAAAGCTGATCCCAGAAGGTGGCTCCATTCGGACCGGGT
>MGNL01000029.1:12597-22672 GCA_001796785.1 Chloroflexi bacterium RBG_16_51_16 | reverse complement strand
TATTCCATGAGGCTGATCGGACCGAATTGTATCGGTATCATCAACACCCACCTTCCCATTGATACAACCTTTCTGCAGCCCCCCATGCCTGCTGCAGGTAACATCAGCTTCATCTCTCAGTCGGGCGCATTCTGCGCGGCGATCATAGATCTCATGCGCGACCAGGGATTCGGTTTCTCTCACATCCTCAGCCTCGGAAACCAGGTGGATATTACCGAAACGGATATCCTGCCCGCTGTTTCGGAGGACATTAAAACCCGGGTGATCGTACTTTACCTGGAAAGTATTGCGGATGGCAGAAAATTCGTGCGAGTAGCCCGGCAAGTCACCCGCAGCAAACCCCTCATTGCCCTCAAGGTTGGACGGTTTGAAGCCGGACGCAAGGCTGCCGCCTCTCACACGGGTGCATTGGTTGGTGCGGATAATGTCTTCGAAGCTGCCTTCGAGAAATCCGGGGTACTGCGCGCCGGATCTGCAGAACAGATGTTTGACTGGGCGCGCGCCCTGGCAGATTGTCCGCTGCCAAAAGGAAAACGGGTTGCAGTCCTTACGAACGCCGGGGGTCCGGGTGTAATCGCCGCGGATGCGTTGGAGCTCAATGGTTTGGTGCTGGCGGACTTGGAGGCGGCCACATGCAAGACGCTTTCGGATTTACTTCCCGAGGCTGCGAGCGTCCGCAATCCCGTGGATATGCTTGCCTCAGCTTCTCCAACGATTTATTCAGCCTGTCTCCGTACACTACTTGAAGATGGTCAGGTGGACCAGGTCCTGCTCATTTTGCCGCCTCCGCCCATGTACCCTGCGGAAACGGTTGCCGAATCGATCATCCCTATCATTAAGAGTTCAAAAAAACCCGTAGCCGTTTCATTGATGGGATCGTTGTTAACGGAAAAGGCTCTCTCCGGTTTTGAAACTGCTCACATACCAACGTTTCCGTTTCCAGAACGAGCCGCTTCTGCATTGGGTGCGCTCGTTCGGCGGAGTTGGTATTTGCAGGATCAAAAAGATTACCAGGATCAAAAACCTTCTTCCCCGGTGCGCACATATTCTCCTGAAATGACGCCTTCGGAACTTCTCTCCGGATATGAAATTCCGGTAGTACCACTGGCACTGGCTGGTTCGGTTGATGAAGCTGTTTCCGCAGCTGAGAGGGTTGGATACCCCGTCGTTCTCAAGATTGCCAGCCCGGATATTCTCCATAAGTCGGATGCAAGTGGAGTCCTGTTAAATATTAGCGATGCTCATTCAGTCAGGGTTGGCTTTGCTGCCTTAGTTAACCATGTCAGCCGGGTTCAACCTGATGCCCGTATCCTGGGAGTTCATGTCCAAAAACAAATTCCGCTTGGACAAGAGGTCATCCTGGGTATGAAACGGGATCCCCAATTTGGACCCGTCATGATGTTCGGATCCGGAGGCGTCGAGGTGGCGGCAATGAAGGACGTGGCATTCTGTCTGGCGCCTCTCAGTGAGACCGAGGCTCAAAATATGCTTGATAGGACCTGGGCAGGCCGAAGGCTGAAGGGCTACCGGAACCTCCCACCTGGCGATGAAAAGGCGGTCATTCGGGCTCTTGTGAATATTTCCAGGTTGGTTTTGGATAATGATTACGTCAGGGAACTCGAGATCAACCCGCTGGTTGTCAATGATCGCGGTGTACTCGCCCTGGATGTCAGGTTGATCTATGAAAGGATGGATGATCTGAAGAAATCCTCTTGAAGTTACATAACCGCTTAAAATTCCCACGGATTTTTATGGATTCGCGGTGCCGCCTATGTTGTTTTAAGATTGGAAATATTGTATAGTTGGTTTACCATTTCAAAAAGGAGTGAGCCATGGCAGAGAGCGTTTACAAGATAGTGGAGCTGATCGGCACGAGCACAGAATCCTGGGAGAAAGCAGCTGCGGCAGCCATAAGCACAGCTTCCAAATCTCTGAGAGATCTGCGTGTTGCTGAAATCACCCAACTAGATATGAGCCTTGACGAAGGTAAGATCACGTCGTATCGTGCAAAGGTGAAACTCTCATTCAAATATGAAGCTGAATGATGGATCCTCCCTGATTATCGATCTGGCTATTAATTAATTGGATTTACAAACAGGGCGGCAATTCATCGGAATTGCCGCCCTGTTCTTTTTGATGGTGTAAAATTGCGCCCAATGCCGATCACTCTTTCCGGTTTAATTTACTACCCGATCAAGTCTTGCAGCGGGATTCAAGTAACTCAATCCAGTGTTGAAGAGATGGGTCTTGAATCCGACCGGCGCATGATGGTCGTTACACCTGAGGGTAAATTTCTCACCCAGCGGGAGCATCATAAACTGGCATTAGTTAAACCTGTCTTGAATGGTCAGACATTATCGTTATCCGCGCCCGGGATGGAAGAGATCAGTCTGTCCATCATGCAGGAAGGTGTTGTAAATCTGGTCAGCATTTGGAAAAGTTCCGGCGTCGAAGCGATCGATCAGGGTGACCTGGCGGCGCGCTGGTTCTCGGAATGGTTGAACGCATCGGTCCGGCTGGTCCATTTGGCGAAAGGATATCGTCGTAAGGTTAGTCAAGAATATGCTGTCACCCCCAACGATCATACCGGTTTTGCGGATGGCTATCCCATCCTGATCGCAACCGAAGCCTCCCTCGCCGATCTCAATGCCAGGATGGAGCAGTCCATACCCATGGACCGCTTCAGGCCGAATTTGATTCTTGCAGGCAGCACGGCCTTTGAGGAAGATGAGTGGAACCGTATCTTCATTGGAGATATCGAACTCGCGGTTGTTAAACCCTGTGCTCGGTGCGTGATCACGACGATCGACAAACAAACGCTGGAGGTGAGCAGGGAACCATTGAAGACTTTGAGTACGTTCAGACGGAAACCCCGCGGGGTTATGTTTGGCCAGAACGCTATTCCTTTGGTCGATGGTTGGCTTGAAGTGGGGATGGCCGTGCAAATTTCTATGAAATGACTAATCCATGATGTTATCGCGTAGGGATTTCCTTAAATTGAGTATCTCTGGTCTGATGGCTTCCAGCGTGCCGGGTTTGGATGCGCAGATAGCGGCCTCGGATAAACCAGTCCCCACTATTTGGAAGGGCAGTGACAGGCATCGTTACTTCGCGTTGACCTATGACGATTGTTATCTTTTGCAGCGCTTGCACGACCTCGAATACCTTCTCGACGAATTTCCCGGGTTCAAGATCACCCTTTTTCCGGTAGGAGTGGCGATTCTAAATCTTCACCGGCAGGATTCCGGCATATGGAACCGGTTGGTTGAAAACGGTCATGAACTGGGCTATCACTCCTGGGATCATTCCGGCCTGCATGTGGTCTCGCCGGAGAATGCGATCGCAGATTTCGATCGTTGGATGGAAGCCCTGATCGGGGTCTTGGGATATCAACCCCGGGTGCATTTTTCCCGACCCCCTTATGGCGTGTTAAGCCCCTCTTTTGACGCCATCGCCCGGGCACGCGGCCAGGTCGTCACCATGTGGTCAACCGGTTGGGGAGGTGATCTGCCGGTAGGTTTAAAGGCAGCCCAGGACTCGAAAGCCGGCGAGATTGTTTTGATGCATATCCGCACCCAGGATGTCCTGACCTGCCGTGAAGCGTATCCATGGATGCGCGACAATGACTGGCGTTCGGTTACCCTGACAGAGTTGTATGATGATCTGCTCCGGGAACAGTTTCAATCTGAAGGTTGTGATGTTGGTCAGGGGTTGTCACTAACCAGAACTTGTTTGGACGAACTAGGTGTGAATTAATTTTCAGGCGAGAGCAGAAATTAATTCACAATTTTGCAGACGACTTGTTAGTAATTCCTGAATATTTGCTGGCAAAAAGGGCGGGTGTACCGCCGGTGTGCCAGAACAATACGGTTTCAGTTGTGTTGAAAAACCCCTTCCGAATTAAATCGATCAGACCGGCGGCTGCTCTTCCGGTGTAAACCGGATCCAAGAGCAAACCCTCCATGGTTGCGAACATGCGCACGGATTCAACTTCCGCCGGGGTAAGCACTCCATACCCCACCGCGCAATAATCGGCATTCACCAGGACCTCATCGGCAGAAAAATCGAACGGACTGCCAAGCCTTCGAGAGGTTTCTCCAGCCAGCCTGGCAACATTCTCCTGCAAGACTTGGCGCGGCTCATCCACGCTGATGCCGAGCACCTGGCCTTTGTAACCGAATTGCACGGCACCAACAACCAACCCAGCCTGGGTTCCACCCGATGAGGATGGGAACACCACGCAATCAACTGTTTCAATTTGTGCGATCAATTCTTGCATCGCGAACACGTAGCCCATGGCGCCGATCGGATTCGATCCGCCGTAGGGAACAATATAAGGTTTTTTCCCCTCTTTTTTCGCTTTCTCGGAGACCTGTTCCAACATTTCATCACGGCGGGCCCGCTCGGTGTAAATAATTTCAGCGCCGAAAAGCTGATCGAGCCAAAGGTTGGCGTCCGGCAGTGCAGGCACGTCGCCGAACAGCACCAGCTTGCAATCGAATCCGAAGCGGGCAGCCGCTGCGGCTGTCTGCCGGCAGTGGTTGGACTGGACCGCTCCGGCCGTGATTAATAGATCAGCTCGTTGGGATTGCGCGTCTGCAACCAGGAACTCCAACTTTCGCGTCTTGTTGCCACCGAACGCCAGGCCAGTCTGATCGTCGCGTTTGACCAATAACCTCGGCCCCCCGAGTTTTTTGGAGAGTCGAGGCATCTCCTCTATGGTTGTCGGGAGTTGGGCGAATTTCAATCTTGGTATGTTGTTCATGCCAGCCTTTCTGACAGGGTTTTTCTGGTTTGGGCTCGGCCCCTTAAGCGCATCATATCCAATAACCTGGGGATCAGTCTGGTATACAGGTTGTACCACAATGGATTGGGGGCATAATCCCATGCACCCACGCTCCGGATAACCAGCCCGCCAAGCCCTTCCTTGAAACGGGATACATTCCAGAGCGGATCTGTTTCAATAAATTCATCAGGTGCGCCCCACAGGTCATAGCTGGTACAACCAACTTGTCGGGCACGGCGCATGGCTGACCACTGGAGCAGATAATTGGGCATTTTCTCGCGGTGCATTTCACGTGACATGCCATATAGATAATAGGCGCGTCGTGCAAAGAAAAAAAGGATTACAGCCGCGACGGATTCTCCATCGACCTCTGCAATCAAAGGTTCAGCCCAGGGAGCTGCACTCGAGGTCTTTTCTTCGGATGAAGCTGCCGCCGAGATGAACGATCCCCAAACATTTTGATAATAGGTTTCATCCCGGATGACGAATCCGTCCCGGATCGATGTCTCGGCAAACATTTTGTACAGCAATGGCAGATCTGCGGTCGTCCCGGACCGCACGGTTACGCCTTTCTTTTCCGCCAGCCGGATGTTATAGCGTGTTTTCTGTTTCATCGCTGCCAGGAGTTCGTCCTCGGATGGATTGAGGTCAATGCTGAAGGTATTTTTAAATTGGATCTGGTCAGATGACATTTTCCAACCGAGGTTATTGAATTCTTTGACCACATCCTGGCCGTTGACGTCAAGTTTGTCGTCTTCTGATTCGGGTACGCCTGTTCCCAGGATAACTTCCGGATCTATTTTTAAAAAAATGCCCCCATTTTTTCTGGTCAACGATTGTAGATCGTTAAGTACTCGATTCCTTAATCCGCTATTCCTCCATTCCATGATCGGACCTTTAGGGCAGTACAGGATGCTCAGCCTGGCGGACAAACCGCCCATCGGGAGTCGGCGTTTTAAGATCATAGCTGCTGCAGTCGCCTGTGGACTTCCGGACGACGCTCTCCATAGGTAAGGCATAGGTTCCCAGCCAACATCTTTTTTAATATTTGCCCATTCCCAGGTTTGGAGCAGATGGGGTCGATCCAAATCTAAAAGCAGTGAATTCCAATCATTGCTGCTGCCTGTGAATCGTTCCATTATCCCGCCTCAGAGCCAGCCATACGCAAGCGATAGATCCAATACAACGCGGGGTTGTAAACCCGGTCATACGCTTGGCTGGCGCGCTTGAGTTCACCTCCAAATCCGCGTTTGAACCTGTAAACACCCCACAACCCATCGCTGCGTTTTTCAAAACCAGCCTCGAGCGCTGCTTCGTCATGATCGGGCACACCCCAGAGGTCGTATGTTTCACATCCTCGCGACTTTGCCCAGCGGATGGCTTCCCACTGGAGCAGGTAGGTTGGCATGAGGTTACGCTGGTCGTCTGTTGAAGCTCCATAGAGATACCACGCACGGTTGCCACGAGCAAATACCATCAAAGCCGCTAATGGAACACCTTCATAATCGGCAACCAGCAGTTCGCACATCCCACCCGAACGAAATAGTTCATACGCCTTGCTGTAGTACTCCAGGGAGTGCGCACCGAACCGGTCCCGCTCGCCGGTAGCCATCATCATCTTGTGGAAAGCAACCAGGTCGTCCCAGGGACGAACCCGAACGCCCTTCTTCTCAGCCAGCCGGATGTTGTAGCGTGTTTTCTGTTTCATCCTCGCCAGGATCTCGTCCTCAGAATATTTTATGTTGATCACGATGGTCCGTGGTGGTTGGATGGAATGACGACTGATCCGCAGGCTCTGATACTCTCCACTTCGGCCTCGGGGATCCTGATCCCATGCGTCTGGTTCGAGTTTGCAAAATATCGCCCGCCGTTCCCTGCATAACAAATCGAGTTCCGCCCAGAATTGGCGGTTGGTTGCCATGTCATCTTCTGGTGTTATGGGTTTGGGAAGGTAACCGAGTGTGAGCCCGAATGGTAATTTGCGGAAAAGGATTTGACCGCCCCTCTTTCCGGTTGTCAAGCGGATGGGCGTCCACCCAAAATTCGATTTAAGCTCGCCCCATTCAGCCGTTTGCAGCAAATGTGCATTCGGATGATGTCTTAGGAACTCCTGCCATTCAGGGAGTGAGACGATCGGCATATTTGACTGTTTCGCTTCCGGGTCGACCCGGTTTGTCCTTAATCAACGGGGTTTAAATCCACAGGACCAGAGCGGACCGAAGCTGAAGGTATGGAAGCATCAAGCAGTCTGATCAATTGGTCGGTTTCCCCTCGCCTAGCATAATCTGTCAATTGCTCGATGACCTCTGCCAGGTTGGCTCCATCCACCTGCTCATCCTCTTGTGACCGGAAGATCTCCGGGTGGTTGGTGGGTTTAAAACTGGTGCCGGCTTCCCATAGATCTTCGCTTAATTTGTCACCTGGTCGGATTCCGGTGAACACGATTTCAATATCCCGGTAGGGCTCCAACCCGGAGAGCCGGATCAGGTCTTCTGCCAGGTCAAGGATCCGGATTTGAGGTCCCATGTCGAGTAGGAAAATCTCCCCACCTCGGCCCATGGACGCTGCCTGGAGGACAAGATGAACCGCCTCGGGGATGGTCATGAAATATCTTTGCATCTCGGGATGGGTGACCATCACAGGCCCGCCGCGTTCGATCTGAGCCTTGAAAAGCGGTAGGACCGAGCCACGGCTTCCCAGAACATTCCCAAATCGGACAACGGAAAATGCCTTTCCTGTTCGATGGGCTGCATCCACCACGATCATCTCAGCCATGCGTTTGGTCGCACCGTAAACATTGATCGGGCGCACGGCCTTGTCGGTCGAAATCAGCACCAACCGCTCAACCTCGTTCTTGTCCGCTGACTCGACCAGGTTGCGGGTACCGAGCACGTTGTTGATGATAGCTTCCTCGACGTTGGTTTCCATCAACGATACATGTTTGTGTGCCGCGGCATGAAAGATTACATCCGGGCGGTGGTGCTTAATGATCTCATTGATTCGCCCTTCGTCCCGAATATCTGCGATGACCGGATCGATGGCCAGGGACGGGAAGTTATCCCGCAATCTGAGCAGGGTTTCGAATATGCTGTTTTCGCCGTGACCGAGCATCACCAGCTCGGCTGGGTTCCAGCGCGCAGCCTGGCGGCAGATCTCTCCGCCAATCGAACCGCCCGCACCTGTGACCAGCACCTTTTTACCCGTCAACGCTGATCCGACGAATCGATCATCGATTTTGACCGGTTCGCGGCGGAGCAGGTCGGTGATGTTGACCTCCCGCAGGCGGCTGACGCTCACTTTTCCACCGATTAATTCGAACAGGCTGGGCATGGTCCTGGACGGGATTCCCATCGACCGGCATACTTCGGTCACAAGCCTGGCAATGCGCCCCGGCGCTGATGGAATCGTCAGGATGACTTCATTGATATTTTCGGTTTCGAGCAGGCTTCCCAACCTGTTGATCGGCCCTAGTACCGGGACACCATAAATATTCTGGTTTTGTTTGCCGGGGTCATCATCCAGGAAACCCATCGGTAACAAGTTCAGCTGTGGCGATTTCTGCATTTCCCGAACGATCAACGCGCCGGCGTTCCCTGCTCCGATCAGGAGCACCCGCCTGGGCTTCCCGTTCTGGACAGCGCCGGACTGTTCAGCAAGGATGCGCAGCGCAAACCGGGATCCGCCGATGAGCACAAGCGAAAGCAGCCAGTCAATCCCCAGGGCAGAGCGCGGCATGCCGGGGTGGATTAGACCGCCGTAGATCAAAGGCAGCATCACAGCTGCAGTGAGAACCGAAGCGGTGGTAACCGCGGTGACGATCAATCTCAGTTCACCGATGCTGGCATAGATCCATAACCGGCGATAAAGTCCAAACAGGTAATAGACGGGAATTTTTACAGCCAGGGCTACAGCGCACATCAGCATGGCTGCCGGAAAGTAATAAGGAAGCTGGGCAACGTCCAGGCGCAGAGCAAAACTACCCAGGATCGAAACAAGGATCAGAGCAATATCACCGACCAGGACAATTCGGTTGCGAAGGTGGAATTTCGGCTTACTTGAAATCGTCATCATGTTCGATTCCACTCAAACGTCTCCTTCAATCCCTCAGAGAGGCTGACCCGGGCCTTAAAACCCATTTGCTGTTCAGCCTTGCTGGCGTTTCCAACGGAGCGGTGAATGTCGCCCGGTCGAGGGTCGGTGAAGAGCGGTGGTTTTGAATTCGGGAACAGGTCAAAAAGGACATCCAAGAGATCGAGCAGCCGTGTCTCGATGCCAGTGCAAATGTTGAATATCACTCCGGGTGCAGCCGGATGATCGGCGGCGATCAAGTTGGCATTCACGACATCACGGACGTGGATCAGGTCGCGCGTCTGGCTGCCGTCACCGAACACTTGCACTGCATCTCCCTGGCTCAATTGCCTAAAAAATATGGGGACGGCAGCGGCATACATGGAATCCGGCCGCTGTCGCGCTCCGTAGACGTTGAAATAGCGAAGGGCAACCGTATCCAGGCTGTAAACATCGGTGAACAACTTTGCGTAGAGTTCATTGATCTGTTTTGAAAGTGCATAGGGGGATAATGGCTTGAGCTGTGTATCTTCAGCGAGCGGCAGTTCTGTAGATTCGCCATACACGGCTGCGCTGGAGGCGATCACCACACGCCGTGCTCCAGCTTTACGGGCTTCATCCAGCAAGATGGAAGTCCCGGTAAGGTTAACATCGAAGCAAGCCTGCGGTTCCGTAATGGAGTGAGGTACGGATACATAGGCTGCCTCGTGAAAGATCACTTCCGCTCCCCTAATCGCTTCGGTGACCCTGGCCGTGTCCCGCAGGTCGCCCTCGATCACCTCGAGGTTGCCGTTCAAACCCTGCAAGTTTTCCTGCTTGCCCGTGGAAAAATTATCCAGGACTCGCACTCTGCTGCCCTGCTCGAGCAGTGCTCTCACCAGGTGTGAACCGATGAACCCTGCGCCTCCTGTTACCAGGTAAGTCCTCACGTTATCTGCCTCGAAATCCAAAGACCGTGCCGATCGTACGCAGGACGATCCGGATATCCATCATCAGCGTCCTATGCTTGATGTAAAAAAGATCATATTCAAGTTTAACCGCTGTTTCGGTGACATTCGATACGTAACCATAATTAATTTGAGCCCAACCCGTCAAACCGGGTTTGACTAGCAGCCGGGCCCGATAAAAAGGGATTTCCTTCTGGAACGAGAGCACAAGCTCGGGCCGCTCTGCGCGCGGACCTACGAGGCTCATCTCTCCCCGGACGACATTGAAGAATTG
>MGNL01000029.1:9931-12546 GCA_001796785.1 Chloroflexi bacterium RBG_16_51_16 | reverse complement strand
GCGCGGATCTTTTTCAAGTGCCAGCCGGGCTGCACCATCCGGTTCCGCGTTTCGTTGCATGGTCCTGAACTTCCGGATAACGAACACATGCCCGCCCTGGCCTAGCCTGCTCTGGGAATAAAAAATGGGAAAACCGCTTTCCACAAGAATTGCAAAACTAGCAAATGGGAAGATGAACGCAAAAATAACCAGCCCCACCAGCCCGCCGATGAAATCCATGAACCGCTTGGCTAATTCATACAAACCGCTGCTCGGCAATTGGTCGACGAAGGAGCGGATCACCCAATCCGATTCTAGGTGGTGCACCGGCACCCGGCCGGTCATCTCCTCATAGAGTATGGGCATCCGCGTGACCTCGACCCCGCGCTCCTGGGCGTCGAGGATCGCCTGGAACGTGTCTCCTTTGATTTCTCCAGTGATTGAAACAACCAGGTTGGTCACATTCAGGCTTTCAAGGTTCTCCAACAGGGTTTCCGTTGGACCCAGCACCTGGAAGCCGCGATACGATTTCCCGCGTTTGCGCAGGTCATCATCGATGAAACCGACCAGGTTGAAGGGCGGTGGTTTTTGGTTGGAGTAGACGTCCACAAGTGTGTGTCCGGCTTTCCCGGCACCCATGATCAGGACCCGGCGCATCATGCCTGAAGTGCTGTAGAAGCGGATATAGATAGCCCGCCATCCAATCGTAAGCAGTGACGCGTAAATTAAAAATGCCGCTACACCAATGCGGGGCAGGGAATTCGGTTCGACGTTGATGGTGAACAGAAAGGAATATCCCAGTACACCGACCAGGGCGGCAACGATAATGCCGCGTAAGGTCTTGATTCTGTCTGCCGCATTGTGGGCTTCATAAAGCTCGACCATCAATAACAGCCAGACCAGGGGCAGCAGGTAGAACCAGACCGGCACGTTTATGACCACCAGCCGTTCAGCCTGACGCTCGGTCATACCATTAAGGATATTCGTGTAGATCGAGTATCGATACCAGGTAAATATGGAAGCCAATACGGCTGCCGAGGAGGCGATCAGGTCTCCGAATGCCAGCAGGGCGCGATGTTCTCCCGGTCTTAGCCGCAGGGATGGGCGGCGGATATTAACCATTCTTGGGTGTATGGAACCTGCTGGCGATCATGCTCCATAGAAAACCCAGCCCCCAGGCGCTATGCATGGTGACGATCGCCAGTGGAAATCCGATCAAGAGATATGCTTTTTTATGATGCACTGCCAGATTCAAACCAGCCAGCCCCAGGATCAGGAAATATACCCCTGCCAAAACGGCCAATGCATACCGACAAGGAATGAGCCATAAGGATAACACACTCAAAAGGATCAGGCTTAAAACGAAAATAGGTGGCAGTGCTTGTCGCCAGCGTAATGTGCTGGGATAGCGCTGAAGCATGCGCCATTTCCAGAATCCGTAGCGTACATATTGCCGGGCGAGTTGGGGGATGCTTGACCGAGAATAATAGATGGATCGGATGGACGGGTCCAGCCAGACCTTGCTGCCAGCGAGGCGTAGGCGGGCATTGAATTCGTAATCCTCATTGGTCAGCAGGCTCTCATCAAACCGCCCGATTCTTCCAATTAATTCTTTCCGAAACGAGCCGAAAGGCACCGTATCTACGTACCTCGGTGCAGGTGTAAGACGATATTGCGCGTCCCCTGCTCCCAGAGGATGAGCGGCCGCTACAGCGATGGATCTCGCAATCCATTTGTCTTCTCCGGCTTCGATCTGCCATACGCCGCCGACGTTGTCCCCCAAACCTTGCTGGTGTGCCGAAACCGACCTTTCGATATAATCCGGAAAGGGAACCGAATGAGCATCCAGGCGGACGATGATCTCTCCCTTCGCCTGATCGAGCGCCTCGTTCAAGGCAGAAGGGATGGTTCCCCCGGGATTGTCGATCACAATAAGCTTTAGGTCGGGATGCTTTGCAATGAACGTTGAGATGATGTTACGGGTGTTATCTGTGGATTTTCCATCGGAAATGACCACATCCATTTTTTCATGCGGGTAAGTTTGCTTGAGCAGTGCTTCCAAAAGTCGCTGGATGGTAGCCTGTTCATTAAAACAGGGGACTATTACGGTGACAGATGGCAGAGTGATAGACATACCGAATTAGGCTCTTCGGTTATTAGGATGGATCATATATAGCGTTGCCTTTACCTGGAAGGTCTGTCGCGAACCGCCGTAGTGCCTGAAGTCCCCAGCGGCAGCTGGACCACGAATGTCGTCCCCTGCCCCGGTTGACTACGGACGCTGATTGTACCACCGTGGGCGTGGACGATCTCTCTTGCGATCGCCAGCCCCAGGCCGGAACCATGTGCGGATCCACCGGACCGCGAACGGTCTGCCTGGAAAAACCGGTCGAAGATGTGCGGCTGATCGCCTGGGGGGATGCCTGGTCCGTCATCGATCACGCTGATCATCAAGGATTGCTTTTCCCTGTTCGCCCTCAGCCAGACGTGACCACCGTTGGGCGTGAATTTTACGGCATTGTCTACCAGGTTGGTGATGACCTGCGCCAGCCTGTCGCCATCCCCCATGACCTTTGGCAGCTCACCGGCGGTCTCCAAGGTCAATCCAACGCCGGCATCCCGGGCTTGGGGAAGAA
>MGNL01000029.1:9759-9901 GCA_001796785.1 Chloroflexi bacterium RBG_16_51_16 | reverse complement strand
CGATATCCACGGGAACTATGCTGATATCCGCCGTTCCAGCCTCGAGCCGAGCAAGGTCGAGCAAATCCAGGACTATCCGGTGCATCCTCCCGGCCTCGGAATGAATGATCCCGGCCGCCTGTTTGCGGGCTTTTTCTGTTTG
>MGNL01000029.1:5854-9702 GCA_001796785.1 Chloroflexi bacterium RBG_16_51_16 | reverse complement strand
TAGTTCATGGGATATGTTGGCAACGAAATCGCGCTGGCTCTTCTGACTGCTTTCCAGCCGTCTGATCATCGAATCGAACGCATGGGCAAGATCTTGCATCTCTCGCGGCCCTGCCACATTACCCACGCTTACAGATTGTTCGGGTATGGCGCGAGCCGCCGCGATCACTTTCTGAAGTGGATCGGCTACCCAGCGCGCAAATAAAAACGCCGCAAACAAGCTCAGGAGCAGCGCTATCAAACCGCCGCGGATGAACAATGGCAGTAAGTCGTCTGTAAAAAGGTTTAGAAATGAAGGTCGCGGTTGCGGAGCAGCGACCACCAGCCAGCTTCCATCCGATAATTGGCTAATGGCATACAGCCAGTCCTTGCCCTTCTCATCGGTGATGAAGGGCACTCCGCGTGTGAGCAGGTTCCGGGTGGGAAAAGGAAGCGCCGGGCTCGTGGTGGAACCTGTATCGAACAGTACGGTTTGATCTGCTGAGTAGTGCACCAGGCGGACGTTGAAATTTCGTGCCGCCCTTTCAAGCATGGGAGACTTTAACTGCCCGGATTGGTTCTCCTCGCGCTCTGCCATGACCGTCTCGACCGCCTGCAAGCGCTCGAACGTCCTTCGATAAGATAAAGGGTTCCGGTATAGATAAACTAAAAGGACGATCGCTACAATGCCGAGGGCTGCGAAGATCAACCCCGCATAACTCAACCAGAGCCGTGACCGCAGGCTGGTGAACATTACACGACTAGTTTATATCCAACCCCTGTGACGGTCTCGATCTTCACCTGCCCGCCCTCCAGTTTCTTTCGTAAATGCGCGATATGCACGTCAACCGTCCGGGTTTGTCCGTAGAAGTCAAATCCCCATGCGAGTTGAAGCAATTGTTCCCGGGTCAGGACTTTGCCGCGGTGTTCTGCCAGGGTTCGCAGCAATTCGAATTCCTGCGTGCGTACAATGATCGGTTGATCCTTTAGCCGGACCTCACGGGCGGCTGGATCGATGGTCAGGTCTGCCAGGTGGATGGCTTTCCCGCCCTCGGTCTGACTGCGATCTGCCCGGCGCAAGATTGCTTTTACCCTGGCTACCAGCTCGCGAGGATTGAACGGTTTGGTCAGGTAGTCATCCGCACCCAGTTCGAGACCCAAGATTTTGTCGATGTCTTCATCTCTCGCCGTCAGCATGATGATCGGAGTCTGGTTCCCCGCAGCCCTCAAATTACGGCACACTTCTAAGCCATCCAATTTTGGGAGCATAATGTCCAGCACGATCAGCGCTGGCAATTTCTCGGCTGCGATTTTTAACGCGGATTCGCCGTCTAGGACACCCTCGACTCGGAATCCCTCCCTTTCCAGGTAAAGACGCCCGAGCTGAATGATCGATGGCTCGTCGTCGACTAGCAGGATCAATTCGTTCGTCAAGAATAAGGCCTGTCGATCGGTTGAGACGCTGGGAAAAGTTTGTGTGTCGCCCGGAAGTTAATGATCAAATGTCCCATACGAGACAGCCCACAGCGGCTCAATCACCCTTAGGGCGAGCCAGCAGGGCTATGGCTTCGATCTCGACCAGTGCACCTTTCGGGAGTGCCGCGACAGCCACCGTACTTCGAGCGGGGGGATGATCTGGAAAAAATTCTCCATACACCCCGTTCATCTTGGCAAAATCATTGATGTCTTTAAGGAAGACAGTTGTTTTAATTACAAACTTCAATCCCGAGTCCGCCGCCTCCAGAACTTTCGTTAGATTGATGAGCACCTGCCGGGTCTGGTCTTCGACCGCATTCGATACAAACTCGCCCGTGGTCGGATCCAGACCGATCTGACCAGAAGCGAACACCATATCCTGGATCCGTACGGCTTGTGAATACGGTCCGATCGCTTTCGGTGCATTTCCGGTTTGAATGATCTGCTTGCCTTCAGATGTATACATTTACACCTCACTCGATTTAATTCTACCGCTTTATGCCCGCCACCATCCCGTAAGCTCTGCCAGCGCCAGGGATTGGGTAAGGTTTCCCTGGCGGCCGGTGTTCCAGGTGATGATCAGATCCTTTTTGGCTCGGGTGATGCCTACATAAAGCAACCGCAGGCGCTCCTTGGAATAATCCAATCGGGCAGCCAGTGTGCCGCTGCCCTCAGAATACCATTCGATCCTGGAGGAGGAGAGCAGCGCCTTCATTTGTTCCAGAACTTCTGCCTCCAGGTTCAGGTTATTACGGACGAACCACTTTTCAGAGATATAGCTGTCGTTCGCCTGGTTGGAGGGAAAATCGTAGTTGTTGACCGACATCAAATACACTCGATCCCATTCGAGCCCCTTGGATTTATGCATGGTGGTGACCACGACCTTGCCTTTGTGCCTTTGTGGGTCGAATCCTGAATCGTCATTGCCAAATCCGATGAACCTGCGCTCGTTCCTGGCGATCACCGATAGTTCCGTGGACAATTCCGGCAGGCGCCATTCCGGGTGATCCGCGGCTGCCTTATGCAGGACCAGAGCCAATTTATGCGCCAGGGCAAGGTCAGCAGCTTCGGTAAAAATATCCTGGGCCAGCGTCAGGATCAATTGGTCGATCGGCAGCCTGACCGCATTCAACCAGCGTCGGGCATGGCTGCGGAATTCCAACAATTCCTCGACGAGTGCCACATCGATCTCTTGGCTCAGGCTGGCAAGCCAATCCTGATCCGGCGTTGGCATCAAGTATGCCTCGGTTTCCTTGACTTTCCTGATGAGCTCGTGGAGGTGTTCCGCATCCGACCGTTTGACACGCTTAGCGGGGTCTTCAGCTGAATCGTCTGATGCGTTGCTGCCAAAAACATCCCTGCGCCATACCTGATACGCTTTTGCCAATTTCGTTGACGATCCCGGTTCAGAGAGATAGTTGAGCAGGTTCCCTAGTGCACCCGCGGCTGCCCGGGTCTCCATCGTCGAATTCAGCATTTCAACGAATTCAACTTTCCGCTCCTTAAGGATTTTGATTAGGTCAAATCCGCGCTGGTTGCGCGGCGCAAGAACGGCTACGGTGAAATCGGGGTGTTCAGGAAGCCATTTCGTAAGTGAATCTACGATCCACGTGAGTTCCTGGTCCGCTGTGAGTTTTTCAGAGATCAATTGAATGGCGGATCGGTCCTCGGGAGGATTCGGTTGCGGATCGCCGGCAGGCGTCGGCTCGATATGCGGAAGTTGAAGCGCATCGTGAGCCAGGGTTTCAGGATGCGCCGACATGACCCAATCGATCAGGTGGTTCGCGATCTCGATGATAGCCGGTTGTGACCGGCCCGATTCCGCCATGTCAACGTGAAAATGATCCCGTATGAAATTGCGCAAGAACTGGGGTGAAGCCGTGGTGAATGTCTCGAAAATGGCCTGGTTCGGGTCGCCGACCCGCACCCAATTGCCTTCCGGTCCTGAGATCGATTTCAGGATGGTCTCCTGGAGCTTGCTTGAATCCTGGGCTTCATCTTCCAGGATGAATGGGAAGCGATAACGCAATCGTTCGAGGTAATCCTTATCTTCAAGAACATCCAGCGCCAGTCGGATCAGGTCATCGAAGTCCACCGCGCTGCGATAAATCAATCCGCGCTGGTAATCCGCATACAACTGCCAGCCCAGTTCGGCAAGCGGCAGGGGTGAGGGAATACGGTCCAGGCGATCGCGGAGGATTTCGGGTGTGATGCGCCTATCCTTGCAGGAGCGGATGAACGCCAGGGCAAGGCTTGCCAGCATTTCCGGCAGGTGCTGCCGGCGTACCCAGTCTAGTTTCTTAGGTTCCAGGCTGGGGTCGAGGTAATCCTCAAGACCATCGGGATGTGAACTTAACCAGGCGGTTACCGCCTCACGCCGGATCGAATCAGCTT
>MGNL01000029.1:3114-5839 GCA_001796785.1 Chloroflexi bacterium RBG_16_51_16 | reverse complement strand
TCGTAAATCGTTCTTCCAACCCTGCCTGGGCGGGTTTTTCGCGTAGGATATCGTGCGCCAAACCGTGCAGGGTTCTGACGCGATATTTATATAGAGCCAATAGCGGGTTATCGAAATTCTCCCGGATCCGCAGTTCGAAATTATCCACAGCTGAATTCACCAGGGTAACGATCAATACTTCCTGGTCCTCCTGCAATACCCCGCTGGAGATAATTCTCGCAGCCAACTTCGAGAGCACATGCGTCTTTCCCGAGCCAGGCACGGCTGAAACGCCCATGCGACCACCGCGATATTCCAATATTCTTTGCTGGGAAAGTCGGAGAGTGGGTGTTTGGGTCACAGTGCAACCGCCCGTATGCAAATAGTCAAAATCAGGCTATACCAAAAGAGGTTCCTTGGTTTGGCTGTCGTAAGCTTATTCATTCATTTCCTGATAGCACCTTTTGAAAATCCCTAAAAAGTTCACCTCGCTGCTCGAATCCTGACTCACCTAGTTCGGATAAACAAATGTATATCCGCTCCTCACAACGGTGTAGCAATCCTGAAACCAGCCGGCTCATGCTTAGTTCGCCGGCTTGGACTTCATCTGCGTCCGTCCAGGTGCGGCCTGGCTGCCAGCCTCTGGATAAAACGTAAGGATGGGTGAGCGGTTGAGCCAGCCGTTCATACCATCCGGTGGAGCCGATGTCCATCCAGAATTGGATCTTTGCGCGTTTGTTCATCATGATGAATGTATGGGCAGGTGCGATCAAAACCGCCTCTTCAACCGAAGACTGCCAATCGTCCAGATAGCTGGCTGCAATCACACCTTCCTGCAGCATGTCTACATATTCCTTCCCAAGGTCGAAATCCGGTCGATCTTTATCCACGCTGGATGGATCCATCGCCAAACGGAACTTCCTCACCGACTCGACCAGGCTGGCCGCGACTCGCACGGCATCGAGGTCGATATGGTATCCGAATCCGAGCTGAGATAATACTTCCCCGAACAATTTGCGGAAAAAATGGTCCAGGGGTAGGGGATTGTCCTGCTGATAAGCCATCAGCCAGTCTCTGAGGATGGTAAAGCGTCCGCCGATGACGTACGTGATGCGCTCCTGGACCTCTGTTTTGATTTCATCGAACGTGGAAAACTGCAGGTCTTTTTGATGATAGGTGATTTCCGCCAGGAGTTGGGCGCGGACCAGGTCCAATCCATCGATGGCGCTCATCAACGCGTAGGCCACATCGAATTTTGTCGGCTTGATATTCCAGTGTGGATTTGCCAGTGCGCCAAGTGTGATCAAAGCCCGGCAGGCGGGTTCCTCCCACAGTGACCTCGAAGGCCGGTTGGAGCGCCATGGGATGTCCAGTCTGTCGAGCCGTTCTGTGAGCGAAAATCGAAGTGCGTCGGACAGGTAGGGTGCCAGGATGACGATTTCCGAGGCTGGGATCTTCGGGTCGACAAGCAGGGAATGAACTTCTGAAACGATCGCATCCAATAACTGGGGATAAAATCGGGTGCTCAGTGGTTGGATTTCATCCGCCTCGGGATTAAGTTTTACATCTATAGCAGTTCCGTGCTGAATGACGTGCTTCATTAACAGATCCAGCTTCGCGATCTTGGGGGACATGACGAAATTCAGATCCAGCGCGAGCCGCGTATCGCACAACTCGCTTAATGCCCGACCGGATTCAGTATCCGCTCCGAGGAATCGCCTGTAACCACCGCCCTCGTCGTAAATAAGCATCGCGGATTCGATCTGCGGGATCCATTCACGCAGGATGTCGTGGGCGCGAGGGCTGTCCTCTTCAAGGTTGTCATAGATGATATGGCGATAGGTTTGAAATAGGAATTCACGGACTGTTGGATTGGGCCACAGGTGATTGCAAAAAACATCCAACTGGAGCGAAAAATCGAGCAAGTTATGCTTCAGGCAGTAGTTGCGGAAACGGGTCGCGCCCTCCTGGGCATCGTGGTAAACCCGGCGCTGAACCGGGTCGCCGACGAACGCGGAATCGAGCCGCGATTCGATTTCTGTGAATGGGAAACCAACCAGAGCCGATTTGTTCAGGTTGTCCAGGATCTGTGAATACAGCCGATAGCGGTCGATCGTGATGGATTGGAAATAACCCTCCTCAAGCATCGGGCGTACCAGGTACGCCATGTAATACTGCGCAGTCTCAAGTGTTAAAAAGAGGGGAGGCAGGTCTGGACGCGCGAAGCCTGCTGCCTCTGCGGCCAGCGGCCAAAACAGCTCGCACAATCGTCTGGCCAATCCGCCAATCGTCGCGGTAGTGACCTCACCCCCTGCAGGGCGTTGCGGAGATTGGATCACTTCGAGATATGGGTCTTGGAGCGAACGCTGGGGGGTCAGCACCAGGATCTCACTGGCAGGTATGCCCGATGAAAGCAAATATTCCAGTCGTCTCACACCGGCTGTTGTCTTTCCCGTTCCAGCTGGACCGATCAGGAACAATTTTTGGTCCAGAGCAAATTCTGCTGCCCTCCGCTGGTCGTCATTCAACTCTGGCATGCAGGGAGGGTAAAGTACGGTATGGAATTTGTCAATAAAACCCAGGATTCTAAATGAGATTAGTTATATGGAAATCTAATTACTCATATCTAGTTTTTGGCAAAACAGGGGGTGTGCGGCGTTCTTCGCCGCACACCTCCTGTTTTGCCTTTATCTCCCCCTTCCCGAGGGAAGGGGGGTAGGCGTGTCCGGTGCGCTCTTTGCGGGAG
>MGNL01000029.1:2933-3097 GCA_001796785.1 Chloroflexi bacterium RBG_16_51_16 | reverse complement strand
TCGTCAATCGAATTGATCTACCCATGGACTCAAATATTCGAGGAGGTTCAACGAAGATTTTTATTAAAAAAATTTGTCAGCCTCACCCACGCATCCCTCGCTGCTTCCGGTTTGTAAACCGCGGGATCCGTGTCGCGGAAGAAAGCATGCCCAGAGTCTGGATA
>MGNL01000029.1:0-2886 GCA_001796785.1 Chloroflexi bacterium RBG_16_51_16 | reverse complement strand
TCAACTGTACCTACCGGTATCGACAAATCCTTATCCCCGAATAGCCCCAACACCGGCGCTTTTAATTTATCCAATTGATCAAAGATGTTCTGCATCCCACCGCCATAAAAGGTGCATACCGCATCCACCGGTCGGTTTAGTCCGAGAGTAAGCGACATCCTTCCGCCAAAGCAGAATCCTACGCATCCGATCTTGCCGTTGCAATCCTTATATTCCTTTAGGGCATCGAACATACCCTGTAATTCAGTCGGGGCTGTCGGTAGATATTTATTCTTAATAGCCTCTGCCTTATCCGACTCACTGAATTCACACAGTTCTCCGTGATAAAGATCAGGCGCAACGGATAGATAGCCGATTTCAGCGATCCGCCTGGCTATGGATTTGGTCTGCTCATCCAACCCGAACCATTCATGGATGACGATAACGGCTGGCCAGGGCCCCAAGTCTTTCGGTCTCGATAAATAACTTTCTAATGCTCCGAGCTTGATCATCTCTCCCATGTCAAACCTCTCTTATCGTCTTTGCTATTGCATAAGTTTAACCTTAACAATAGCATTTTGGCGAAGACGTCCTTTTTAGAAGATACATATCAGTCATTCTAGACAAGGTTTATGTTCGAAGAGACTTGGATTTGACACTTCCCACCCCTCCATATATAATATAAGCCGCTTCCGCCCTGGCGGTAAGAATGGCCGGGGCGGTTCCTTGTCTGAAGTTCGCAGCAGGCACGATATAAACCCAGCTTCCCCGTCGTTCGGCGTTGGATAACTCCCGCAGGACGGGCGGCGAAGTGAATGACTGGAGCAAAACATGCGTTACGCAATCATAGAAAGTGGCGGCAAACAGTACCGCGCCGAGGAAGGCGCCACCATTGCGGTGGATCGCCTCGGTCTGCAGGCGGGTAAGAAGTTTGATCTTGAACATGTCCTGCTCATGGCAGACGGCGAAGACATCATGGTGGGTACGCCAACCCTGAGTGGTGTGAACGTTAAAGCTACGGTGTTGGAACATATGCGCGGACCCAAGGTAATCTCATTTCGTTATTCCCCGAAAAAACGAATTCGAGTTAAAGGCGGTCACAGACAGGCATATACCCGTTTGATGATCGATTTTATAGGTCGACCGGGTGAGGAACGGAAAGTCGAACGAACTGAAGTCAAGAAAGCTCCGAAGAAGGAACCGACCAAGGCTGATCTGGCGAAAAAAGAGGCCAAGCCGAAATCCAAGTCCACTAAAAAGTCGGTTAATAAAGATAACAAGAAGAGTAAGAAAGAGTAGTGTGAGGCAGATATGGCACATAAAAAAGGCGGCGGTTCCAGCCGCAACGGGCGAGACAGCAATGCACAGCGTCTGGGTGTAAAACGCTATGCCGGTGAGCAGGTTCTCGCCGGGCATATCCTTGTACGTCAAAGGGGAACTCACATTAAGCCGGGCCTGAATGTGATGGTTGGAAAGGACGATACGCTCTTCGCTGTGAGGGATGGCATCGTTTTGTATGATCTAGTGCACGGCCGCAAGCGGGTCAATGTGCTCCCCGCGGAGGTTGGTAAATGAAAGCAGAAATCCATCCCACCTATTTTCCGGATGCGAAAGTCACCTGCGCTACTTGTGGTAAGACCTGGACTACCGGCTCAACCCGCAAGGAGCTGCGCGTGGATATCTGCTCCAACTGTCATCCGTTCTTCAGCGGTGAAGCGCAGCGCCTGATCGACATCGAAGGTCAGGTGGATCGCTTCTACAAGAAGCTCACTGCCCGCCAGACTTTTGTCGAGCAGAAAAAAGCCAAGGAAGAATCCAAGACTTCCCCGGATCGGGAAATTGGTGAATTGGGTCTCACCACTCGCGCCACCGAAGCCCTGAAAAAAGGCGGCATCCTGACTGTAGGTCAACTGTTAACCAAGTTGACAGGTGAAGGGGATCGCAGTGTGCTTGCGATCGCCGGTTTTGGTCAGTCATCACTGACCACTGCCAAGAAGAAGCTGCGCGTGCTGGGATACGAATTACCCGAAACCGCGGTGACATAACCCTCATCCACCCCGAAGTTTGAATCTTCAGGTAAACTAGACAGGCAGATGGTCATATCGTCTGCCTGTTTTTGTTAATTCAAGACTTCGGTTCCCTGGTGGTTGGAGCATGCTGTTAAACTCGGTTCTCGGTTGGAAAAAAGAAGGGGAGGTGTGGATTGCAGCTCGCTAACGGTTCGATTGAAGTGATCTGTGGCTCGATGTTCAGCGGAAAGACGGACGAGTTAATTCGCCGCCTTGTGCGTGCCCGGATCGCGAAACAAAACGTCCAGGTGTTCAAACCCGCGGTCGATGTCCGATATGCCATGGAAAAGGTTACCTCCCACGCCGGCTCCAATTTCGATGCCATGCCGGTAGCCAAAGCTGGTGAGATACTTTCAAAGATCAAGCCTGAAACTACCATGGTCGGGATCGACGAAGCGCAATTTTTTGACGAGGAGATCCTTAACCTGGTCAAGGAGCTTGCAAGGCGCGGCTTGAAGGTGATTGTCGCTGGTCTGGACACCGATTTCCGGGGTGAGCCGTTCGGCGCTATGCCAGCCTTGATGGCCGAGGCTGAACAAGTTGAGAAATTACATGCGATCTGCATGGTGTGCGGTGGTGAAGCCTCCCGTACCCAAAGGCTGGTGGACGGCAAACCAGCTCGATTTAACGATCCGATCGTTATCGTCGGTGCGGCAGAACTTTATGAAGCCCGCTGCCGTGCGCACCACGAAGTACCCAGATGAATGGTAAATCCATGCAGGACTACAAATCCGTCCTTTCAGAGATATTGATCGATGAGCATCAGCTCCAACGCCGGATAGCAGAATTGGGTGCGCAGATAAGCGCGGACTATCCCGGGGATAACCTTGTACTTATC
>MGNL01000028.1 GCA_001796785.1 Chloroflexi bacterium RBG_16_51_16 | reverse complement strand
GTCGTCCTTATCGTTAAGACGTTGCAATTTTACGCCCATTAAGGTGTTTAGGCAATCATTTTTATCGATACAACCTTCAAAGGATATAATTTCGACCTGAGGTGCAAATGATGAATTCCAATCGTCACAACCGGGAAAAACTCCTCTTAATTATTTGTTTTGCAACAGGAGCACTGGCAATCCTCCCTTATCTTATTTGGATGATCATGTATTTGCTTGATCAGGGTGAATCCGTCACCTCAGGGATCTCACAAGTTGCTCTGGGATTGGTGCTGATCCTTGCGCCCTGCAACGGATTCTTTTTTGGCTCGGCAGGCCTCGTCAGCGGATTGGTCCTATTTTTTCGTAGAGACGGAAGCTATTTTGCCCGTCGGTTCACAGTGATCCTACCGGACTTGTTATTGGGTGCGATTGGACTGACTGTAAATGTCTGGTGGTGGTACATCATTCTGAAACCAGCCTAGTCAATTTGGCGGTAAAGAAGGCCTACGCCAGGATCTGCCTGCCGCGTTCGATATCCTTATGGATCTGTTCGATCAAGGCTTCCACCGAGTCGAATTTTTTCTCATCCCTTAACCGTTCCACAAACTCCAGCTTCAGCACCTGATCGTATATCTTCCGATCGAAATCCAACAGGTGCGCTTCGACATTCGGTGTCTGTTTGTCGGGTGTGAAGGTCGGGTTGATGCCGATATTGACAAGTGCTTTGAATTTTTCTTTCCCTAAATATGCCCAGCATGCATAGATCCCATTTGCAGGGATGACCTTGCTGAGCGGATAATCCATGTTTGCGGTGGGGATGTTGATCCGGTGACCGCGGCCGTCTCCATGCACAACTTTCCCGCGCAGGCTGTACGGATGTCCGAGCAGCCTGGCTGCCTCGGCCACATCCCCGATCGACACGAGCTTGCGGATTTCGGTTGATGAAATGACGCCGCTCTCGTCACTGACCGCAGCGATGATCTGGACCTGATAATCCAGCTCACGACCTATTTCGGTCAGCCGGGCCGTATTTCCCTCCCGGCCCTTACCAAGGGCAAAATCGTAACCGATCAACAGTTGATCAAGTCCAAGCCTGCTTTTAAGCCGGGACATGAATTCGAAGGCGCTCACCTGGGAAAGTTCCGTTGTGAAAGCTACCGTGACCAGCTCATCAAGTCCAAGGGTTTCGAAGTCCTCGGCTCGTTCCACAGGCGTGGTGAGTAATTTAATTTCCCTGCCGCTTAATACGACCGCAGGATGCGGGTCGAAGGTCAAGACTACCGCTGGCATTCCGTCTGCATGCGCACCCCGGGTCAATCTGCGGATGATCTCCTGGTGGCCGCGATGAACGCCGTCATACACGCCGATGGTTAACCAGGAATGTTCCAAGGTTATATCTTCAAGGGCACAATGATGCTGCATAGGAAGTTATGAGTTAGGCAGCCGGTCTGGGGACATCTTAGGATTGGGTTTTCGAATGGGGATCAAGCGATTTTGCCTGCTGTTCTCCCCGTCCTTATTGTCAATTTGAATTACGCATCGGAAAAATGCCGTGCGGTTTATTCGGTGGTGAAGAACACCTTCTTTGGCTGCCATTCGCGGACGCCCTCCTCGCCCTGGGTGAGCTCCATCAGCGCAACCAGCTCTCCCTGCGTGCTTACACCGCGCACCATCCCCTCTTTGGAATCTTCTGCAGCCTTCACCCGGTGCCCGTGGCGCACTCCCTCGACTTCATCCGGGGTGAGCTCGATCGCGGGCCAATCACCCAGCGCTTCGGCCGCGGGGATGAGGTACTGGTACCAGTTGCCAGCCTGGAAGGCTTCCTGGAGTTTGCGCAGGGGCACCGCATCCCTCAGGCTGAACCTACCGCTCTTGGTTCTACGCAGCCCCACCAGGTAAGCACCCGTGCCAAGCTTCTCGCCTAAATCATTCGCAAGGGAGCGGACATAAGTTCCCGAAGAGCAGTGCACATCAACGACCACCTCGGGTGGCGCCCATTCCAGGACTTCGAGATGATGCACGGTGATCTTGCGTGGAGCCAGGTCGACCTCTTCTCCCTGGCGGGCCATCTCGTAAGCTTTGCGTCCCTGCACCTTGACCGCGGAATACGGCGGCGGGGTTTGTTCGATTTCACCGATGAAAGTCTTCAAGGCTTCCTCGAATTGCGCTTCGGTCACGTTGATCGGTTGGTCGGGACGGGTGAATTTTCCGTCCGCATCATAGGTATCCGTGCTCGAACCCAACCGGATGATCGCCTGGTAACGCTTGTCCGAAGCGGAAACGTACTCACTTAATCGCACTGCCGGGCCTACGAGGATGACCAGGACCCCGGAAGCCCGCGGGTCGAGCGTCCCGGTATGACCGGCTCGGCGAAGGCTGGTGCCGTTGCGGATGGCCTGGACCACATCATGGGAGGTCATCCCAACCGGTTTATCCACCACCAATACACCGGATATCGCATTTTTTACATCCTGGCTGTCGACCATTTATCTCCTCCTCAAAATTCCAACCTAATTACTCTGAATTATTCCATAACAAACTGAAGGAAAGATTAAATGTTTAATAGTTCCCGCGTACTATGCAATACGGAAGCCCGGACCTCACTTAACTCACCCGGAATATCCGCACCGGCAGCCGCAGCGTGACCGCCTCCCTTAAAATGCTTGGCAACCTTGGCGACATTGATTCCGGTATCCATCGCCCGCCAGGATACTTTAACATGCTTGTCGGTCTGCTCGACGAAGATGATCCCGACCTTGTTGCCGTCGATAGACGAGATCACGTTGATCAGATCGGCATCATCGTTACCTCCGTAACCGGCTGACTTCCGGTCGCTGAGGGTTAACGTCGTCCAAACGATCCCATTTTTTTGCTCGAGTTTTGCCAAACCCGTGCCCCAGTAACGGGTCGATGAGAACGAGCGTCTCACCAGGGCGCGCATGTAGAGTTCCGGCATGTCCACACCGTATTCCATAAGCTGGGCAGCCTGGCGCAGGGCTTCAGGGGTTGTATTGGAGGTGCGGAATCCGAGCGTGTCGGAGATAATCCCCGTCAATAAAGCCGAGGCGACCGGTTGTGTGATCGCCATTCCCCAACGGGGAAGGTGGTTAGTCAGGATGGCTGCCGTTGCCACCTCCTGGCCTTCGACCAGGTTCAGCTTGCCGAATTTTTCGTTGGTGATGTGATGATCGATATTGATATCCGGTCGAGCCAGCTGTTCGAAAGGTTTGCCGGTGCGCTTGAAATCAGCGCAGTCGACCGTGATGAACGTATCGAACTTTCCGTCAACTTTGGTGCTGACCTGTTCAGCCCCTTCCAGGTGGCGGAAGGTCGATGAGACCCCATCCGCCAGGACCATTTGTACGTTCTTACCCGCCTGCTGGACAGCCAGGCCCAGACCGATCAATGAGCCAATCGCATCCCCGTCCGGTCGTACATGGGATGTGATCAGGACATTTTTAGCCTGTTCCAATCGCTGTTTGATCTCCCCATCGATATCGAGATTCATTTTTTCTTCCGTTTTACACCCTTGGAGTCGCCTGGGGAGGGAGCATTTTCTTTTACACGCAAATCAGCCAACACTTTCTCAATGTGGTCTGCCTGTTCCGGAGTTGGATCCCAGTGGAAGCGCAGGCGAGGAAAGCTGCGCAGTTCGACCCTTGCCGCCAATGCGCGGCGGAAAAATCCACCGGCTGCCTTGAAGCCTGCCAGGATCTCCTTGCTGCGTTTACTTCCCTCCACTGCAGATACATAGACGTCGGCGTAAGCCAGTTCACGATCGATCCTGACATCCGTGATGAATATTTGTCGGAGCCGCGGGTCGTTGATCTCCCGCAGGAGCATCTCCGAGATTTCCTGGCGCAGACGGTCGGCAATGCGCTTGAGTCGAATGGCGGATGGCATCGTCGGAAGGAGTGTGTTCGCTGGTCGTGATCGGACTGCGGTGGAGTTGACCGGATCAACCCTGCGGGTTCTTGACCCGGCCCGCGGGGAATTCCGGATTTACGATTTCTCCAGCACGTAACAGATCAGTTGGTCGCCGACCTGGATATCCTTGAAATTTTTAAAGCCAACACCGCATTCGAATCCCTGTCTCATTTCCCTGACATCTTCTTTCTCGTGCCTCAGGGAGGCCATTTCGCCTTCGAAGAGCATGTCGCTGCCGCGGAACAAGCGCACGCGCGCGTTCCGCCGCAGTTCACCATCGGTAACTTTGCAGCCAGCCACCTTGCCCAGTTTGGAGGCGGAGAACACCGCCAGCACCTGGGCCCGGCCTAACACCTTCTCAACGACCACGGGTTCGAGCATGCCCTTGAGGGCTTTCTCGATATCCTCGGTCATGCGGTAGATGATCTCGTACAGGCGGATCGAGACACCTTCTTTTTCGGCCACCCGCCGGGCTGAGACATCCGCCTGGACGTTGAAGCCGATGACGATCGCCGAGGAGGCCGAGGCGAGCATGATGTCATTTTCGCCAATGTTGCCCGTCTCTGCATACAGGATGTTGATCCCGATCTCTCCACCGCTGAGCTTGTTCAACTCACCTACGACCGGATCGAGTGAACCCTGGACGTCAGCTTTTACGATCAGGTTCAGGGCGCGGGCTTCGCCTGCTTTGGCACGTTCGAAGATGTCCTCCAGGGATACTTTTGTCTTCGATTGGGCTTGAGATTTGGCGTCCTGGATGCGCTGCTCAACGATGCTGCGCGCTTCCCGTTCTGTTTCGACGACTTGGAAGATATCGCCGGCTGAGGGAACCTCAGCCAGACCCATCACCAGAACCGGCATCGACGGACCGGCTTGCTTGACCGGTTGTCCCTTGAAATCCGTAAGAGCCTTCAACTTGCCGAAAGTGCTCCCGGCAACCACGATCTCGCCGGGTTCGAGGGTGCCGTTTTGAACCAACAGCGTGGCCATCACGCCCTTGTTTTTTTCCACCTGCGCTTCGATGACCGTACCGACCACGGTGCCTTCCGGATTGGCGCGAATATCGTTGCTGTCCGCAACAAGCAGGATGCCTTCCAGCAAATCGTCGATCCCTTTTTTCTCCCGGGCAGACACCGGTATGACCATCGTGTTGCCGCCCCAATCATCGGGGACGAGCTCAAGTTCGGATAACTGTTGTTTGACCTTCTCGGGGTTGGCGTTCGATTTGTCGATCTTGTTCATTGCCACCAGGATCGGGACTCGGGCAGCCTTGGCATGCGCGATGGCTTCGCGCGTCTGCGGCATGACCCCATCATCAGCAGCCACGACCAGGACCACGATATCCGCGCCCTGGGCCCCGCGGGCTCGCATTTGGGTGAAAGCCGCATGACCGGGGGTATCCAGGAACGTGATCAATCTGCCGTTCCTTTCAACCTGGTACGCGCCGATATGCTGGGTGATGCCGCCGGCTTCGCCCGCAGCCACATCCGTCTGACGGATCACATCCAGCAGGCTGGTCTTGCCATGGTCCACGTGACCCAGGATGGTGACAACCGGCGGCCGCAGGCTTAATTTGGCTGTATCTTCACCGGCGATCATCCGACGCCAGTACGGCACCTCACCGCTTTCCTCTTTGACAACCTCGACGACCTCGGGGATCGCCTCAAAACCGTATTCGGCAACGATGATCGCGGCTGTGTCGAAGTCCACGGTTTGATTGATGGTTGCCATCACACCGTTGGACATCAATTTTTTGATAAGCTCGATGGGGCTTTTTTCTATTTTTAGCGCCAGATCGCGCACAACGATCGTGGCGGGGATTTCGATTTTATGTCCGTTTTCGCTCATAGGCCACCTCCAGAATAATTCCATGATCGGATGAGCAGGGTGCGTGCATGGAAGGGCTGCCCATCCATCCGGCGAGGCCAGTCAGCGAATCGGAGTGCTGGCTACATGCTGCTACTCGCCGGAGACCGCCTCTTCAGGCAAAGTATCCATAACCTTTTCCAGGCGTTCCCGATCTTCCGTCGATAACTCTGTTTTAAGGGCATGCGCCAGGGACCCACGCAGTCCCTGCTCCCAACAAGTGCGCTGCTCATGAAGGTAGGCGCCTCGACCGGCTTTCTTGCCGGTGGAGTCCACCTCCACACCGTCCGGCGTTCGAACCAGCCGGATCATCTTGCGTTTCGGCATCACCTTCCAGCATCCAACGCAGGTCCGTTGGGGAATGTGCTTCATGCCCCTGTGTCTACCACTCTTCCGTGGTTTCTTCGTCGCCGCGTTTATGCTGTTTGCGGCCGACCACCGCGCCGCGTTCCTCGTCAAATTCGAGGGTGACGCCCTTGCGCTTACCCTTCTTATCTTTCTTTTTAGCCTGATCCTCTTCGTCGCTGACTGCGCTTGCGTTTTGGAAGATCTCGGGTTTTAACTTGAACAGTTCATCGAGCGATACACCATCCTTGGCATGCTCGCCTTCGGTTTCCGGTCCCTCGCCCGAGGGCTGGGTCCCTTCTTCCACGGACACAGGCTGCAGCTCTGCCTGCATGGCTTCAGCCGCTTCGCTTTCCACGGGTTGCATTTCCTGCGGTTCTTCTGCACCCTCAACTTTGACTTCCTCAACCGGTGCCGGCTCGGGTTCGGGGAAGGTCAGTTCGGCGAGCGTCTCTTCGATATTTTGCATGGCTTTTGGACCGACGCCGGCCAGCCCGAGGATCTTGTTCGGATCTGACTTCAGGGTCAGCATGAGATCACCGATGGTTTCAAAACCCGCCTCGACCAGGATATTAAACACATGCTCGCGGATCCCAGCCTGCTCAAGGGGCATTCCAAAAGCTACAGCCGGTATCTCTGCCCGGGCTGCTGCGATGCGTTCTTCCTCCGCACGTGCCGCCTCTTCCTTGATCTGGATCGTCCGGCGCTCCACCTGGTCAACGAACTTGGACAGGGCCGAATATTCTTCGGGTGTCAACGGACGGTTTTCAGCTTTCTTGGCGAGCGCCTCGTGAATGCGAGGCATGGCTTCCACAGCCGCCGGGAGAATGGCAGCCAGCTCGCTGTCGCCCTGCAGCTTGTTAAGTGCATCACTCGCGGCTTCGGTGAGGGATTTGATGTCGATCCGCCAGCCGGTCAGCTTGGCGGCCAGCCGTGCGTTCTGACCGTCCCTGCCGATTGCCAGGCTGAGCTGGTCTTCCTGCACCACAACGGTCGCGGTCCGCGCCCCTTCGATATCCGTCAGGTAGACTCCGGCGACCCTTGCCGGGCTGATCGCCTTGGAGATATACACGACGGGATCCTGGTCCCATTGGATGATGTCGATCTTCTCATCGTGCAATTCTTTTACGATCGCCTGGATCCGTACGCCTTTGATGCCGACACAAGCGCCAACGGGGTCCACCCCAGGCTGGGTTGCCGAAACAGCAACCTTGGCGCGGGCGCCGGGCTCACGGGAAATGGCGCGGATCTCAACCACACCGTGATAAATTTCCGGCACCTCATTTTCCAACAGGCGACGCAGGAAATTACGATGCGCCCGCGAGAGGATGATCTGCGGTCCGCGGGATCCATCTTTGACTTCCAAAACAACCGCCCTGATCCGATCGTGCAGCCTCAAGCGTTCGCCTGGAACCTTCTGGTTATTCGGCATCAACCCTTCAGCCTTCATATCGAGGCCCAGGGTTGCACCTTGATTATTGACAGCCTGCACGATCCCGCTGACGATCTCGCCGACCTGGCGTTCGAAATACGCCATCTGGTTCGAGCGTTCCGCCTCGCGGATCTTCTGCTGGATCACCTGGCGGGCGGTCTGTGCGGCCACCCGGCCGAAATCGGAGGGCGTGGCATCGACCACCACCATGTCACCCATTTGCGCTTCCGGGTTGAACTGGCGCGCCTCATCCAGGGTCACCTCGGTCTTGGGTTCCTGGACGTCCTCGACGACTTCCTTTTCAGCCTGGATGAGCACTTTGCCGGTGTCTGGGTCGACCCTGGCTTCAACCAGCTGGGCATTGGGCGCGTTGACTGCCTTGCGATAGGCGGTCACCATCGCAGTTTCGATGGCTCCAAGGATGATCTCCTTGGAGAGTTGTTTTTCCTCCAACACTTCATTGAAGGCCAGGGCAAATTCGTTCTTCGTCATACT
>MGNL01000027.1:25367-32724 GCA_001796785.1 Chloroflexi bacterium RBG_16_51_16 | reverse complement strand
CGAGAATGAATTCTGTGGGTCCAGCACGCCTGCGCCGCAGGCGCCATCCTCCAGGACTTCGTATGCGGCGCCATTCATCTCCGCCATCATGCTGGGCTGATCGGGTTCACCCTCGATGGTCAATAACCGGGCCAGTGGATCCTTTGAGTAACGCATGACATAGACATGTGACCACTGCACGGATTGACCATTCTCACTGCCTTCGAAGGAGGTAGTCAGACTGGCGGTGTAACCGGACAGGTCTGCCAGCCCGGCTCGCGGGTCCGGGTAATTGAAACTGCCTGGTCCAAGAACCACTTCACCGGAGCTTGGCCGAAAAATTGAACAGGCTGCAATTAGTGCCAAAATCGATATTAAGGAATACGACCATCGGAAATGAAATATGCGTATCATAGTGTTCATCCTTATTAGCGCCAGCCTGTCATGGAAAGGTGATCGGTGTGATAATGATCCTGATGGTACTGGTGTCTGTGGTGTCTGTCACCACTGTGTGAGTTAGTGTGACCACCCCACCACCACCACCGAAGGATAATCCTCTAGGAGTGAATTGGGGGACCTGCAGCTCTTGGCCTGGGCCTGTGTTGCCGCCTGAGACAAGGGGGCAAGTAACTTTCGTGGATGCGGAAACGGGCTCAAAATCAAGAGTTAGGTTCAATGCGCCGGTGTTCAAGTCTTGAGAGCCCGAAATTGTTGCCCTGGAATATGTGACGGTCATACCAACACCGCATGGTATACGGACGGTCGGGGAAGCAACGTTTTTGACCCTTAAACCATCATTAATTGATCCATCCTCCTGCACCTTGAAAACATTCGCGTGGATTGTCGCAACCATGCGTGGTTTAAAACCGTTAGATTTTTGCCATCTGCTGACTGTATCAATCTGATACAGGCAGTCCCGCACTTTGATGTCTCTTGTATCGAGGTAGGTGTCGTAGCTCAACAGGACTGGATGTTGCACCGTATAAGAGAATGTGATCGTTGTCCTGCCGGCTTTCAATCCCTTGACGGTAAATATCGCCTCCCGTCCGCCTCCAACGCCGCCGGTTGACGTGCTTGGAGGTACAACTGAAGCAATTCCGGGATTGGAAGAATTTGATTCGATGGTTGCATGGTACAGGGCAGATTGCATTATTGTTCCATCCGGCGCGGTAGTAGATCCCGTTACACCGACGTAAAATTTCATTACCTCCTTGACGCATAAACTGGGGGCATTCATAGGTGCAACATTGACTTCAAAAGTCGGCGGTGGGCTTTGCGGTGCAATTTGAAAAGCGCTTACCAGGACGAGGCTCAGTACCAGCCAGAGGACAAGTTTGCTACTGCAACCCACCTTGTTAGACCCACTTATGTATTCGATCTTGGGACCAAAATAAATTGTTGGCATGCTACATCTCCTCCAACTAAAATTCAGCAGCGGCTCCCTCATACCTAGATGAATCGATATTAATCCGATAAATATTATTAATATAAGATTAATTTTACCATTATTATCCAAAATTAGTTGGTGGAGCAAACAGAATTCGCCGATCTCCACAATTGTCTTGTCAAATAACACGTGGAAAATCTGCCTGGTTTGTTACTCAGTGAGATGACCTCCAGAGTAGCTGAGGCACGAGCTTTTATGATGTAGAGCTTACCAAGCTGGGTTGGACTGTGCCCGTCTCAACCGAACCGCTTGAGGGATTCTCAGCAGAGGAATATCAATATGTTCAGGAAAATATGCAGGCTATGGGCTTGAACCAGCCCTCAGCTACACCCGATCCAAATGAAGTTTTTCTTGTGTATTCCAGGGGCGCGCAAAAATTAAACCTGATTGTAGCCCAGGGTGAGTCAACAACGGTGGTCAATCTCTTCCTGATCTACTCCGCTGAAAATGAGTAAGACAGTCTTAAAGCAAATATGATCTTGTTAAAACTCCTGCCTAACAGGCGGGAGTTTTTTGCTTCTTGCGTGTGTTTTCACGGCTGGTTACAATCTTTCGCATGGTCGACATCGAAAAAGAATATAACCAGGCGCTCGATTACCTGTATTCCTTTGTCGATTACAGTCTCAAACACATCTCCGAACTCGCCAAGGCGGACTTCAACCTTGACCGCATGTTCGCTTTGATGGACGAACTGGGGAATCCACAAAATAAATATCGCATACTGCACGTGGCCGGTACAAAAGGGAAAGGATCGGTGTGTGCATTGAGCGCGGCGGGTCTGCAGGCGGCTGGTTATCGCGTTGGCTTGTACACATCACCGCACCTGGTGGATTACTGTGAGAGGATCCAGGTTAATGGGGAGCCAATACCACACCTGCAGCTGGCTAAGTTAGTGGAGCAAATTAAACCCGCGGTTGAGAAGATCCCCAAATTAACCACGTTCGAGATAACGACTGCATTGGGATTCATGTGGTTCGCGGAGCAAAAGGTGGATGCGGCTGTGATTGAGGTCGGCTTGGGCGGCAGACTGGACGCGACAAACATCGTCACACCTTTGGTTTCGGTAATCACCTCATTGTCCTATGATCACATGGCAGTTCTTGGCAATACGCTTGCCGAGATCGCTAGGGAAAAGGCTGGAATCATAAAAGTGGGAGTTCCCATAGTTTCTGCGCCACAACCGGCCGAAGGTCTTGAGGTCATTGAAAAAATTGCGTTTGAAAAAAGAGCACCATTAACTCTTGTCGGTCGCGAGGTAACTCTTAAGACTGGAAAAAATTCACTGGATGGGCAGGCGATCAGAGTTAAAAGTAGGCGCCCAACGCGCCACAGGCTCCAGTCGGAAGTTGAAGTTATTATCCCTTTGTTGGGTGAACATCAGGCAGAGAATGCAGCGGTAGCGGCCGCGGCGTTGTGGACTATGCGTGACGAGGGTATGGATATCCCAGACCAGGAGATCCAAAAAGGTTTCGCAGAAGTGAAGTGGCCGGCAAGGTTCGAAGTGCTGCGCCGTGATCCGCCCGTTGTGATAGACTCGGCGCACAATCGCGAGTCCGCCCAACGCTTGCGCCAGACATTGGATGATTATTTCCCGAATCAGCCGGTTATTCTGATATTCTGCGCGTTGGAAGACAAGGATATTCCAGGCATGCTGGCAGAGCTCAGGCCGAGGATCGAAAAGGTGATCGCGACCCGGGCTGACCATCCACGCGCTCCCTCAGTTGAATGGATCGCCGACCAGGTTAGGCAGTCAGGATTATCTGTTGAGTCGGTTACACCAGCGGCTGCCGCACTGGAGCGGGCTTTGGAACTTGCCGGTGAACGGAAGTTGGTGCTTACTGCCGGTTCGGTTGCCTTTGCCGGTGAAATACGTTCAGCCTGGATGAACCGATCCCGGGGGTAGTCTTAGGACAGTGTTGATTTCAAAAAATCAGACAGACAATCGCAGGAAGCATGAATGAATCATAAGGTTGAATGGAACGAAGAAGAAGAAAATTTTGATCAGACGCTTTCCCAGCGTACTGAAGAACTCTACCGGATTCCCAACCGCGAAGCAGGTGACGACGGTCTGATCGAAGCCATGGTCCTGCCTTTGAAAGACCTGGTGGTATTCCCACGCATGGTCTCTCCGATCTTTATCGGTCGTGAGCCTTCTTTGGTGGCAGTCCGGGATGCGCAGCAGAACGAACAAACCCTGATCGGTTTGACCCAGAAGGATGCCTCCCAGGAAGACCCCGGCTCGGAAGACTTTTTACCCGTTGGAGTGGAAATGGCAGTCGGCCGCATGCTGCAGATGCCGGACGGTTCCCATTCGGCGCTCGTACAGGGACGCAGGCGAGTGGAGATCCTCGAATTCCTTCAGCTGAAACCCGTTCTCTTGGTGAGGGCGAAGGTTGTGTTCGAGCCACCCACCCCCAACCGGCAAATGCAAGCCTTGATGCGATCCGCCCTGGATCAATTCGATCGCTGCGTGCAGCTGGATCGCGCCATTCCGGACGAAGCTCATCTTTTTGCCTTGAACATTTCCGAACCAGGCTGGCTAACCGACATGATCGCGACCTCGCTATCCCTGCCGCTGGAAACCAAGCAGAACCTCCTGCTGACCGTGGACGTAAGGACCCGCCTGCAGTTATTGAACGGCATCCTTGCCCAGGAAGTGGATGTGCTTGAGCTGGAAGATGAGATCCATTCGCGGGTGCAGGATGAGGTGGATAAAAGCCAGCGGGAATTTTACCTGCGCGAGCAGATGCGGCAGATCCAGAGCGAACTGGGTGAAGGTGATATCTATACCCGGGATGTGACCGAGTTAAAGAACAAAGTTGAAGCCGCGAACCTGCCGGAAGAAGCCCGGAACGTGGCTTTCAAGGAAATCGAACGCCTCAATCAAATGCCACCCATGGCGCCAGAGATGGGGATTATCCGGACCTATATCGATTGGATCGTAGACCTGCCGTGGTCGAATACCACACCGGATAACCTGGATGTCAAGAACGCAGCCAAGATATTGGAACGCGATCATTACGGTTTGAAGAAAGCCAAGGAACGCATCCTGGAATATATCGCAGTGCGATCCCTCAAGCCGAAAAAGGAACGCCAGCCGATCCTGTGCTTTGTCGGACCACCCGGAACAGGAAAGACCTCGATTGGGCGATCTATTGCTGAGGCGCTAGGCAGAAAATTCGTACGCGTGTCGCTGGGCGGAGTGCGCGATGAAGCAGAAATCCGCGGACACCGGCGGACGTATATCGGCGCACTGCCCGGGCGGATCCTCCAGACCATGAAGCGGGCTGGTACCGCCAATCCGCTGTTCATGCTGGATGAGATCGACAAGCTGGGCTCGGATTTTCGCGGCGACCCTTCGTCGGCAATGCTGGAGGTGCTCGATCCCGAACAAAATTATGCCTTCAGCGACCATTACCTTGAGCTGGACTTCGATCTTTCCCGGGTCATGTTCGTGACGACCGCCAATCACCTTGGCACCATCCCTCCGGCTCTACTGGACCGGATGGAGGTGATCGAGTTCCAGGGATATATTGAAGAAGAAAAAGTGGAGATCGCCAACCGCTACCTGATCCCGCGCCAGATCGAAGAAAATGGCGTCCAGGAACTCGGTCTCAGCCTCGAACCGGAAGCCTTGCGCCGGATCATCCGTGAATACACTTACGAAGCAGGTGTTCGAAACCTTGAACGGGAGATCAGCAGGATCACGCGCAAGGTGGCGCGCCTCAAAGCGGAAGGAAAAAAATATCCCCTCGCCATCAAAGCCTCCATGATCGAAAAATTTCTGGGACCGCAATCCATATTTCCGCCCGAGGCGGAGCGGACGGACGAAGTGGGTGTGGTCACCAGCCTGGCGTGGACAGAAACTGGCGGCGAGATCATGCCGGTCGAAGTGGCGGTTCTGGATGGGAAGGGAGGACTGCAAATGACCGGTCAGATCGGCGATATCATGCAGGAATCCGGCCAGGCGGCACTCACCTATATCAAATCCCGGGCTGCAGCATTAAAGATAGACCTGGAAGTCTTTGAACGAATGGATATCCACGTGCACATGCCGGAGGGTGCCATCCCAAAAGATGGTCCATCAGCTGGCATTACCATGGCGACCGCGATCATCTCCGCGCTGACCGGCAGACCGGTGTTCAAGCATGTCGGCATGACCGGTGAGATCACGCTGCGGGGGAGGATTCTGCCAATCGGCGGTGTCCGCGAGAAGGTGTTGGCTGCCCATCGAGCTGGCTTGAAAACGGTAGTGCTGCCGGAAAAAAACGCAAAAGACCTCAGCGAACTTCCCAAAACCGCACGTTCGCAGCTAAAGATCGTCCTGGTAAAACACATGGACGAAGTCCTCGAAGTAGCGTTATCCGACGAAGTCATCCAACCACCTCCGCGGCCCAGGAAGTCCAGCCGTGAGGATAATCAAGAAGAAAGCGCGTCTTAGGTGAGGCAGAGATAAGCTCCCTGACCGGTAAGGTTACTTTGATTACGGGCGCGTCTTCCGGGTTTGGTGAAGATGCCGCCCGTTTGTTTGCAGCCGAAGGCTGCAAGTTGGTTTTAGCTGCCCGGAGGCTTGAGCGGCTGGAGTCGGTCGCGGATGAGATCCGATCAAGAGGTGGGGAGGTCCTGGTCGTCCAGGCGGATGTATCCGAACGCAAGGAGATCGAACTATTGGTGTCCAGGGCTGTGGATCACTTCGGTCGAATTGATATCTTGTTCAATAATGCCGGTTTCGGTCGGGTAAATTGGTTGGAAGGACAAGACCCAGAGTACGATATTGAAGCACAGGTGCGGGTAAACCTGTTGGGGACCATCCAGGTCACGCGAGCCGTCCTTCCCCAAATGTTGGAACGCCGAAAAGGTCATATCATCAACATGAGCTCGGTCGCAGGATTGATCCCTGCGCCACTCATGTCCATCTACTGCGTTACGAAATCCGGCATCCGGGCTTTCAGCAATGCGCTGCGGCGGGAAGTATCCCCGTTTGGTATACGTGTCTCAACCATTTATCCCGGACCTGCCTCAACGGAATTCGGGCTGCACCTGGGGGAAAGCGAAGCACGGCATGCAGTCTCGAAAATTACGAACTGGTCCATGTCCTCGGAATATGTAGCCCGGCGGATAGTTGATCTTGCTAAAAGGCCGCGGCGTTCGTTAGTTATACCTTTCTGGTTTCTACCGCTGGTAACGATCAACAATATATTTCCTGGAATGGTGGATTGGATTTTGGGAAATTTCTTCATAAACCGATATCATAAACTGGACGCTGGAGCATCGCATGACACAAGCACGTCTTGAAATTCTCATGTCTGCCCTGAAAAAGTCGAACTTGGACGCGATCGCGTTGAACCCGGGACCCACGCTGCGGTATCTGACCGGGCTCCAATTTCATCTGATGGAGCGTCCGGTCGTGTTCATAGCCGGCGCAGAAGGCGATCCCGTGTTCATCCTGCCTGATCTCGAGATGGCCAAGATGGAATCATTGCCTTACAAAGCACAGCCATTCCCATATGGCGAAGACCCGTCCAGATGGGGCGCCGCGTTTGAGAATGCCATCCAGACATTGAAGTTGAACGGCAAACGGATCGGTGTTGAACCCCGGCAGATCCGCCTGCTCGAATACCAATTCGTAGAAGCTGCCGCTCCCGAGGCTCAGTTCCCGGATGCTTCTGAAGCGCTTGCAGGATTAAGAATCAAGAAGGATGCCGCCGAAGTTGCCTTGATGAAACGCGCAGTGCAGATCGCACAGGAGGCCTTGAACGCCAGCATCCCACTGATCAAAGTTGGCATGAGCGAAAAAGACCTAGCGGCTGAGATCGTCGTGCAACTCTTGAGGCATGGGTCTGATTCGGAACTCCCGTTCCAACCGATCGTTTCGAGCGGACCGAATTCGGCGAACCCGCATGCTTCGCCGGAGGAAAGAAAATTGCAAGC
>MGNL01000027.1:22904-25141 GCA_001796785.1 Chloroflexi bacterium RBG_16_51_16 | reverse complement strand
GGGTCACGGCATTGGCATGGAGGCGCATGAGGATCCATATATCCGAGGGGATAACATGCAGCTCCTTGAGCCCGGCATGGCGTTTACAGTTGAGCCCGGTATTTATCTCATGGGAAGAAACGGTGTGCGGATTGAAGACAACGTGGTGATCACTATAAAAGGTGCTGATGTTTTGAGCGATTTACCACGTGAAATGCAAGTTTTATCCTGAGCGAAATCTCCTCGTATGATGACGGGTTGTAATCCCTAACCAATCAATCATGAACGTGGGGTACTTTGCATGCCATCATATTGCGTTTACGTTGCAGCTAACCCCGAGGTTACGCATAACAAACTCTATCACGACCATGAGTATGGTTTCCCTATCGATAACGATAATTTATTATTCGAACGCTTGATGCTTGAGATCAACCAGGCGGGTCTCTCATGGATCACGATCCTGAAGAAAGCGGACAACTTTCGCAAAGCCTATAACAACTTTGATATCGATCGTATCGCAGCTTATACCCCGCGAGATCGAAACCGCCTGCTAAAGGACGCGGGGATCATCCGCAACCGGCTGAAGATCAACGCGGCCATAGAAAATGCTAAAAGAATCAAAACGTTGAAAGCAGAAAATAAGACATTTAAAGGTTGGCTGAATCAGCACCATCCCGCAAGCCTGGAAGATTGGACGAAATTATTCAAAACCAACTTCGTGTTCACGGGAGGTGAGATCGTGAGGGAATTCCTGGTCAGTACAGGCTACCTGCCGGGAGCGCATGACAAGGATTGCCCGATCTACCCCATCGTTGCCCGCCTCAATCCAGCCTGGATGCGCAAAGCATGACACCTCCGCCTGTGACGGAACGCGACTTGAAGCTGGACATCCTCAAGGGATTCGGCTGCCTGATGATGGTGGTGGCACATTCCTCATTAAGTCTGCACGGCTACGGACCTTATGCATTTTACGCGGGACTGGCACCGGCACTCTTCTTCGCGGTCAGCGGAGTGACCGCCAGCATCCAGGCTTCCCGGTATCAACCGCGCGGCGTCCTACTATCTTATCTCTTCCTTTTTCTGGTCGGGTTTAGTTTCAACAGGATCACCGACGCGGGCTTCCTTGAGGAGATCAATTTTGACCTGCTGCAAATGATCGCAATCGGAGCGGCAGTAGTGTACTTGCTCGAATATCACCAGCGGATCACCGCCTGGGTTTATTTCTTCAGTGCCATCGCTGTTTTCGCAATAAAGTTTTTATTCCTGGCACTGTTACAGGACAGGATCATTTACGGGATATCCGGGATCGTCCTACCACCGGGAATTTTTCCGGTCTTTCCGTGGTTATTCCTGTTTTTCCTGGGGATGTTCGCCTATCGGATAAGGAATTTTTGGAATTCCTTGCTTGGCGGTTTTGGCATGGGTTTGTTTTTTCTGCTTCCCCGGCTGGGATATGAGTTGGATCTTGAAAACAAATGGAACATGTCCATCGGTTATTTTATACTAGCCTTCAGTGTTGTTCTGCTGTTCTTCTTTGTAGTCAGGCTGGTTGCAGTTTTCCAACAACGTAAAGGTATGGGATTGTTGTTATTGCTCGGAACTAATTCATTGTTATTTCTGTACGTGCATTTCCCGATCATCCTCTATCTCAAAGAGCATAACGTGCAGCGCAAGACCATGCTCATCAACCAGAATCCCTATCTATTCTGGCTGCTGGTACTCGGGTTGACACTTGCAATCATGTTTATACTGATCAGGATGGCTCGGATCAAATACTTATCTGTGCCATTTCAATATTTACCCAGCTGGATAACTCTGACCGCCCTGGTGTTTATCGCTGGTTTATCCTTCAAGAATGAAACCGCGGTGTACTGGATCGAGATCGGGCTGGGACTGATCTTCGCCCTGTACTATCCTTTGCTGATAAGATTATTAAAACAGCCGCTGCGAATGGATGCGGTCGAACCGCGTGAAAAGAAATTATCATGATTTTCTCTTGTTCAATAGCCAATCCGAGCTCTACACCTTGCATTCGAAGGTGTGATCAGCCGTGAATGCCAGCTTACTTCTGATCACGTTCAGCCTGCTGACCTGGGGTATTGGTGAGGGATTATTCTTATATTTCATTCCACTCCACCTGCAAAACCTGGGCGCAAACCCGGTTACGATCGGGGTCATCCTGGGTTCGTTCGGTCTAATGATGGCCGTGGTTCATATTCCAGCCGGATATCTTTCCGACCGGTTGGGGCGCAAGCCGC
>MGNL01000027.1:21272-22851 GCA_001796785.1 Chloroflexi bacterium RBG_16_51_16 | reverse complement strand
GCAACATCCCTTTGGTCATTTGTGGCAGGTTATTTATTGTATGGGCTGACTGCCTTTGTCTTTGCGCCGTTGTTCAGTTACGTGACCGCGGCGCGAGGCAAACTGACGACCGGCCGGGCGATGACCCTCACCTCGGCTATGTACAACCTTGGCGCGGTCCTCGGACCGGTTTCGGGTGGCTGGATCGGTGATCGGTTTGGGCTGCAGACGAATTTCCAGGCGGCGGCCGTGGTCCTGTTCATCTCGACTGTCATGATCCTATTCTTGAAAGCGCAGGATCGGGATGAGCACGACGAGGATTCACGCAGGAAATCTCTGTTTGCCAATCCGCGGTTCATTTCGTTCGTTGGGCTCTTGTTTGTAGGGACCTTCGTTATGTACCTGCCTCAGCCGCTTACGCCAAATTTTCTCCAGAATGAACGCGGTATTGGATTAGGCGAGTTAGGTTGGATAGGATCAGCCGGAAGCATGGGAAATGCAGTTTTTAACCTGATGCTTGGCCAACTGAATGCCCGATCGGGTTATCTGATAGGGCAGGTACTGGTAGGTATTTTCGCATTGATCTTGTGGAAGGGAGCGGGCATTCCACTGTATCTCATGGGATATTTTTTATTGGGCGGTTTTCGAGCAGCCCGCAACCTGGGATATGCCCAGATCAGAACTTTGATCCATCCCGCCCAGATGGGGCTGGCATACGGGTTTACCGAGACCTTTGGATCCTCAGCTCTCATGCTCTCTCCGATCCTGGCAGGGTTCCTTTACGATTGGTCTCCTGTTTCGATCTATCCGGTGACTCTCGCCCTGCTGCTAGTTGCCATGACTCTGTATTTCATTTTTTCACCCCGAGAAGAAACTCACCTGGAACCGGGAAATTTGGGTGAAGCTTTGATCAAGGATTAATTGACAGCCATGCTTGAAATAGCTTCGTTCACCCTCGGCCCGGCACAGACCAACGCCTACCTGATCGCAGATTCAGACACCCGCGAGTCGGCAGTGATCGACCCGGCTTGGGATGGGACGGTGATCCTGGCGGAAGCGAATAAGCGCGGTTGGCGGATTGGGCATCTTTGGTATACCCATGCGCATTTTGATCACATCGGAGGCGCAGGCGCGATCGCGGACGGGCTCAACCCGCTGCCGTTGGTCGCGCTGCATCCCAACGACCACATCCTGTGGAGGGCCGAGGGAGGCGCGCCATTATTCGGTTTCAAGATCGATCCCGGACCCGAACCCACGATCGATCTTTATCAGGGACAGATCCTCAATCTTGGAAAAGTAACCTTTGAAGTCCGTTACACACCTGGGCATACTCCCGGACATTGCGTGTTCTACGCGGAAAAGGAACATATCTGTTTTTGCGGTGACCTGATTTTTTCCGGATCCGTTGGGCGGACCGACCTGCCGGGAGGCGATTGGGCTACCCTCGAGAACAGCATCCGCACACATATCTTCAGCCTGCCGGACGATACTCGCCTGCTGAGCGGGCACGGCGATGAAACAAGCATCGGAAAAGAGAAGAAGACCAATCCGTTTGTCGGTGAATCTGCATGACTTGATGCAGTATTGGTCGAGGTAAGGT
>MGNL01000027.1:17301-21249 GCA_001796785.1 Chloroflexi bacterium RBG_16_51_16 | reverse complement strand
ACGCTTAAGGATCAAGATGGCGGGAAGGTGAAATGAAAAGAGCGGTCAGCATTAGCCTGGGGAGTTCGCAGAGGGATAAAAAAGTAGTCATCAAGCTCAAAGACCAGGATATTGAAGTCGAACGGATCGGAACGGATGGTGATGTCGAGCGAGCAACCAGGTTGTTCGGTGAACTGGATGGGAAAGTAGACGCATTCGGTGTGGGAGGTGTCGATCTCTACCTGAGGCTGGATCAACGCGAATATCCGCTCCATGCTGCGTTGAAATTGGTCAGAGACGTAAAGAAAACCCCACTTTGCGATGGGCGCGGGCTTAAGCAAACGCTCGAGCGGCGCGTCTTCACCTTATTAAAACCTCAATTAGGCGAGTTGCATTTCAAACAGGGCTTTGTACCGGTTGCCGTAGACCGACCTGGATTGGCACAGGCAGTATCAGAGGTCGCGGATAGGACAATTTTTGGCGATCTAATGGTTGCGCTGGGTGTTCCCATTCCAATTTACGACATCCCCGCATTTAAACGAATAGCAAGGGTGATGCTGCCCGTTGTTTCCCATTTCCCCATGGATATGATTTTTTACGGCAGCAGCGGTGAGATCCACAAACCGAAATATGTAAAGTATTTCGCCGGCTCGGACTTGATCGCGGGGGACTTCCTGTTCATGCGCAAATACATGCCGGAAAACCTGTCGGGTAAAACGGTCGTCACTAATACCACCACGGAAGAGAACGTCCAACTGCTCAAGGAGCGAGGAGTAAGCACGGTCATCACCACCACACCACGATTTGATGGCCGCTCCTTCGGAACAAATATGATGGAAGCTGCGCTCACAGCCTATGCAGGCAAGGGCAGGCGCCTGACCGATGAAGAATTAAATGAATTAATCGATCTACTCGAAATTAAACCAAGCGTGATTCATCTATAAACCAGGAAATTTATTTACCCGTTTTGTTAAATTATGACAACCTGGATAGATCTGAGCTTGTAGATGTCATAAGCTGGGGGCAGAGATGAACAGTCGTAAATAATGAAAATGAGGCTGCCTACAATTGTTGGCAGCCTCGCTGTTCTACACCTGAGCGTTCAGGGGTGCTTGGTTACCTTCGCGAGGAAGGAATTCAGTTCCTGTTCGGCTTTCTCCCGGGTGTAACCGTACTTTTCCTGGATAAAGCCGCTCAATTCCTCGTAACGGCCGCTTATGCGGTCCAGGCGATCATCGGTCAAGCGGCCCCATTGCTGCTTGACCTGGCCTTTCATTTGCTTCCATTTTCCCAGTAGGATATCCTTGTTCATGACGGGGGTAGTCATCATCGATCTCCTTATTATTCGAACGTTGAAGTTTTGTCAGATTGTTTTATCCGGGCGCAAGAGAATATTTCGTTGAAAACATAACCAACCGGATAATGCGGCGTTGCAACAAGGCTAACGAAGTAGACATGCATCTATTATGAGCTTGCGTGAATTATTTAGATTATTTTTATGTTTGGGACTTACTGTAATTTAAGGTCAATGATTAATTCTGGTTAGAACCAAGGAATATACGGTCGTTGTAGTGTAATTAAAACAAACGATGATTCCAGTTACCGTAACCTGGAATCATCGAGGTCCAAATTATGGAAAATTCGTACTATTTATAAAAAACAGGTCATTTCATTTTGCATATTCGGTGGCGCGGGTTTCACGGATCACCGTCACGCGGATCTGACCCGGGTATTGCATGGTCTCTTCGATCTTCTTGGCAATGTCGCGTGCAAGCCGTGCAGAAGCAAGGTCGTCAATGTTATCGGGTTTGACGATGATGCGCACTTCACGTCCGGCTTGGATGGCAAACGCCTGGGCAACACCTTCAAAGGAAGCGGATAATTCCTCCAAGGTTCGGATGCGCTTGATATACGCCTCCAGGTCTTCGCGCCGCGCACCAGGGCGGGCACCGGAAATCGCATCCGCGGATTCGGCAATGACAGCCTCCACGGTATCCTGGTCAACCTCATGGTGGTGGGATTCAATCGCATTGACCACCACAGGTTGAACGCCATAGCGCCTGCAAAATTCCGCACCCAGGGTGGCGTGTGTGCCCTCCTGGTTGTGATCCATGGCTTTTCCGATGTCGTGCAAGAATCCGCCCTGCTTGGACCATTCAACATTGGCGCCAAGCTCAGCCGCGAGAATTCCAGCAAGTTTGGATACTTCAACCGCATGGGCGAGCTGATTTTGACCGTAAGAGGTTCGGAATTTCAATCGTCCCATCATCCGGAGAACCTCCGGATGCAAACCGGCAATGCCCGCATCGAAGGCAGCCTGTTCCCCGGCTTCGTTGATAACCTTATCCACGGCCTTGGTCTCGTCTTCTACGATCTTTTCAATGTGGGCTGGATGGATGCGCCCGTCCAGGATCAGGCGCGCAAGGGAGCGGCGGCCGATCTCGCGCCGGACCGAATCGAAGCAGGAGATGGTTACCGCCTCAGGGGTATCGTCAACGATCACGTCCACGCCAGCAGCCTGCTCGAACGCCTTGATATTGCGGCCGTTCCGTCCAACGATGCGGCCTTTCATCTCCTCGTTGGGCAATGGGACCACTGAGCTGGTCACTTCGGCAACATGATCGGAGGCAACGCGCTGGATCGCATCCGCGATCAACTTGCGAGCGCGTTTTTCACCCTCCTCACGTGCTTCGGCTTCGATCTGGCGGATAATGCGAGCCATATCGCTGCGGGCTTCCTTCTCCACGGCTGCAAACAGCTCTTTCTTGGCTTCGTCCTGGGACAACTGGGCGATCTGTTCAAGTTTTTTGACCTGATCTTCGAAGAGGCGGTCTACATCGTTGGCGCGCTTGTCCATTACGGACTGGCGCTTATTCAACGCTGCATCGCGCTGTTCCAGCCTCTCCGTACGACCATCCAATTCAACCCGGCGTTTATCCAACCTATCCGCTTCACGATTGACTTCAATGCGCCGTTCCTTGATCTCCGCCTCAGCCGCCTGGACGATCTTGGTCGCGCTCTCACGCGCATGCGTTTCGATCAACCGCGCCTGCTCATTGGCTATCTTTAGGATGTTATCGGCTTTGTCCTGCTGGGATTTGAGTTTCACCTCGGTGCGATATCGGTGAAGGTAATAACCGGCGGTCAGTCCCAGGCCTAAAAGCACCAATCCAATCAGGATATCGATCGGTGTCATATCTTCTCCTCATCATTTAAATTTATTTCCGGGGAGTGTGATTCTTCCCACACCTGTTTCACTACCGCTGCCGCCAGGGAGTACGAGAAGCCCCGCCGTGCAAGGAAATCGCCAAGCTTCCTGCGAAACTGGAGCCATTCCAAGCTCTGATATCGACCAGCTTTTTTAAGGGCTGCCTCGTACGCAAGCTTCTTGTCATCCAACCCGCTGAGCGACGTTTCAATGGTCTCCGGATCGAGGCCTTTTTGAACGAGCTCACTGGCAAGTGCCCTGCGGCTGCGAGGCCTAAATGTCGAACGATTCTCCACCCAGGCGCGGGCAAAATCGCCATCGCCTGCCAGGTTGGCGTGCTTCAGCCGTTCCATGGTTTTTTCGATGACCGGCTCGCTATATTCATGTTTTTGTAGATTTTTACGGAGTTCAGATTCGGAGCGGGGGCGAAAGCTCAGCAAAAGCATGGCTTGACCCCAGGCCTGGTCCTGCGCTTCCTTGTTTTTTAATTCGAGGACCTTTTCATCGCTGAGAGCCGCTCCTGCCTGTAACCCTGCAGTATGGCTTCGAGACAAAGCGAAGGCAAATTCACCATCCAGGTAGATGTTTGCCCGCTTCGGATTTTTCTTTTGCACTTCGATCGAAGTAATGATGCTCATCCTTAAACACAAAGCAGCCGAACTGCCTGCCGGGGCTTCGGCTGCAACAAGGTAGACTGGTTTAATTGACCTGCTGCCCGCAACCATCAGGTGCGAGGAGCATCGGTTATAGCGAGTGACAGA
>MGNL01000027.1:0-17234 GCA_001796785.1 Chloroflexi bacterium RBG_16_51_16 | reverse complement strand
GACTTCCCAAGATATCTCCTGCGTCAGGAGGATTGTACGCAACAGGTTCCAGTTTCCGTGTGCAAGCCAGGCCGTCCGGTTCCATAACCAATCGTAACAATGAAGAAAGCCGGCGGCAGGATAATTCTTTACTATTCCTATTCGATTGCCTAAATTATACTTTACATTTAATGAAATGTTAACAGACACAACTTTGCGTTGAAACCGGGTTAAGATAAATGATTTCGAGTAGGTTGAAATTGTTACCCATTCACCGATGAGAACCCGATCGGGGAAAATTCTTTGAGCAATCATTCGTATGCATGTTTTTTCACCCCATCCAGGAGGCCGGATGATTAAGATTTCGCGAGAAGAAGCACTTGAATATCATCGCCTGAAAGGCAAGCCCGGCAAGATCGAAGTGGTTCCGACCAAGCCCATGGACACCCAGCGTGACCTGGCACTGGCGTACACACCTGGCGTGGCTGTCCCCGTGCTTGAAATCGAAAAAGACCCGGAACTGGCGTATGAATACACCTCCAAGGGCAACCTCGTGGCGGTCGTCTCGAATGGGACTGCCATCCTTGGTCTTGGTGATCGTGGTGCCCTGGCGAGCAAACCGGTCATGGAAGGGAAGGGGGTGCTGTTCAAGAATTTTGCGGATGTGGACGTGTTCGACATCGAGGTCAACAGCCACGATCCCGAGGAGATCATCCGGGTTGTCGCAGCCATCGCGCCCACTTTCGGTGGCATCAATCTCGAGGATATCAAAGCCCCGGAATGTTTCCATATTGAAGAAGAACTGATTAAGATGTTGGATATCCCCGTCTTCCACGATGACCAGCATGGCACCGCCATCATTTCATCCGCAGGGCTTGCTAATGCACTCGAAATCGTAAAGAAGAAACACAGCGAGATCCGCATGGTCATCTCCGGTGCGGGAGCGTCTGCGATCTCCTGCGCCGAACTGGCCATCCGCTGGGGTGTCAAACGTGAAAATATCATGCTGGTTGATTCCAAAGGCGTGGTCTACAAGGGGCGAACCGAAGGCATGAACAAATACAAGGAACGCTTCCTTGTGGACACCGATGCACGGACGCTTGCGGATGCCCTCAAGGAGGCGGACGTCTTCTATGGATTGTCGATCGCCAACGTGATGACACCCGAGATGGTGAAGTCCATGGCCAAGGATCCTATTGTTTTTGCCATGGCCAATCCAGATCCGGAGATCAACCCGGACCTGGCCCGTGAAGCCCGCAAAGACGTCATCATCGCCACGGGGCGCTCCGATTACATGAACCAGATCAACAATGTCCTGGGTTTTCCATTTATTTTCCGGGGTGCGCTGGATGTGCGTGCCAGGGCGATCAATGAGGAGATGAAATTTGCCGCATCCAAGTCGCTGGCTGCTTTAACTAAGGAAGACGTGCCTGATTCGGTCCTGCGCGCTTATGGAGTTGACACCTTAAAATTCGGGCGGGAGTATCTGATCCCCAAACCGTTCGATCCACGGGTCTTGCTGTGGGAATCACCGGCAGTGGCCGAGGCAGCCATGCAATCCGGGGTTGCCCGCAGGAAGATTGACCTGGAGAGATACAAGGAGCAGCTGGCTTATCGTCAAGGCAAAGGCGAGCAGGTGAGAACCTATTTCCGGAACAAGGCTCGTTCGTCGGGAGGAACCAAACGCCTGGTTTTTGCCGAAGGCGAAGAGCAGAAGGTGATCCGGGCAGCTTACCAGGTAAAGGAAGAAGGCATAGCCACACCCATCCTGATCGGTAATCCCAAGTCGATCCACCAGCAGATCGATCTCCTTGGCTTAGCGTACCAGCCGGAGATCATCGACCCGTCTGATTTTTCCGGATCGGAAAAATATGCACACGCTTTCTATGAAATACGCAGCCGCAAGGGTGTAACCATGCGAGATGCGATCAAGAAAGTGCGCGAACCCAATGTACTCGGTTCCATGATGGTGAAATTGGGTGATGCAGATGCGTTCGTTTCCGGTTTGACCTACGACTATCCTGACGTGATCCGGCCGGCGCTGCAGATCCATCACACTTCGCAAAGTGCAGCCGTTGCTGCCGGTGTTTACATCATGATCATCGAGGACCGGGTGTACCTGTTCACCGACGCGACCGTCAATATCGATCCGACTGCAGAAGACCTGGCCGAGATCGCATGCCTGGCCGCGAACTTTGCACGCCAGCTTGAACTGGAGCCGCGGGTTGCGTTCCTATCCTTCTCCAATTTTGGTTCCACCCCACATCCGCATTCCGACAAAGTCCGAACGGCGGTTGAGCTGGTGCGTCAGCGCTGCCCCGACTTTGTGTACGACGGCGAAATGCAAGCTGACACGGCTGTGGTTCCGGAGATCATTGAACAACGTTATCCATTCAGCGCGGTCAAGGATGCCAATGTGCTTGTGTTCCCATCGCTCGAGTCGGCAAATATTGCCTACAAACTGCTCTCAAGGTTGGGCAAGGCGAAGGCGATCGGACCGATCCTGCTCGGCATGGGTGCCCCTGTGCATGTGCTTCAGACTGGAGATGAGGTGAACAATATCGTCCAGATCGCCTCGGTGGCTGTGATGGATGCACTCCAACGGGCTGAAAAATCCAACTCTGCGAAAGCTGGTCGATCCAGGAAGTGAGCAACTCACTTTAGATAGAGGTCAGCACCTGGTTATAGCCAGATTATTACTTGTTTTTAGAATTTCAATGAGGATAAAACCGAAAACGCCAATATTATAGAGTGTATAATGTTCCAGTTCTTTTTATGGAGCTACGCATGGGAAATCTTACAAGTTTAGCGCGCAAGATCACCCTGGTATTATTTATCGAACAGTCCCTCGCATCCGCAGGCTTCATCGCGGCTGCAACATTGAACCCGATCGTCGGGGCGAAGCTGTACGATCATGCGGGGTGGGCAGGGGTTCCAACCGCGGTGTACCTGCTTGGCGCCGCCCTGGCTGCCTTTGGGTGGGGATATGTCAACGATATGATCGGACGGCGCGGTGGATTAACTCTTGGATTGCTTATGGGAGTGATCGGTTCGGGGATAGCGTTCTATTCGGTTGTGATCGGTTCATTTATCCTGTTTCTTGTGGGTATGGTATTGAATGGAACCGCCCAGGCAGCGGTCCAGCTAGGGAGGTTCGCGGCCGCAGAAGTGCATCCACCCGAAGCGCGCGGCCGGGCAATCTCGAATGTTGTCATAGGAGGCACCTTCGGATCCATCCTCGGACCGATACTGGTTGGACCGGCAGGTATTATTTCAAAGAGTATTGCTTACGAAGAACTGGCAGGTGCGTATGGCGTCAGTTTCATTCTCTTCGCGGTGGGTGTCTTGGTTGTTTTCTTTGGCTTGAGGCCGGATCCGCGTGAGCTCGGACGGGAAGTGGCGAAGGCTCATCCGGAAACCCGATCCATGAATGAATCAGCCCGTCCCATCCTTCAAATATTCAACACCCCGCCAGCCCGGGTGGCATTGATGGCGATGGCATTCGGACAGATGGTGATGGTATTGGTAATGGTGATCACCTCACTCCACATGCGTGATCACCAGCATGCCCTGGGTGCCATCTCGATGGTAATCTCCGCGCATACCTTTGGCATGTTCGCTTTCTCCATCGTTTCGGGCAGGCTTGCGGATCGATATGGCCGCAAACCCATCATCCTAGCAGGATCTGCAACACTTGTTATGGCATGCATTGCCGCTTCGCTCTCCCCTGATGTGCTTCCGCTTGGACTATCCCTTTTCCTGCTGGGTCTCGGCTGGAATTTTTGTTTTATAGGCGGTTCCACGCTGCTGGCGGATCAACTATCCATAACGGAACGAGGCAAGACACAGGGCTTCAATGACTTAATGGTGGGAATGGCTTCCGCGTTGGGCAGCTTAAGCAGCGGCATTATCTACTCGGCGGTTGGATATGAAGCAATGGCGATCATCAGCGCTGCCGTGGCCTTGATCCCCCTCCTCGCCGCGCTGACATGGTCACCGATCGGCAAGCCGATGCTGCAGGCTGCCGGGGAACCGTAGCCTCAACCTGTAGATCGCACGCTTCCCCAACAATTTAAGTTGCTGAAGACTTCGGAAATATTTCCGACGTCTCGTTATGAGCCGAATATCCACTGTTACCTTCGGATTATTCTTCCTGGTTGGCGCAGGTTTAACGCTTGCAGCCGGGTTCTTCATGAATTTCCACGCCGCGGGGAATGACATTTGGAGCCCGCTGTATTACGGCCGGCATATAAGTCTGGCTCAACCCGAGTCGCTCTATAACGGTTTTTATCCCATCGGTTATTCGTTTCTCATAGGTCAATTCCCCTACAGTTATGCTATTCAGCTCGCATATCTCTTGAACGCGTTGTTTGTAGGATTGTTGACTGCTTGCATCAAAAGCCTGGTCTCCACAACTCGTTCCCTGACATCCATCTTACTGGCTTTCATTTTTTCTGTATTACTGCCGCTGATTTTTGTTAACGCCAATACCGTCGGACCGGATATCGGTGCGGCGGCTTTCACAGCCTGCGCGATTTATTTACTTTGGATTGATCCTCTTACGAGGAATAAGGATAGCCATTCGTATCTTAAGTCAGGATTGACCGGGTTGTGCCTGGGGTTGGCAGTCCTGTGGCGGAATCATGCCATCGTTTCATCCATTGTCATCCTGGTTATTTACTTACTGATGACCGGTTCGGTTCCGCTTCGACACAAACTGATGTTGGCAGGTGTATTTATAGCCGTTTGTTCGTTCCAGGTTTTTGCCAACCTGTATTCCGGGCACGGACCATTCGAAACCGCACAAAATTTTAATATCTATAAATTATTCCATGGTGTGGATTGGACCAATCCACCTGCACCAGCTGAGATAGAAGGTTTTTCACTTTGGACACTGCTGCTAGCAAATCCGAGTGAATTTTTCCAAGCGTACTACCCCTGGTTCATTTACCTGGCGACCTTTGCCTGGCCGGGTCTGACATGTGTAGTCCTCTCGCCCTGGAAAAGCCCTACCTCAAGATTTGGGATCTTCACCTCGGCAACGATCCTCATCTATTCGATACCGCTCTCCCTGGGCGATAGTTTACGTGCACCTTTAACAACGATCGCCTTATACATTGCACCGTTAGGAATCAGCTTTTCCCTTTTCCTTGCTAAGATCAGGGACGGGACGGGAAATCAAAAATGGGTTGGAAATGTAAGTGCGTTCGGAATCCTGACAGCCTGTGCCTTTACCGCATATGGTTGGTTCCAATCGGATTGGGATTTGATTAAAAGCAATCGCGCCGAACACAAAATATTTCTAAACGTTGAGCAAACCCTGATAGGCAGGGGTATGATCTCACCAACCCAGGTATTCTCAGACCGCCTGGATTTTTACCTGCCTAATCAGCCCCCGTATCTTCCCAGGCAGATCGAAGGATTTTTCTATTACTGGGTTTGGGGATACAGCCGGGAATACCCTCGCATCCAAAACGAATCCTGGGAGTCATTTGCCTCCGACTGCCGGGCGCAAGGAATAAAATTCCTGGTGATCTCACCTAACGCCGGCTATCGTGGAGATTACTTCCCGCCAATTTATTCCGGTGATGTCGATCCTGAGGAGAATGGGCTGAGTTTTATTGCCCAGCGGGGGAATTTCCGCATATACCAATTCAAGGAATAAAAAAACCCACAGGATTGTGGGTTTAATTTTGATCTTTTAGGTGGTTATCCATATTACCCGCCTAATGACGCGCGACAGTTACTCCACCGTATCGGACTTTACCGCCGCGTTCGTCTTCGATTCCCCATCGGTTTTGGCAGTTTCACCCGACTTTTCCTCTTCCTTCTTCTCCTTGCGAGGTGAGGATCCAGACGCTGATCGATTGTCGGTAGAATAAAAACCTGAGCCTTTGAATACCACTCCAACAGGTGCGATGACTTTTATAAGTGATTTCTTACGGCATTCAGGGCAAATTTTCAGCGGGGCATCGTTGTAGGATTGATGACGTTCAAACTGGACTCCGCAGGATTCACAACGATAGGTATAAATGGGCATTCGAACGAGCTCCTTGATCTCATACGGTGTTGATTATAGTGCCTCAGCCGTCACGGGGCAAGGGAACAAGCCCGCATGTTATAATTTTCTAACACTTGAGTTTAACCTGGGAGGATTTCGATGCTTAAAATTGAGATCGTGTACTGCGCAGTCTGACACTATGCCGGCCGGGCCGTGAGCCTGGTGGATGAATTGCTGAAGCAGTATGAGCATTTAATCGAATCTCTGATACTGGTGCCATCCGATAACGGAAAGTTCGAAGTGAGCGTGAACGATAAATTGATCTATTCCAAACTTCAAACCCACCGGCACGCAGAAACCGGTGAAATAACAGGTTTGATCCAAAAGATGATCGAGGGATGAACTCCGAAAGCAGGATCCACGCCTGCAGCCCCAAGGATAATTAATGAACAAGAAAAAAGGGCGTGTTTTTTCCGGAGCGAGACCAACCGGTCGACAGCACCTGGGTAATTACCTGGGTGCGATCAAGAATTACGTCGACCTGCAGAAAGACTATGATTGTGTCTACTGCATCGTCGATCTGCACGCCTTAACAACCGTTGAAGATACGCTCAACCTGAAGCAGAATACCAATGAGATGGTCCTGGATTGGCTCGCGGCGGGTGTTAACCCCGAAGAGACGATCGTTTTCGTCCAATCCCACGTTCCGGAAGTCACCGAACTTCACACCATCCTTTCGATGGTAACTCCGCTGGGAAAACTAACCGACCTGCCGACCTTTAAAGAAAAAGTCAGAATGCAGCCTGAGAATGTGAATTATGGGCTGGTTGGATATCCTGTGTTGATGACCGCAGACATCGTGCTCTACAAAGCGGACGTGGTGCCCGTCGGAATCGACCAGGCACCTCACCTGGAATTCGCACGTGAGATCGTCCGATCGTTCAACCACCGCTTCAACACCAAAGTGCTCATCGAGCCTCAAATGAAAAACACCGTGATCCCGAAGGTGCTTGGGATCGACGGCAAGGAGAAAATGGGCAAGAGTCTCAATAACCACATCGAGTTGGCAGCTACAGCAGAAGAAACCAAGGCGCGAGTCCTGGATATGGTGACAGACCCGGCGCGGATCAAACGCACCGATCCAGGCAATCCCGACATATGCAATGTATTCACGATGCACAAGATATTTTCGCCCCAGGCTGATATCGATATGGTCAATGTAGAATGCCGCAGAGCAGGGATTGGCTGTGTCGAATGTAAAACCTTGTACGCAAAAAATCTCAACCAAGAGCTTAAACCCTTCCGTGAAAAACGATCAGAACTTGCTTCTAAAAAAAGTCTCGTGGATGAAATCCTGCAAGATGGATCCAACCGCGCCAGGAAGATCGCCCAGAAAACCATGCAGGAAGTGAGAGAAGCTGTTCAGTTACCCTGATTAAATTCGGAAAACTGCATCCATAGCTCGAATAAATCTTGTGGTGCAGCTATGGCGCCGGTATATCCTTCCCATGCGGGCTTTATTACAAAGAGTAAAATCTGCCAGAGTAAGTGTAGATACAAAAACCATTGCTGAATGCGGGTATGGAATGGTGATCCTGCTTGGCATCGGTCAGGGTGACAAACCGGAAGAGACGGGCGTGCTGGCTGAAAAAATCGCCAACCTGCGAATATTTGAAGATGAGCAGGGTAAAACCAACCGTTCGATAATAGAAATAAATGGGGAAGCCCTCGTGGTATCCCAATTTACGTTATACGCGGATACCCGCAAAGGCCGCCGGCCATCTTTTATTGATGCCGCGGCACCCGAATTGGCAGAGCCTATGGTCCTCCAGTTAGCTGAGGATTTACGCTCACGCGGTATCCGGACCCAGACCGGCAAATTCGGTGAACACATGTTGGTTGAGATCCATAACGACGGCCCTTTTACGATCTGGTTGGAAAATTAAGCATGCCAAAGATGAAGAGTGGGACGATCCTTGTTGTGTTCTTCTTCCTCTTCGTACTGTATGCAATCGGACGAATTTACTCCTCCATTCCCGCAATAAACAGGCCTCGCGACCTCGCGGACACGGATGCCTACTTGCGGATATCTCGAGAAGCCCTGCTTGATCAGGATTTTTGGGCAGGCACCCGGCCGCTGGTATTTCCTTTATTGCTAAAAATCGCGAAGCAGGATCTACGCCTAACGTCTGCCGTGCAGCTTGGGATTTCGATCCTTGCCTGGGGATTCCTCGCCTGGATCGTTTCGCGGTTTATTCGACTTCCTTTCCTTCAGATAGCGGCCTTCGTGTGGATGCTGGGGTTAAGTCTGGACAGGCATATCTCAGGTTGGGATTTCGTCATGATGAGCGAATCCCTATCCCTGTCGCTGTTTGCAATCTTCATTGGGGTCAACTTATGGCTGCTCGAGGGTTGGTGGACCTATAAAGTTGTCCTTATCCATGCAACCGGATTCCTACTGGCTTTTACACGGGATACGAACGCCTGGTTGTTACTCATATTCTCAGTGTTATTAACGATCCCGATCCTCTTTAAGTTGATTGGATCGAAAAACCTGGTAATCATTACCGGTTTGTCGGCAATTTTCCTGGTAAGTACTATCAACGCGAATATGGGCTATCGCTGGATTTTTCCCCTGGGAAATGTGATCGGCCAGCGCATTCTGCCATACGGATCCTCGTTTCGTTATTTCGAAGACTGCGGCATGCCCGTCTCACCCAGATTGATCAACCTGGCGGGTCAATTTGCAAATGCCCAGGAACGGGCGTTATTCGAGGACCCCGAGCTTGAATCGTTCAGACATTGGATGATGGACAAGGGGCGGTCGTGTTATATGCACTGGCTGGTCAGCCAACCGGTGAACAGTATCCGTGAAGTGTTTGTTAATTTCGATAAACTGATCTCGTTTTCCAGCGTGGACGGCTATTTTTCCAGGGCTTTTGATCCGCTGATGCCTGTCGCCCTGGGCAAACTCTTTTACCCGGAGTGTTTTTCGTTGTGGATCTGGATCCTTACAACCCTTGCAGCGTTGACAGGATTCTGGCTGCAATATTGGAAAGATAACAGGTTATGGGTGGGATTTATATTTATCAACCTTAGTATCCTTCCCCATTTATTCATTTCATGGCATGGGGACGCCATGGCTCCCGCCCGGCATGCCCTAGCCGTTGGCGTCCAGCTCTATGTTTCATTCACACTCTTTGGAATTCTGGCTCTGGAAAGGTTTTGGGTTGCCCGAATCAAGGGAGGTTCGGTTGGGCAATAATTCCCGATTGGATTCGCGGTTGACCGATCGACTACAAGCGACTAAATCCAAATATTTTTCATATAAAAGTCATATCTTAAAAATCTTGCCAATCCATGGGTTGTATGTTACATTATCGCCCGTAGGATGCTAGTAGGTTTTCGTTACGGAAGTGAGTGGACGGCTCAAAGCAGCATCTTGAGCCGTTTTTGTTTGACCACCCGGCAGAAGACATACAAGCGTCACCCATATTTTTCTTTTTGCTAGGAGGCAAAAAATGTCTGATCGAGTTGTCGGTACGGTCAAATGGTTCAACGGAGCGAAGGGCTATGGCTTTATCGCCCGTGAGGGCGGCCCGGACGTTTTCGTCCATTTCTCCGCCATCCAAGGCGAAGGCTTCCGCAACCTGGAGGAAGGTCAGAAGGTGGAATTCACCGTCGAGACCGGCCCCAAGGGTTTGCAGGCTGCCAACGTAACGATCCTTTAATCGTTCGCTGACCAGAAAACGAGCCTCGTTGAAAAACGAGGCTCGTTTTATTTTAAGATCCACGATCAGGAAATGCTCAAATCATTATTGGGTGAGAAATCAGGCGTTCCACTTTAATTAATCGGCCCCGGTTTCCAAAGAATGACATCCAGTTGAACGGCTAATGCACCACCAGCGAGCATGGTCTCAGCATCTTTTCCTGCGAGAATCCCACCGGAGCCGATGATTGGCAATCCAAGTTTCGCTGTCTGCTGTATCAACAGTAACGACTGGGGATAGAGGGACGGACCATATAACCTGCCAGAAACCCATTCTCTACCGCCAGTAACCACCGCCGTTGTTCTGGCCGATCTTGGAAAAGCGCCGCGCGGCGCGGCGAGGCTGATCGCAGCCGCACCCTCCTGGATCAATCGAGGACCGAGAGAAAGAACCTGGTCGGAAGCCAGCGAGAATATCAAAGGCATTTCTCCTCTGCACGATTCGAGGGTGAGCATGAGAATATCATCGGCAAGCAAAGGCGCAAAACCGAGTTCGACCGCCAGGATATTTTCCATTCCTTCGAGTTCGCTCACCATGAGCCGGGTCTCTTCCGGGCGATCTGCCATAAGGTGGACGATTATGGGGAGTGCAGACTTATTCCAGCGAACCGAATTCTTTTCGACAACACGTGTAAATCCCGGGTTGGGCAGGCCGGAATGCAGGAGAACTCCTCCGGGATATTCATAACAATCAGGTTGGGATGCGGGTTGACGCGGTCGAAGAGAAACAGGATTTGTCATGAAAGCACCGAAACTATCCCAAGGGATTTCTAGTTGGGGGTCCGGTGAAAATCCCAGCATGCCCGCGGAGTTCATGTAAGGTTTACGGAAAATCAGTTCGCGTTTCATGGGCTAGGATCCTTCCCATTGTAAACTTTTTCACGGTTAGCAAACCTGGGTGATGGTTAATCCGAATTATCTGGGTAAAATGGGCAATCATTAAACCTGGAGGAGATTATGGGTACGGTCATCTATTCGGTCAGCCCAATGCAAGCTTTCATGGGTCAATTCGTAACCGCTTTGATCATGTTAGCAATTGGGATATTCGGCCTGGCTACCAGTTTTATACGCGAAGGGGGGAGGAGAAAACCAATCACGCTTTCCCGAATTGTCCTGGGATTAGCCGGCGGATTTCTGGTCCTGACCGCGGGTGTTCTGGCGTTTCTGACTTATCGTGAATTCAAGGGCGAGGTAAAGACCGTAACCGTGTTGGTTGACGACAAACAAGTCGTTGAATCCAACTGCAACGATGGTGATACCTGCATCAGTTATCTTGTAGAAACGTCAGCACCGCCCAAAGCGTACGACTTTACGGTCGATCGCGAAGCTTATGAAAAGCTCCAAGTACGGGCTTGTTATGAGTTTACCTATTATCCGGAGCATGGTTTGTTAGCCCCCGCTTACGATACCAACTATTATGAAGCCGCCTCGGCGATCACAAGCATCATTGTTGCGGATGCGTCTGCGTGTGGGCAACATTAGAATATAAATGACAGCAGCGGAGCATGCTCCGCTGCTAAAATGCGAGAAATTTCGGTTCGGTCGACTACACGGTTTCGAGCAATCCCATTGCTTGAAGCATTTCTTCGTTGGTAGCGAATTTGAATTCCTCCAGCCCGCGTTTCTGGGCTTCAGCCTGCTCGACCGCTTCAAGTTTCCTGATGTCTTCCTTGGTCACCACGGGTTTGTTCAAGCCCTTCATTTTGGTCGTGATCCGGTCAAGTTCCAGGCTGGCAGGCGATAGGGTTTGCAGGTAATCCCAGACAACCTTGGATGCATTCGTACCATCCTTGCGGGCGTAACCAACCAAACCGGAACTGGCCTTGCGGGACCAGCCGCCAACGAAGATGTCTGGTATAGGTTGTTTTTTTTGCGGGTCATAAGCTTCAAAGGAGAGACCTTCGACAGGGTATCTGGGGGTGGGATTCTTAACAAATTCATTCCATTCAACCGGCAAGCCAACATTTTCATCCACTTTGTCGCCAATTGCGAAAATGACAGTTTCTACATCAAGTGTGGTTTTATCGCCGGTGCTTTTGGCTTTGGTCTCGCCATCTTTCATCACCAGGGTATTTTCCTCGATCTCAAGTTTTGTCAGAGCACCATTCTCACCGACCATTTGAGTAGGAGAGGCCAGGAACCTGAAGAGGAATTTGGTATCCGAAACAACGGGAATAGCCTTAGGAAGGGCCTCGAGGATGACAGCCCGGGCTGCCTGGGGATCCTGCTGGATGGCCTGCATCACAGGGGTCACCCGCGCGATCTCTGCGTCCAAAGCTTCGATATCCAGGTTGCCGATCACGTATTCCATTTCTTTTTTATCGAACTTGACCTCTGCCGGACCACGGCGGACAACCGCGATGACCTCTTTCACTTTCTGCTGACGGATGAGGTACCGCGCAACGTCCACCATGACATTACCGGCACCAACAATGGCACAGCGTTTACCGAATCGGAATTTGCGCTGGCTGAAGGGCGGTAGGTTGTTGTAGAAGTAAACAACATCCTTGGCATGATATACACCTTCCAGGTCTTCGCCTGGCAAGCCAAGCCATTTGGTACCCTGCGCACCAGCGGTCACCAGGATAGCTTGATAACCCAGTGAGCGGAGGTCGGTCAGGCTCAGGTCAGCCTCCGAACCTATGTTGATATTGCCGTAGTAATCAATTGAGGGATTTTCAAGCACATTCCGGAACTGCTTGCGCAATCCCTCTTTCATGACATGTTTGGAAGGGTAAATCCCATATTCCGCTAAGCCCCCGGGTTTGATATCGCGGTTGAAGATGGTTACATGCGCACCCCTGGCTGCCAACTCACGTGCGCCGAACAAGCCAGCCGGACCGGCACCGACGACAGCGACAAAGTAGGAATTTTGTATCGACACGAAGCCTCCTTGATGCTCTACAAAACGCTGTGATTATATAGGAAAAGCATTGTGCGGACAAGAACAATGCATTTCAGTTTGAACACAAACCCATTTTACGAAATTCATGGATTGAAATTCCAGTGTATTTCATCACTTCGATTACAAAGAAAATGGGTCGAATAACTATGTTAATATTCATGGATTGGGAATTGTTTTCCAAGAGAGGCTGGGAAATGATCAAGTGAAACCTCGAAGGCACGCGTTCCTGTAATCATCAGAATCCTTCCTTGTTCATCACCTAATGAAATTCCACCTGGATCATTGTACCTTTACCCCTTATCACCTATAATTCATTCCTTATGATCAAGGGATTTAAAGAAACGACTCTCTCCAATGGCTTGAAGGTAATGCTGAAGGAAATACATACCGCGCCGTTGATCTCTTCCTGGATTTGGTATCGGGTTGGCTCGCGGGACGAGGTGACCGGTAAAACGGGTATTTCACATTGGACCGAGCATATGCAATTCAAGGGTACGAAGAAATTTCCCGCCAGCATCCTGGATAAGTCGATTTCCCGGGACGGCGGCACCTGGAATGCATTCACCTACCTGGATTGGACAACCTATTACGAGACGATGCCCGCGGATAAGATCGACCTGGCGCTGAGGCTCGAATCCGACCGTATGATGAACAGTGCGTTCAACGAAAAAGAGGTCAACTCAGAGCGCACTGTGATTATTTCCGAGCGGGAAGGACATGAGAACGAACCGCTTTTCAAGTTGAGTGAAGCGGTACAGCAGGCGGCGTTCAGGGTGCATCCCTACCATCATGAAGTCATCGGGGACATGGCTGATCTGCGCAGTATGGATCGCTCGGACCTTTATAACCATTACCGGTCTTATTATGTGCCCAACAATGCAGTTCTGGCGGTGGCTGGCGATTTCGAAACCGCGAGCATGCTCAAACGGGTCCGCGGGTTGTTCGGACGGATCCCTGCCGGCGATACTCCAAAACGACTGACCCGGGTTGAACCGGAACAGAACGGTGAGATCCGCCTGACCGTTGAAGGACCGGGAGAAACAACCTTCCTGGAGGTCGTCTATCGCGTTCCTCCTGCTTCCCATCCGGATTTCTTTCATTTATTCGTCCTGGATTCTCTGTTAGCGGGACCAAGTAATCTGAATATGTTTGGTGGGGGAATTTCAAACAAAACCTCGCGCTTATACCGCGCCCTCGTCGACCAGGAATATGCGGTCAGCATTTCCGGAGGCGCCGCCGCGACGGTTGACCCATACCTGTACAGTTTCACGATCACGGTCCATCCAAATCGCAAACCCGAAGAAACGCTAGCCGCACTGGACAATGAAATCCAGAAAGTACAGGATGAGCTGGTTTCCGAGCAGGAGGTAGCGCGGGCTATCAAGCAAGCACGGGCAATTTTTGCTTACGGCAGCGAAAATATCACCAATCAGGGATTTTGGCTCGGTTACGCAGAAATGTTCGCAAATTACCATTGGTTTCAATCGTTTCTAAGAAACCTTGCGAAGGTGACCACCAGGGATGTCCAGCGCGTCGCCCGGCAATACTTTCAATCCTCCAGCCGCGTCGTTGGAATTTATTTGCCCGAAGGGAAAACGAACTAAATGACTGCCCGGCAAAAATCAGCTTCTCCTCCATCCAACGCGAAGGCACGGAAGAACTCACTGCCAGGGCCGGATGATATCCACCGTGAAGTGCTGTCCAATGGAGTGATCGTCCTCACCCGCCCTAACTTCGACAGCCCCTCGGTAAGCGTGAATGGTTATTTATTCGCGGGAAGTTTGACCGATCCTGATGAAAAGTTGGGATTATCTGATTTCACAGCGGCAGCGTTGATGCGCGGCACGCATAAACGAAGTTTTGATGCCATCTATAATGAACTTGAATCAGTCGGCGCGAGCATCGGATTTGATTCGCTTACGCACACCACCAGTTATGGTGGTCGCTGTCTTGTTGAAGACCTGGGGTTGGTTCTGGAGCTGTTAGCCGAGATCCTTCAGTATCCAACCTTTCCGGATACGGAAGTTGAGAAGTTACGCGCCCAGCTGCTGACCGGGCTTGCGATCCGGGCTCAGGATACCGGGGATATGGCCTCCCTGACGTTCGATAAAATTATATTTGACGGACATCCCTATGCCAGACCCGGGGACGGTTATCCCGAAACCATCCAGGCGATCACACGGGATGACCTGGTAGATTTCCACCGAAGATATTATGGGACAAAGGGGATGGTGATCGCGGTTGTCGGCGCTGTGGAACCTGCAAAAGTCGTGGCGGAGGTCGAACGAACCCTGGGTGCATGGAAATCCGCTGATCAGCAAGAACCACCAGGATTGCCTTCGCATAAACCTTTAACCAAAACCGTACAAGAACACTACAAGATCGCGGGTAAGTCGCAATCCGACCTGGTGATCGGGGTGGTGGGTCCGAAACGCAAGGACCCGGAATACATGGCTACCTCATTGGGGAATTCGATCCTGGGTCAATTTGGATTGATGGGCCGTATCGGGGATGTCGTACGGGAGAAATCCGGGTTGGCGTACTATGCCCACTCAAGTTTAAGCCCGGGAATCGGACCCGGCGCGTGGGAGGTGAATGCCGGTGTGAATCCCACCAACGTAAAAAAGGCGACCGACCTCATTGTGAAGGAGCTTGATCGATTTGTTAAACGGGGTGTCACTGCAGAGGAACTGGCGGATAACCAGGCGAATTACATAGGCCGGTTGCCACTCTCCCTTGAATCGAACGGTGGTGTCGCAGGTGCCTTGATCAATATTGAGCGGTACGACCTTGGCCTGGATTATTATCGCAGATATGCCGACCTGGTTAAATCGGTTAACCGGGACGAGATCCTCAAGGTGGCGAAGAAATATATCTCACCAGACAAATTGGCGATAGCTGTAGCGGGTCCTTGAGGATACTCTGCGGCTTGCCAAAGAGGATTTGTAAAAAGACCTGGTGATACCTACCTGATAAATTTGGACCAATGATTTCAACCCGCAAGCAGGCTTCTTCTACGAAATGATCGCCTCCGGTGTCGATCTGATCGAAATTGAAAGGGTGCGCGAAGCAATCGCGCGCCATGGGGATCAGTTCTTAAATCGGATATTTACCGGAGCGGAATTGAAAGCCTGCGCCGGGCGGGTGGAGTCGCTCGCGGCGCGTTATGCTGCCAAGGAAGCCACTGCCAAGGCATTGGGCTGCGGGATCGGGGATGTCAGCTGGCAGGAGATCGAAATCCTTGGCAACGAAATCCATGCCCCGAGATTGATCTTGCGCGGTGCCGCACAGGCGATGTCAAATAAGCTTGGCCTGACGACCTGGTCGTTAAGCCTAAGCCATACCCACGAACACGCGATCGCAGTTGTATTTGCGATCGCCTGAAGAATACTGAGAGGGGGAGGATTCAAGAGCATCCCGGAAATCCGTTTTTCTTAAGGTCACCAATCCATGCGCTGGAATACTTGTTCCGTGGAATGAGTTAGTTCTGGTCCTGCATGCCGATCCAAAAGTGACCCGGCAGCACAGGTCGATAAGCCCGGACGGTTATTTTTTCCAGCATCAAGCTCACTCCGCTTTTCCCGATCAAGCCGGGATGAACCAGGCAGAGATCCGGTGAGCGGCCGAATTTCTGTTGATAGTAAGCTGCTGCCTTGCGGATCTTGACCGGCAGGGTTACCGAGGGATCGTTATCAAACCAAAGCATTCCTGTATTCATGGTAGTGACTCCTTTCCTTAATTATTGATTACCCGGTAAAGACGAAAAAATCTCCGGTCGTCCATCCCACCGTTGATTCAACCCGCTTTTTTAGCATGGGAATCAATAAGAACATATGTTCTAAATAATAATGGAATGTTCCTTGATTGTCAAGCGGTGATCGAAGTGCGAAGGTTTCCGCATCCGTGCTTGACGGGTACCCTGAATGCTGATAAACTTTTGAAAGTGCTCCTGCTGCGCGGGAGCTATTTAATTGCCCAGCCTTGCAGGTGCATACTCCCTTTGGTATAATCCGCCTGCTTAAAATGAGCCGCGCCGACGTAGCTCAATCGGCAGAGCACCCGCCTTGTAAGCGGGCGGTTACGAGTTCGATTCTCGTCGTCGGCTCCACGAGTGAGTCAGTTAGTCCCCTGGTCAGTTAGTCTTTTGGTCAAAGGATTAAGTGACCAGCAGATTAATGGCGAGGGCGGCCTGTTCCGACCGGTGAAATTTAACGACGGATTCCGAACAGTCGCTGGAGCTGGAACAACCGGGCGGTTACCCAAGTGGCCAAAGGGGACTGACTGTAAATCAGTTGTCAGAAGACTTCGGAGGTTCGAATCCTTCACCGCCCACTCCTGGAGCACAGCCGTCGTGGCGGCGCTTCGAGGGCAGCACCACCCGCCCACGTAGCTCAGTTGGCAGAGCACACCCTTGGTAAGGGTGAGGTCATGGGTTCAAATCCCATCGTGGGCTCAAGCTGCTGAAAAAGTTTTCTTCTATATAAAAAGGAGTACGAGAGATGGCGAAGCAGAAATTTGATCGAACCAAGCCGCATTTGAACGTGGGGACGATGGGACACATCGACCACGGGAAGACGACG
>MGNL01000026.1 GCA_001796785.1 Chloroflexi bacterium RBG_16_51_16 | reverse complement strand
TTCGACCCATTCAAATCGACCTGCACTCCGGCGGGGATTTCCACTGGCAATCTTCCAATACGAGACACGCGAGCCTCCTACCAAACCTTGCACAAAATCTCGCCGCCGACGCCTAACTGACGAGCCCGGCTACCGGTCATCACTCCTTTAGGAGTGGAAAGAATGGCGACACCTATTCCAGAGAGCACCCAGGGTATGTCGGATTTCTTTGTATAGATTCTGCGGCCCGGACTGCTAATCCGTTGAATACCAGAAATGACAGCCCGCCTTTCCCTTCGGTCACCTACATATTTGATTTTCAAGCGCAGGACTTTCTGGCCATCTTGATCACCATTCGCCAATTCAAATTCTTCAAGGAAACCTTCTTCCCGAAGGATCTTAGCTATTTCGGATTTAATTTTTGAGCTTGGCATGGCCACCTGGGCGTGTCCTGCCAACACCGCATTCCGGATGCGGGTGAGCATATCAGCAATAGGATCGGTAAAAGTCATAATCGCACCTCGCCTGTTACCAGGACGCCTTTACGACGCCTGGGATTTTTCCTGTCAAAGCCAGCTCGCGGAAGCAGATCCGGCACAGACCAAACCTGCGGATATAGCCGCGGGGTCGACCGCAGCGTTGGCAGCGATTACGGACCTGGACTGGATAGCGGCGGCGTAATTCACGAAATTGCATGCATTTCTTTGCCATGAGTTATGCTTCCTTCTTACCAAACGGCATACCAAGCAGCTGCAAGAGGGCATGAGCCCGCTCATCATCCCGGGCAGAGGTCACGATGGTGATTTCCATGCCTCGCATTTTATCGATCTTGTCATAATCGATCTCCGGAAAGACCAGCTGATCCTTCAAACCAAGGGTATAGTTGCCGCGTCCATCGAATGCATTGGCGGATACCCCCCGGAAGTCCCGGACGCGCGGTAGTGCGATGTTCAGCAACCGATCAAGGAAAGCCCACATCCTGTCTCCGCGCAGGGTCACTTTCGCGCCAATGAGGCGGCCTTCGCGCAGCTTGAAGTTGGCGATGCTCTTGCGCGCCTTGGTCTGGACGGGTTTCTGTCCTGTGATCTGCATCAAATCGGAGGTGGCGGATTCCAATGCCTTCGGATTATCCAGGGCTTCGCCTATACCGATATTGACCACGATCTTTTCTATTGAAGGTACCTGCATGACATTTTTCATGCCGAAGGCTTTGAACAAAGCCGGAGCAACTTCCTTTCGGTACCGTTCCTGCATTCTATTCATCCTGAAAACTCCAATACTTAATCGATCACAGCTTCACAATTCTTGCAAACCCGGTGTGCACCGTCTTCATCCCGCTGAATGCCGACCCTTGCTGGTTGTCCGCATTTGGGGCATACAAGCATGACATTGGAAATGTCGATGGAAGCTTCGAATTGAATCCGACCTGGCTTCAATTGCCGGCCAGCCTGCGTCTGCACTTGGCGTTGATGTTTGGTGCGAATATTAGCTCCCTGAACGACCAGCCTGCGGTCATCCAACAGGACATTAATCACCTCACCGCGTTTACCCTTGTCTTCCAGCCGCCCGCTGATGATTTCTACAGTATCGCCTTTACGTATCTTTACTTTCATTCCTTATCTCCTGACCTGATCACAGGACTTCCGGAGCCAACGATACGATCTTCATATATCCCATTTCGCGCAGTTCACGTGCAACCGGTCCAAAAATTCGAGTGCCGCGCGGATTTTCACCGTCCGCATCCAATAACACTGCTGCATTGTCATCGAATCGGATATAGGATCCATCTTCCCGCCGCCATTCCTTGTTGCAACGTACGATCACGGCCTTGACAATCTCGCTCTTCTTAACTCCGGCTTGTGCCGCAGCGGATTTCACTGTGGCAACGACAATATCACCAATATTTCCATATCTTCGCCTGGATCCTCCCAGAACATGGATGACCAGAAGTTCTCGGGCGCCTGTGTTATCGGCAACCAAAAGACGGGATTCATGCTGGATCATGGGTTACTCTCCAACACCTTGATCAGTCGTGCGGGTTTCCTTTTTGAGGACCGATTCAACCACCCAGCGTTTATCGCGTGAAAGCGGTTTGGATTCCACAATCAGCACCTCGTCGCCAATCATGCAGCCAATTTCGTCATGTGCCTTGACACGCCGGCTCGATTGGACGACCTTCTTGTACAACGGGTGTCGATATTTTTGAGTGATTTCCACAACCACCGTTTTGGTCATCCTGTTGCTGGTGACCACTCCCGTCATCCGTCTTCGATTGTTCATGCAGCACCCTTAGTTTCTGTTCGCAGGCTTTCGCGCAGAATGGTTTCCAGCCGTGCGATATCCCGCCCCAGGATTCTCAGGCGGCTGGGATCTGTTAATTGACCCGTAACCTGTTGAAATCTTAATTTCATTAATTCCTCGCGCGAATCGGAGATCTTGGCTTTCATCTCCTCCACGGATAGCTTGCGTATGTCTTGAACCTTCATGGCTTTCATGATTACTCACCTGCCTGTTCACGTGCGACAACCTTGGTCTTGATGGAAAACTTGTAGCGCGCGCTCTCCAGAGCTGCCAATGCGATTTCCTCCGGCAGACCGCCGACCTCGAACATGATCCGTCCAGGTCTGACCACAGCCACGTAATATTCCACATTCCCTTTTCCAGAACCCATGCGAGTCTCAGGCGGTTTATGAGTGTAGGGCTTGGCCGGGAAAATGCGGATCCAGATTTTTCCACGGCGCTTCATCCCACGTACAATCGTGCGGCGTGCAGCCTCAATTTGTCGCGCGGTGATCCAGCCGGGTTCCAGTGCCTGTAAACCGTACTCCCCAAAGGAGACTTCTGCACCGCGCAGCGCCTTGCCGCGCATCCGGCCGCGCATTTGTTTTCGCCATTTGACTCGTTTTGGCATCAACATGAAAGCTCTCCAAACATCCTATTCGCTTACGTATACGCCTTCCGTGGATTCCACTTTCTCTTCCACCTCAGGCGTGGCTTCGCCTTTATAAACCCATACTTTGACACCGATCTGACCGAAGGTCGTCGTCGCCTGGGTCACTGCGAAATCAACATTTGCGCGCAAGGTTTGAAGGGGCACCCGGCCATCCCTCAACCAGACATCCCTTGCCATTTCCGCGCCACCCAGACGACCTCCCACTGCGATCTTTATGCCGAGCGCGCCTTGCCGCATCGCTTGCTGGATGGCCCGTTTCATTGCCCTCCGATAAGCGATCCTTCGCTCAAGCTGGTCTGCAATATTGCGTGCAACCAACATGGCATCCGTATCGGGTGAGGCAATTTCTTTAATATCCAACTCTGTCTTCTTCCCGATCAAGGTTTCCATTGCCTGGCGGATCTTCTTTACGCCTTCACCTTTGCGGCCGATTAAAATACCTGGTTTGGCGGTGTAAATGGCGATCCGAATTTTCCCAGGGGTGCGTTCAACATCGACCCTGGAGATCCCCGCTTTACCATTCAACACGGGTTCGGGTAGAGTCTTCCGCAAGGTGCGAACCATCGCATTGGCTGCCGCACCACCTTTAGATGCGTCACCCAGTAAAAGGTTTCGAATGGAAAAATCCTGGTGCAATTGTTTTCGATAAGTGCTGCCTTCGGCAAACCACCGTCCCTGCCAGGGTTGATTGATTCCAAGGCGCATACCAATGGGATGTACTTTTCGACCCATGATTACTCCTTAATTTAGGCTCCGCGCTCGCGCAGGATCACAGTCAGGTGTGAAGTTCGCCGCAAAATGGGTTTGAACCGGCCACGGGCACCAAATCGGCGCCATTTCCGCGTTGGAGCTTCATCTGCAAAAATCGTGGCGACATACAGGTTGTCACGACTGACACCGAAATTCTCTTCCGCGTTGGCAACCGCGGATGCTACAAGTTTACGGACCGGGTGTGCTCCCCGCATATTGACCATCCTCAGAATTTCGAGTGCATCATTCGCATTCTTGCCACGGATCATATCGATGACCAAACGCACCTTTTGGGCTGAGATGGGTGAGAAGCGCGTTTTAGCGTGAATATCTGGCATGATAAGCCGTCCTTACGATCCGCCGCTCGTCGAGGTGCTTGCTGATGGAGTGCCTGAGGTACCACCCGTGGTTGCAGCGGCGGCTGCAGCTGCGGCCGCCTTTTCAGCAGATTGGTGACCGCGAAAGGTGCGTGTTGGAGCAAATTCACCAAGTTTATGTCCGACCATGTTTTCTGTAACGTAAATAGGGACATGCCTGCGTCCGTCATGTACTCCAATGGTATGTCCGACCATTTGAGGAAAAATAACGGAAGCCCGGCTCCAAGTCCGGATGACCTTTTTCTCATTTTTTTGATTCATCGCCTCAATCCGCACTAATAATTTTGGTGCTATATAAGGTCCTTTTTTCAATGAACGTGACATGATTTCTTCCTTTATTTCCTAGTGTGGTCAGTTTTTACCGATTCGTTTTACTTCTCCGGCGAAGGATGTATCGACTGGTTTTTTTGTTGCGGCGGGTGCGATATCCCAGGGTTGGTTTACCCCATGGACTTTTTGGTCCTGGCAAACCTATGGGCTGTCGACCTTCACCACCACCATGGGGGTGGTCACGCGGCGACATGGCAGAACCGCGCACCGTTGGACGGATTCCTTTATGTCGTTTCCGTCCGGCTTTCCCAAGTTTGATGTTGGAATGATCCAGATTGCCTACCTGTCCAATTGTTGCGTAGCATACTTGTTGGATCAAACGGACTTCACCGGAAGGCATACGGATCTGCGCAAAATCACCTTCCTTCGCCAGAAGCTGAGCCGCGCCTCCTGCCGAACGGACGAGTTGGCCGCCTTTGCCTTGTTTGACTTCTATGTTATGGATCAACGTACCGATTGGAATATTGCTGATTGGAAGGCAGTTGCCTGACCGGATTTCTGCGTTCGGCCCGGCCAGTACCATATCGCCTACCTTGAGGTCTGCAGGCGCCAGGATATAACGTTTTTCACCATCACCATAGTGCAGCAGCGCTAGCCGGGCAGTTCGGTTTGGGTCATACTCTATCGCAGCAACGGTAGCACCAATCTCGCGCTTGTCCCGCTTGAAATCAACGATCCGGATATAGCGTCGGTGACCGCCTCCACGATGGCGGGTTGTTACGCGGCCGTAGGAATTCCGACCCCCATGCTGCGATTTTGGAAGGATGAGCGATCGTTCAGGCTCACTCTTGGTGATTTCCTCGAAGGTATAACCGGTCATACCGCGCTGGCCGGAGGTCGTTGGTTTGTATTTTTTAACAGCCATTATTTCACACCTTCGAATATTTCAAGCGGTTTACTGCCCTCTGACAGGGTAACAATCGCCTTCTTATAAGCGGGTCTGCGGACAAGTAACCGCCTGGAACGCGCCCGTCTACCTCTTTTAGCTGGAGCATTGAGGATATTCACTCGGTCTACATCGGTATCGAAGAGCGTCTCGATCGCATCCTTGACCATTCCCCGGGTTGCGTCCCGAGCCACCTTGAAGGTATATTGGCGCAGTTTTCCGGATTGATAACTGGATTTTTCAGTTATCAGCGGAGTCAGCAATACATCATAAATAGTGCTCATATCAGACCTTATCCAAGGTGCGTCGTTATAGCGTCCAGAGTTTTCAAAGGCAGAATGATCTTTTCATATCCAAGCAGATCACGCACGTTCAAGTAACCGGCTAATAAGATTTTGGCGCTCTTAATATTATGAGCCGACCTTAGGGCGGTTTCATACGATTTATTCCGGGCAGGCATTAAAACGAGAACGGAAGAATCGCCCACCAGGTTGTTTAGTGTCTCAATCATTTGGCGGGTCTTTGGTTGTTTGAACTCCAATTCTTCCACTATTACGATGCCTTTATCCGCAGCCTTTGCCGAGAGAGCCGACCGCAAGGCAGCCTGCCTCATTTTTTTTGGCATTTTCAATTCATAGCTGCGGGGATGCGGAGTGTGGATTCGTCCACCGCCGACCCATTGCGCTGCCCTTATGGATCCCTGGCGTGCCCGCCCGGTCCCTTTTTGTTTCCACGGTTTTCGCCCGCCTCCAGAGACCTCACTTCTTACTTTCGTATCATGAGTTCCCAACCGTGCATTTGACAACTGGCGAACGTAAGCCTGGTGCATTAAATCGCGGTTTACTTCTACCGCGAATATTTTCGCAGGCAGGTCCACTTCACGCAATTTATTGCCTTTTCCATCCAACACGTCTGCTTTCATGTTCATGTCCTGATTCCGCAGCGCCTATTGCTTGCGCGCTTCCTTGATCATGATGAGGCTGCCTCTTGAACCCGGAACAGAGCCATTGACTGCCAGAAGGTTGTGCTCTGCATCCACTAGAACCACTTTTAAATTCTGGGCGGTAATCCTGTCCATACCCATGTGGCCGGGCCCGCGGGATCCCTTGTATACCCTGCCTGGTGTCGTTCCGGAACTCCGTGAACCGGGAGCACGGTTTCGGTCTGATGTGCCGTGAGTGGCATTCATACCGTGGAAGTGATAGCGCTTAACTGCACCGGCAAAACCTTTTCCCTTACTTATGCCGATCACGTCCACGCGGTCTCCCTGGGCGAAGGCTTCCGCTACGGTGACCTTGTCACCGATCTTCAAATCATTTTCCTTCACAGCAAATTCCCTGAGGAAACGCAATGCCGGTAGTTGGTTGGCTTTCAGATGCCCCAATTGACCGCCCGTGAGACGCTTGGGATTTACTTCACCAAAGCCGAGCTGAACGGCGCCGTATCCATCGCGATCCACGCGACGGATCTGTGTAATGTAACATGGCCCAGCTTCGATGAGTGTCACCGGATAAGCAACACCTTGGTCATCGAAGATCTGGGTCATGCCGATCTTCTTTCCAATAAGCCCTTTAATCATGCTCATATTCTCCTGTTTATATTGACGAGACTGCCAGCCTGGGCTTAGGCTGCATCATCTCCGTGCAGAGCGGTCAACTGGAGCGGGAAGCGATTTGATTGAGTTCGATCACGCTCGCGCCAGCTCTTGCTCTGTCTCTCAGTGAGACGCTTGTCCTTTATCCAGCGGTCTTAAACCACCTAAAACCTTGTTCTTCACCGAGTGAAAGACTTTGAATATTTGGACTATATTTTGATCTCGATATCCACACCCGCCGGGAGGTTCAACCTCATCAAAAGGTCAATGGTCTTTGAATCAGGATCTAGAACATCGATCAAGCGATTGTGTGTTCGGATTTCAAAGTGCTCATGAGAGTCTTTATCAATGAAAGTCGAGCGCCGTATTGTAAACCGTTCAATCTTTGTTGGCAAGGGTACCGGGCCAACGACATGTGCCCCGGTACGCTCGGCTGTTTCAACGATTCTTTTTGCAGACTGGTCGAGTACTCGATGATCGTATGCCTTAAGGCGAATGCGTATCTTTTGTTTTGCCATCTCGCTCCTATTCCAGGATCTTGGTCACGGCCCCGGCGCCGACGGTCAGGCCGCCTTCCCGGATGGCGAAACGCGAGCCCTGTTCCAGCGCCACCGGCACGATCAACGCCACGGTCAGGTTCACACTGTCACCCGGCATCACCATCTCCACCCCTTCCGGCAGGGTGATGTCGCCGGTCACATCCATCGTGCGGATGTAGAACTGCGGCCGGTACCCGCTGAAGAACGCCTTGTGCCGCCCACCCTCCTCCTTCTTCAGCACGTACACCTCCGCCAGGAACTTCTTGTGCGGTGTGATCGAACCCGGCTTGGCGATCACCTGCCCCCGCTCCACGTCCTCCCGCTCGATGCCCCTCAGCAGGATCCCCGCATTGTCTCCGGCTACCACCTCGTCCAATTCCTTGTGAAACATCTCTGTCCCGGTGATGACTGAATTCCGGGTATCCCGCAATCCGATGATCGCGACCTCATCCCCCTTCTTCGCCTTGCCTCTTTCCACCCGCCCCGTCACCACCGTGCCGCGACCCTTGATCGAGAACACGTCCTCGATCGACATCATGAACGGCTTCTCCGTCTCCCGCTTCGGCTCCGGGATGTACTCGTCGATCACCCGCAGCAACTCCCGGATGCACTCGTACTCCGGCGCATTCGGATCCTTGCTCGTGCTCTCCAGCGCCTTCAACGCACTCCCCCGCACGATCGGCGTCGTGTCCCCCGGAAACCCGTAGCTGGTCAACAACTCCCGCAGCTCCAACTCCACCAGCTCCAGCAGCTCCGGGTCGTTCATCTGATCGATCTTGTTCAAGAACACCACGATCGACGGCACCTCCACCTGGCGCGCCAGCAGCACGTGCTCCCGCGTCTGCGGCATCGGCCCGTCCGGCGCCGCCACCACCAGGATCGCCCCGTCCACCTGCGCCGCGCCCGTGATCATGTTCTTGATGTAGTCCCGGTGACCCGGCATGTCCACGTGCGCATAGTGCCGCTTGTCCGTCTCGTATTCCACGTGCGCTATGTTGATCGTGATCCCGCGGGCTTTCTCCTCCGGCGCATTGTCGATCGAATCGTAGGCCCGGTATTCTGCCTTCCCCAGCAGCTGGGACACCTTCGTGATCGCTGCCGTCAGCGTCGTCTTCCCGTGGTCGATGTGTCCCATCGTCCCCACGTTCAAATGCGGCTTGGTTCGATCAAATTTCTGCTTCGCC
>MGNL01000025.1:2639-10754 GCA_001796785.1 Chloroflexi bacterium RBG_16_51_16 | reverse complement strand
CTCCCACCGATATCAATTTGTTCCAAAATAATCGAATGAATCAACATCAGGCACCGTCGGAGAATTTATATAGCCTCATCGCTGGTTTGTGAATCTTCCTCTCCAGCAAGCCTGGCAGCTTTTAAAAGCAATTTATCCATTTTATATAAAGTAATAAAAAAGAACCGTGCAAGGATTTTACGAAGGAATCGAGGGCCCGGTAAATTCGCCCGGATGATGTCTAAAACGTGCGTCTTTCCATCTGGTGTGGCTTCCAGCCGGACGGTCTCCGTAAACACCTTTTTTCCGTTCTGATGCAACTCTTGTGTGGCGTATTCGAACGGTCTCCAGTCCAGGATGACCTCCGTGCTGGTTCCTTTTCCATGGGCGCAATGATTTTTCGAGCCCTTCGCTGTCCTTCCCATCATACGTTCGCCAGTGGACCAATTAACGTCACCTCCCCACAAGTTTCTCCTGGTCGGTTCTTCCAACCATTCCCAGGTTGTGGGCCGAGGTGTGGGAAAATCCACTTGCAGAACCAGGTCAGCATCCTTTTCATTAATGCTGAACCGTCGTTCGGCCATCAGTTCGTCATATCTCTGGTGTAGATTGAGGCTGAATGTCTGTAGTTCACCCAGGTGTTCGTATTTCTCCGTTAATTTGAAGGTGTTTTTAAGATCCAATTTCAATTTTTCAAGGCATTTGGCAGTGAGCAGAACATAGGCTTTCCACCCAGTAGCTTCGGTCGTGTGGTTCTTACTGAGCCTGTGGACGAGGTTGACATCCGAACCCACCATTTCCCTAATATTTGCCACGTCTTGAAGAATGTATTCACCAAAATGCAAAATGAACTTTAAATCCAAGGAGGGGATGTTTGAACAGGCTTTGCATGTGCAGGTTGTCCCACGCAGGATGGATGTCCTGCGATCACGAAAAGCAAGATAGGTCGATTCGATCAATTCTAATAGTGTTTCGCCTCGCTGCAACCTGGCTTCCGGCGTGTATGCGAATACCGCATCGCCTTCGAGTTTGTGGATCGTAAGGTGCTGCTGGATGGATTCACATATGGTTCGGAGGAGATCACTCAGAATATCGTGTGCGTGCTCGAGCTCGGATTCGGCGACGAAGGAGGTGTAACCAGAAAGATCTGTGAGGAGAAAGTATCCTCTCTGAGTTAGTGGAGCCATCATGTTCTACCGTTAAACATAAAAATTTCTTTCCAGAACGTTCGCTTAATCGAGTGGCATTTAGCTGCCCAGTCTACCACGCTCCATCTCAGCTGTGCTCTCGTCTAGTTTCTTGAACAGCGGATCCGGCGTGTTCAACCTGACTCCGGGTCGAATATTGCTGGGCTGCCAGAGTTTTTCCACACCTCGCGGATGCAGGCGGTAGCGCAGCACGCGATGCGAACCGAGCGTATCGTTCACCTCCTGGGTGTACTGTTCGCCGAATAATGGTTCCTGGTAGTTAAAAAATCGATGCAACTTTTCCGAGCTGAATGGCAGGAATGGTGCAAACAGGATTTTCAACGAATCAATGGCTTTGAGAGCCGTGAATACGGTTAGTGCAGCCTGGTCCTTGTTCCGCTTGAGAGCCGACCAGGGTGCGGTCTGATCCAGGTACTGGTTTACGATGCTGGCAAGCCGGAGAGCCTCCTGTAACGCTGCCCTCAAATGCACGGCTTCCAGTTCCTTTCCGACCGATTCGAACCCGCCATCAATATATTGAAGCAGGCTGATATCTGAGGGGCGAAGGGCATTCAATTCTATTTCCGGAATATGTCCATCCCAATTCTTGTAGCAAAAAGCCAGAACCCGGTTGGCCAGGTTGCCCCACGTCGCCACCAGCTCATTATTATTGCGCGCCACGAATTCAGACCAATCCCAGTTGCTGTCCTTCATTTCTGGCATGTTGATGGTGAGGTAATAACGCAGCGCATCTGGGTCATAGCGTTGGAGTGCATCCAGACCCCAGACTCCCCAATTTCTGGAACCGCTGATCTTCTGGCTCTCGAGGTTCATGAACTGGTTGGCGGGCACGTCGTAGGGTAGGGTGAGTTTATAAAGTTCACCGGAAAAGATTTCACCAAATTTTTCACCCACACCCATGAGTTCAGCCGGCCAAAGCGATGTGTGAAAAAAGATATTGTCTTTTCCCTGGAAATAATAATGTTTGGCAGCAGTATCAGCCCACCACTTCTTCCAGGACTCGCCTTGACCATCCAGCCGGCTCCATTCAATGGCTGCGGAGAGATAGCCGATCACAGCCTCGAACCAAACATACAGGCATTTGCCCTCCCATCCCTGGACCGGAACAGGAATTCCCCAGTCCAGGTCGCGCGTAATTGGGCGGGGCTTTAAACCTTCGGCTTCAACCTTGCCCAGGGATTCTCCAAGGACTGTGTCCCGCATGTGTCCGCTGCGTTCACGCAAGAACGCCTTTACTTCGGGTTCGAGTTTGGAGAGATCGAGGTAATAGTGTTCCGTATCACGCAGTTCGAGGTCGCCTGCACCGGTACGGGCTCGCGGCTTCAGGAGTTTTTCAGGGTCGAGTACATTTCCGCAGTTGTCACATTGATCTGAACGCGCCCCCTCATAACCGCAGATGTAACAGGTGCCTTCCACGTATCGGTCAGGCAGGAATTTTTCAGATCCCGGCGAATACCATTGTTTGCTGAACCGGGTGAAGAGGTAGCCGTTTTGTAACAATGCAAGGAAAATGGACTGGGATACTTTGAAATGGTTATCCGTGTGGGTGGTCGTGAAAAGGTCAAAACTGATGCCGGCTTTTTCGAAGAACTCGAGAAATCCGTCATGATACTTCTTGTAAACTGCCTCTACGGATTTATTTTCCTTATCCGCTGCCAGAACGACGGGAGTACCGTGCGAATCCGTCCCGCTGACCATGAGTACATTATTCCCCTTCAGGCGGTGGTAGCGCGCAACGATATCACCGGGTAAATGCGAACCGGTGATGTTTCCGACATGGATATCGGCATTCGCGTAAGGCCAGGCGATGGCGATCAGGATATTGTCCGGCATCGAATGATCAACTCTTTTATCAAAGTTTGAAATTCAATTAACTTGGTGATAAATAAAAAGGCCGTCCACGTGCGGACAGCCTGAGGCGATCAGGTTAAAGTCACCTACATCGCACCCCAGGCAGTTTGGTATCTGGCCATCATGCAAGGGTTATAGCTTTGTTCTGCCATGCTGAAAGTTTAAACCTGCCAGAGATGTTTGTCAATATACAAGGCCAACGATTTCGATTAAATAATTCAACCGGATCAAGAGGCTGCATCTGTTCGATCAGATCAGCCTGGGTAGGATATAAATATAAATGAGATAAACACTCAAGAATGTGCCTCCCAGGATCCAGCGCAAATCGACTGGCAGGATATCCGGTAACACGAAGATCGAAATCACTCCGAAGATCAAACCCCAAAAACTCGCATAAGGACCATAGCCTGTGGTCGGATAAACAGGTCCGGATTGCTCGTGCTTGATGGCTTTATTTTCCATCGTTCTAGCGGCAGACCAGCGACGAGCCGCGGTTGATAATTCTTCCAGGTTTTCCATCGGTCCTATCCGGATCCGTTTTCCACTGGCTATGATTGAATTGCCCATCACTCCTTCAAATTCCGGCAGATCGATGATTAGATCGGGTAAAAAGTGACGCCGAATGATCATCTCCCTTACAAATAGGATTTGACGAATTAGAAAGAAAGGCAGCAGTGAGGTGATGAACCCGAGCAGAAATATGACTGCCCATAATAACTTTGATGAAAAAAACCCTGAACTTCCGGCCACGAAAAGCAGGATGAAGAACGCGGTCGGAAGTCCGGTAAGCCACAAGCGGGTTAAGATGGGATACCGCGGTTGAAATACCGTACTAATATGATTCAAAGTAGAGACTTAAGTTTTGAAAGAGGGGATTCAGGTTCCTCTGTCCGATGACCACAATCCCGAACGTTCAGATCCTGGCCGCATACAGGGCATAAACCCAGGCAATCCATGGAATGAAGCGGGTTGATCGGCACTTCCAAAAAGGCGTACTCGCGCAGCAGCGGCTGCAGGTCGATTTGCGCGTCCTCGGGTAATAGCATGCCTGATTCGCTGACTGATTTTTTATTGAAAGCATACAATTCGGTGATCTGCCAGGTGAGGGGTTGGTGGAAAGCCCTTAGGCAGCGAACGCACTCTAGAATGGTTTCACCTGAAAAATTGCCCTGTACGATTAATCCCTGGGGTGTCCGGCCGATATCAGCGACGCCGGTGAATTTCTTCAACTCCAGATCATCCCCAAGCCATACCTGATCGAATTCGAATGGAAATTCGTGGGTATAACCCACTTCTTCGTGGATGATGAAACCCACGTTTAAGCGGAAAGGTTTTTTTGGATTGAACATGCTGATTTGTCTATCTCTCCTCTCCATACAACTTCATGAATTTCCGTTCAGAACGAGGAGAATTGATTCAAAGGTGAGATCGATCGAAAAAGATTGTAGCATGGCGGAAAATAATGGTCAAGAAATTCTCTCGCTTACATTATTTTGTAACATTTTTGAAAAGCCGTAAGCTGGGATTAAAGCGCACGATCGTGGCTTATTTCTTTTGGTAGACTAGATAGATTCCACCCAGGACGAGAATTCCGCCCACGATTTGATTGAAGGTCAGGATTTCACCCAACAGAGGGATACCCAACAGGGCTGTCACAACTGCCTGCCCGAGCAAACTTACAGATACGCGCGCTGCGCTGAGATGACCCAGCGCGAAATTGATGGCCAGCCATCCACCCAGTTGTGAGACCAGACCCAGTCCAACCAGGGCTAGCCAGGTACGCTCCGAAAATCCGAATATTTGATATCCCCCAGCCAGATTGATCGGAAGCAGGATCATTACAGCAGCAGACATATAAATGAAATTAAATGTCAGCGTATCCACGCTGTTTCGCGCTCTTTGGGTTATGAGCAAATAAGCTGCATAGAAGAAGCTCGCTGCGACAGCCATCAAGTCACCGATATTTATGGATAATTCACGCAGCGTATCAATACCCAGGATCACCAGCATCCCGATGATCGAAATGGCAAGCCCAAACCAAAATTTTTGAGCCAATCTTTCATGAAAAATAACCATGGCACCCAGCCCAACCCAGAGCGGTGCATTATTGGCCAGGAGCGTGGATTTTGCCGCAGTGGTTATTAGTAGGGATGAATTCCACAACCATAAGTCAAGTGCAAAAAAAAGGCCGCCGAGGCTAATGAGGGCGATATTTTGGATGTTGGGTAACGCGGTTCTTTTGGTCAACCACCAGGGAACCAGGACAATCGCAGCAATGAAGACCCGATACAAACCCGAGACCGCACCGGGCAGGTTCGCAAATTTAACGAAGATCGCGGAAAGTCCAATGCAGAAAATCCCGATAACCAGGGCTGAATATGCTTTAATTTTTGGCCGTTCGAGCGACAGCTGAGCCAAACCTAGAGTTTCCGCTCGACAATATATCGGGAAAGATTTTCCAGGGCCTCACGTTCCGGGCAATCCTCAAAATTTTCCAATTTACCCAAAGCCCTGGTCACATGCCCGGCTGCCTCATCGAAGGATTTTTCGATGCTGTCGCTGCTGCGGATGTTTTCAACCAACCGTGACATGGATTCGGTGTTCATCCAGCTCCCCGTTGGCAGCGAGATGATATCTGGATCGGTTGGATGCGACTCGGCATAGTAGATCGCCGGAAGGGTTACCATCCCGTTGAGCAGGTCGGAGCCTATGGGTTTACCCAGGGTGTGTTCCTCACCCGTAAAATCGAGGATGTCGTCCACGATCTGGAAAGCCATCCCTATTTCGTAACCGAATTCTTTCATGGACCGGCGGGTGGATTCGGCTTCGGTCGCAACCATGGTTGAGGCCAGAGTTGTCATTTCGAACAACGAAGCGGTTTTTGCGTGAATCCTTTGGTAATAATTTCCCCGGTCGATTACACCCCTCGCAGAAAACATTTGCGTCAATTCTCCATTAACGATGATGGAGAGTGTTTCTGCGAATAATTTCATTAATGGCAGGTAGTCGGTCTCGGCGGACAGCTTTGCCGCCCGGGCAAATAAAAAATCGCCGGTAAGGACGGTGGCGGCCGGCGACCAACGCGTGTTTAATGTGGGAAGTCCGCGCCGGAGCAGGGCGCCATCGATGAGGTCGTCATGCACCAGGGTGGCGGTATGCAGGATTTCAACGGAGGCACACAGCGTGATCAATTTCTCTTCAGGTGCCCCGAGCATATTTCCAACGAGCAGGCACACCGTCGGACGGATCCGTTTGCCGCCGGCTGCCAACAAATGCTCCAGCGCCGAACGAAGGTCGGGATGATGTTCCTGACCTGCCTGTTCACGGATGCGTTCTTCGACCAGGAGGAGTTGTTCTTGAACACTCGAAAAAAAAGTGACCGCACTCAACTTCAGCCTCCCCAACCGAAAAGGCGCGCAGCGTTCTCTGATGTGATGTCAGCGACATGTTCGGGTGTTGTCATATAGATCTCCGCAATTTTATCAGCAATATACCTGACGAAGGCAGGTTCATTCCGTTTGCCTCGCTGAGGAGTTGGTGATTGGAACGGAGCATCGGTTTCAATGAGCAATCTTTCCAGTGGTAATGCGGCGATGATCCCCTGGTGCCTGTTGGCATTCCGGTGAGTGATTGATCCGGTTACCCCGATCATAAAATTCATTTCGATGGCACGTCTGGCAGCCTCCAATGATCCACTGAATGAATGCAGCACACCGGCCGGTTCAATCGGGTATTTACTCCCTTGTGCCTTATCTGTTTTCCAATTTTCTAGTAGGCCGAGCAGGTCATCCATACAAGCACCCTGTTCTGCATCTTTCTTTTCCCTGCTGTGCAGGATGACCGGAAGGTTCAGTTCTCCAGCCAAATCCAGTTGTTGTTTCAGAACCACCAGTTGGATGTCATGGGGTGCAGAATCCCAGTAATAGTCCAATCCGATTTCGCCGATTGCGACAATCTTTTTGGTTGATCCATCCTTGGATTTGTTGTTTTTTAATAGATCAGCAGGTCGCAGGGATTTTCCATCGACCTCTTCATGGTTCTGATCAGAAAGGTCGCTGTGCTTCCTGAGTAATTCGCGCCATATTTCTCTTAATTGGATCGCGGAAATTTTCTCCCATTTGCCGGCTTCCGTAGGATGGTAACCGATGGCAGCGAATAAATTCGGTTGTGAGGAGCTCAGGGAGGCTACCTTAAGACTCGACTCTCCGTCTAAGGCTGGGATTAATATCTTACTCACACCCGCATTAAACGCTTGTTGGATGACCGCGTGTCGATCTTTTTCAAACACCTCGAGATCGAGGTGGCAATGCGTGTCCGTGAGTTTCAATTGTAGCCGGCTGTCCTAAGGTAAAAGGGATGGTGCAGGTTAATTGGGGATTATTGTTGGTTATTGGTTACTTCAATCCAGCTACCTTCAAGCCGTCGGCGAGGATCGCCTTCACCTTGTCCTCGTGTGTTGTTTCGCAATACACCCTCATGATAGGTTCCGTACCACTGAAACGGATCAGCATCCACCCACCGTCCTCCAACTTGAATTGGTAGCCGTCAACTGTAATCAGTTCGGTCACCTTCAACCCGCCGAGTGTTTTCGGATTGGCATTTAAGATCATTTGCTCCCGGCTTTTCCTGTCACCGGTGAAAGGTGTATCGATCCGGTCATAGTAGTGAGCGCCTACCTTGGCAAAAAGCAAATCCAGGAGCTGAGTCGGTTTCTTACCGGTCCGCACCATCAGGTCGAGAATGTATAAACCTGCCAAAATACCGTCCCGTTCAGGCACGTTGCCGCGGAAAGCATAGCCTCCGGATTCTTCACCGCCTATCAGTGCGTTCGTTTCCAGCATCTTTGGTGCAACGTACTTGAAACCTACTCCTGTTTCATGGACTTTCACACCGTAAATTTTGCCAAGTTTATTAAGCATGGTTGTGGTGGAGAGAGTTTTTACAATGTCCCCTCGTTCGCCTCTTACCTCCAACAGGTAATACGCCAGCAGGGCGTAAACACGCAGTTGGTTGATGAACTCGCCTTTCTCATCACCGATACCGAGCCGATCTGCATCCCCGTCGGTGATGATGAGCA
>MGNL01000025.1:0-2630 GCA_001796785.1 Chloroflexi bacterium RBG_16_51_16 | reverse complement strand
GGTGATCGAGTGTGGCTTTCAATCCAGCGTCGATATTGGGTGGGATCGGCTCCGGCCGAATCATTTCGGGAAAGGAAGGGTTGCGCTCGTTATGTATTTCTATGATCCTGGTGTTTCCACCGGTTAATAATCGTGTAAACCACCCTGCGCCATTCCCCCACATGCAATCGACAAGGATTGTCAACCCTGCTTCCCGGATGGGAGCAAGGTCAATTAGTTTCTTTATGTTGGTTTCATAAGCAGAGGCGGCATTAAATTTGACAATACTACCAGCTGCAAGGCAATCCTTGAGGTTTGATCGTTTAACCTCGTTTACCGTAGCCGGTATCCCGCTCTCAATTTCCTTCAGTCCCACCGGATCTATCGCACCGCCGCTCTCGTTGCGGACTTTGAAACCGTTATCGGTTGGAGGATTATGGGAGGCTGTAATGTTGACGGCACCGCAAGCTTGCTTGTCGACCACCGCATAGGCGATAGTGGGTGTGGGTGTTGCACTCTCTGTCAGGTAGACCTTGAATCCATTACCGGCCAGCACTTCGGCTGCAGCCGCGGCAAAATTTTCAGAACCAAATCGCTTGTCGTGGCCAACAACCACAGCTTCACCCCCTTTTCCATGAGTTTGAAGATATGCGGCAAATCCCTGAGCGCAGCGCCTCACATTGTCAAAGGTGTAATCCTCAGCGATCACTCCTCGCCAGCCGTCGGTTCCAAAGCTTATCTTGTGATCCATCCAATTCTCCAATTTTCAAGGTAGTTGAGTGATTATACCGTCCCCGGTTCCATGAAACAATTCATCCTATCATCAAAGGTATAATTTAATATCAATGATCTATCTCGATTACGCAGCAACGACACCCGTGGATCCTCGCGTTCTGGAAAGCATGCAGCCTTTTTTCCGTGAGCAATTTGGAAACCCCTCCTCTATCCATCGATACGGTCAGGCTGCTGAAGGCGCATTATCAACCGCGCGTGAAACGGTTGCGAGCCTCCTCAAGTGCCAGCCGGATGAGATCATCTTCACTTCGTGTGGATCCGAGTCGGATAATCTGGCCCTTCGTGGTGCTGCACTTGCCCGCCGGTCCGAAACTGGAACTGAAAAAATATTATTATCCCGTGTTGAACACCCCGCGGTGGTCAAGACGGCCATCCAACTTGAGAGAATGTTTGGATTCAAGCTTGGATGGTTGGAAGTCGATGAGCTCGGAATGATCACACCGAGAGCAGTGTCCAATGCAATCGGTGACGATGTCGCATTGGTATCTGTGATGTATGCGAATAATGAAATTGGTACGATCAATCCCATCCATGAAATTGGCTTACTATGCCGTGAAAAAGGAGTCGTTTTTCATACGGATGCCGTCCAGGCTGCTGCCTATCTTCCTCTAAATGTCGATGAGCTGAGCGTCGACTTGATGTCGCTTGGCGCTCACAAATTCTATGGTCCCAAAGGTGTTGGGGCATTATTTGTAAGAAAAAATACTGGCTTGATCCCCTCCATCACCGGGGGAGGTCAGGAATTTGGGTTGCGATCCGGAACCCAGAATGTTCCTTACATCATTGGCTTCGCCCATGCACTCAGCCTAGCCACGGACGAACGATCCGATCGGATCAGATATGTCATACCTTTGCGGGATCAAATCATCGGCACGGTCCTGGAAACGATCAACGATGTTCGCCTCACTGGTCATAAGCAGGAACGCCTGCCGAACCACGCCTCTTTCGTTTTCAAGGGCGTCGATGGAAACCTGCTGTTGGCCTTGCTGGATTCTGCAGGCTTTGCTTGCTCTTCAGGTTCTGCGTGCAAGACTGGTAATCCGGAACCCAGCGAAGTCATGGAAGCCTTGAAATTAGAAAGAGACTGGGGTTTGGGATCGCTCCGAGTCACACTGGGTATGGACACACAGGCGGGGCAGGTTAAGCAATTTCTGGACAGCCTTCCTTCCCTGGTGGAAAAAGCACGTCGATTGAAAACGGGTAAACCTTGAAAACCAAAATCATTACCATCGAAACGCATGACAACCTGATTTCCGTGCGTGATAAGCTGTCGTGGGCAAAGACACCTCGCATCTTGCTGGTGTGGCCAAAATTTGAGGTGGTCACCCTGAGATATATAGATCTAAAGGTTCTGCAACGGCATGCTGTTTCATTGGGCGCTCAACTGGGATTAGTGACTCGCAGGCAGGATGTCCGGAGGGAAGCCCTTGACCTGGGAATACCAGTCTATGAGTCTGCTGGAGCGGCACAAAGAGGAAGCTGGCCGGAGCATGCTCCGAAAAAAAGGATTGACGAAAGAATTAAACACCCTCGTTACAACGATCTGAGGAAATTAAAAGAGAGATCAATTCCAATTGAAGGCTCCTGGCGCGCCCTGCCTGCGGTCCGGGTCTTTAGTTTTGGAATGGCCGTCATAGCAATATTAGTGCTGGCTGCCATATTTGTACCTCGGGCGGAAATCTCGATTTATCCTCAAACACAAATTCAGCGGATAGAAATACCGCTGGTCGCCAAACCGGAGCTGAAATCCCTGTCTTTGACGGGTGAAATTCCAGCCCACATCTTGATCGTTGAATTGAGTTCGGAAAAGACGGTGGATGTTAATCACACGATATCAACCCCCGAAAGTAAATCGG
>MGNL01000024.1:4261-6799 GCA_001796785.1 Chloroflexi bacterium RBG_16_51_16 | reverse complement strand
TTCAACAATTTCCCCAGGAGTGCATCCAACTCTTCATCCGAATAATAATGAATCGTAAGCGTGCCGCCTTTTTTGGCATGCCGCAGCGAGACCCGGGTCCCCAGGCTTGACTGCAAACGCTGCTGCAAGTCCTGCAGCTCAGGATTCAACCCTTTCTTTTTCTTCTTACCGGGCGTGAAACCCTGCAGTTTTTTGACCAGGACCTCGGTCTGGCGCACGTTCAAATTTTGCTTCACGACCGTCCTGAGAGCAGATTCCTGGGCTCGCATGGAGGTGAGGGCCAGGAGGGCACGGGCATGCCCTTCCGTAACAAGTTCATTCACCACGGCGTGCTTGACTTCATCGGCAGCAGATAACAATCGCAGCGTATTGGTGACCGCCGTGCGGCTCTTGCCCACCTGCCTGGCCACGGCATCATGTGAAAGTCCAAATTCCTCGACAAGCTGGTGATACGCTTCAGCTTCTTCCAGTGGGTTCAGGTCGGCACGCTGGATGTTCTCGATCAATGCCAGTTCGAGGAACTCCTTGTTGCTGGCATGCCGGACGATGACCGGGACCCGCTTGAGACCAGCCTGTTGGGCGGCCAGCCAGCGCCGTTCGCCGGCGATCAGGGTATGTCTTCCGTTTACAACGGGTGAAACAATAAGGGGTTGGATGACGCCGTGCGTGCTGATCGAGGCAGCCAGCTCGCTCAATTCCTCTTTGCGAATATTCAACCTCGGCTGGCGCGGGTTGCGCTGGATATGATCGACCTCAACCTGGGTCACTCCACCGGTAACCGAGGCTGCCGGTTCCCCGGTGGGGATCAGCGCGTCCAGTCCTTTACCGAGTCCGTATCGCTGGGGCATGGATTGCTCTTATGCGACCGCTGCCGGGACCAGGACGCCATCCCCTTTCAATAATTCCCTGGCAAGCGCGTCATAAGCCTCTGCGCCCATGGAACTGGGCGCATACTCGGATATGGGCAACCCATAGGACGGAGCCTCGGCCAAACGGACGCTGCGCGGGATCACGGATGTAAACACCTGGTTTGGAAAGTGCCGCTTGACTTCTTTAACAACATCCGCAGAAAGCTTGGTGCGCGGATCGAACATGGTCAAGACCACACCCCGGACCTGTAAATCGGCAAAAAGCGCTGAACGCACCCGCTGGATGGTAGCCGTCAATTGTCCCAAGCCTTCCAAGGCCAGGTATTCACATTGGACCGGCACGATCACACCGTTTATCGCAGCCACCAATCCGTTGACGGTAAGGAGGCCAAGGGACGGAGGGCAATCGATCAATATGTAATCGAAACGACCGTCAAGCGGTTCAAGGGCTTTCTTCAATTTGGATTCGCGCGCCAATTCTTCAACCAATTCCACTTCGGCACCCGCCAGCGCAGGAGAGGACGGCAGCAAAGACAGCTTGAGGCGCTCGTTCAATAAAATAAACGGGGAAGGTGCGCTGCCGAGCAGGGTTTCATAGGTTCCGCCCGTCACTTTAAGCTTGTCCACACCGAGGCAGGAAGTAGCATTCGCCTGTGGATCCAGGTCAACGACCAACACATTCTGACCCAGCTTCGCCAGGTACGCGCCGAGATTGATGGCTGTCGTAGTCTTGCCAACACCGCCTTTCTGGTTTGCCATGGTATAGGTACGCGTCAAGGTAAAACCTCCATGTAACAGTCTTCAATCTCTTTAGGAGTGGGTATCCCATCCAGCCCGAGGCGGCTGATCGAAAAAGACGCCGCCTGGGTTGCAAAACGGGCAGCCTCCCAGGGATCACGGGTCATATAGAGCCGTACAAAAAAAGCCGAGGCGAAAATATCACCGGCACCGGTGGAATCGACCTTATCCACGGAGGGCGCGGGAAAGCGTCGGCGATCTCCATTCCAGTAGACCACGCATCCGGCAGCACCCTCGGTCACGCACAAAAGGCGGGTTTGATGAGCATAACTCTCGACCCGCTCGAGATCCCGATCCATATCATCCAGGCTGAGAACAACGGCTCCGGCTTGATTGAGAACCAGACCTGGATCTTCCCACGGGCTGGCAAAAACCCGACCGGACTCATCCCAGGAACGCAGCCAACCTTGCGGAGTTACACCCAGCAGGTTAGCTGTTAGATCAGCCGCAAGACCTGGTTCAAACTCAGAGGCGATGGGCGCCAGGTGAATGATCGGTGCCGTCCGCCAGTTCTGTGGGATATGGTCAAGCAGGATCTGGGCTGCCCGATGATGCAATATCTGCCGACGGCCCGGATTTGAAGGTATGTTCTCAAACTCAGTAGTGGAATCTGACGGAATGCAAACGATTGGAAATCCAGCTAAGGGTTCGAGTGACGCAGTCGCAGAAGCGGAGGTGACGATGCCGACGCGCATGCCCAAAACCCGAGCTGTCAACGCAGCATACGATACGGTGCCTCCCAAACACAGTCCGGAGGGAGTGCGGTCGATCGCGACATGTCCCACCGCGAGATAATCCACCGATTCAAGTGGAATTAATTCCTGCATGCGAGAGATTATATTCTATTTGCGATGGACGACTATCGATTTTC
>MGNL01000024.1:372-4191 GCA_001796785.1 Chloroflexi bacterium RBG_16_51_16 | reverse complement strand
GAGCAGCCTGGAGCGGGACACGATTTGGGATAAAAAAATCCCGCCTGACCTAAGGCGGGAAATAACTTTAACTGGAGAGGACGATCCATGGTTAAGCTTACAGATTTCAAGATTCTTTCGGGATAACAGTGACTTTCCGATGAGGTTCATCGCCAACGCTCAGGGTTGTGACCGCAGGGTGGCCGCGCAGCTCGAGGTGAATGATGCGCCTCTCACCTGAATTCATCGGTTCAAGAGTGGCTTTACGGCCAGTCTTGATCACCTGCTCTGCCATGCGATTGGCGAGCAGCCTAAGCTGTTTTTCACGCCGGCTGCGATACCCTTCCACATCCACGACGAGCTGAACCCACTGCTGCATCTCCTTACCGGTGATCAACGCGGCAATATATTGAAAGGCATTCAATGTTTCAGCGTGCCTGCCGATCAACGAACTGAGGTCGTCACCGCGGATGTCCACATGGACACTGCGGTGATCTTCCGGCTGGCTCTCCTCAACGTGCGCAGAAACCTGGGCTTGCAGCCCGAGGTGATGCAGGAGCTTTGAGATGACAGCCTCGGTCGTATCGACCAACCGGCTCTCATCAACTACCGAAGGCAAGGCGGGTTCCTTTTTCTGTCGAGGTGTTTCTTGAGATTTTGTCTTCTTTTCAACAGCAGGCTCGACTTGCCTTGGCCTCTCTGGCTGAGCCTGCACAGCAGCCGGTGAACCACCCGGAGGATTGATGGTCAGGCGAACCCGCACCTGACGACCGCCCATCCCGAACAGACCTTTTGTTCCAGCATCCAGCACTTCGACAGAGACCGCGTCAGCCGGCAAGCCCAATTGAGCCAAGCCCTGCGCCAGGGCTTCCTCCACGGTGGGAGCGATGATTTCGAGAGTGGTTCTTTCGTTCATATGGTCAACACCTATTTTTTCAACTGGGGAGGCTGGCCTCCGCCTCCCGGCAGTACGTTACGCCAATTGGCTTTACCCTGCATGGCATACTGCACGACACTGAGCACATTGGTCGTGAGAAGATAAATCGCTACACCCGAAGGTGCGGAAAGCATCCACCATCCCAGCATCAGGGGCATGGTCAATGCCATCGAGCTGCTCATCGCGGCGGCCTGGTCGTTCGGATTCGAAGACGTGGGTGTCATCAGCTTGGACTGGACGTAGGTGGAGAGCGCTACCACAATGGCCAGGGTGGGCAGCGCAAAGCCAAACACGGTCAATGATTCAGGCCGGCTGAGATCCATCCACAAGAAATGGCTGTTCAGCGGGATGATATTTTCCACACTCAGGATGGGATAGACCGAACGTGCCAGCTGCAGGAGGCTTTCAGGTGTTGTCGCAAGGGCCCGGTTTATGCTCTGGAACAAGGCGAAGAGCAGCGGCATCTGGATCAGCAGCGGCAAACACGAGGCAAAAGGACTGATCCCTTTTAGCTTGTAAAAGCGCATCTGCTCCTGGGCAAGCTTTTCGCGATCCTTTGCATATTTCTTCTGGATAGCCTGCCATTCCTTATCGTTCTGCATCTCCTGCATAGCCTGGGCACCCTTCATTTGCTGGGCATTCAAAGGCCAGGTAACGACCCGGATGAGCAAGGTAAAAAGGATGATGGCGATCCCGAAATTGCCGCCTATCACAGAATAGATCCACAACAATAAATTGACGAACACACCGATGAACACATTCCAATTCAAGACGATTAGAACCAGCACCGTGATGACCAGAAGGGTTTTGAGGGTGCTGCTTGAAAAATTAGCCGGCAATTGAGGCGTAGTTCGAGGGGGTGAAGTTTGCATGCTCATTAATTGGACTCCTGACTATTGGTTCGCTTCCTTCGGCGGAAATTCCCAGACCAGCCTGCCCTCCCGATCCAGGGCGATCAGGAGATATTCAGCGTGATAGGGCGCGACCAGGATCAAATCCGCGGCAGCCACGGGTGAGGTATAGAGATTGCCACCGGCAGCATAGGGCCGCGGCCAAATCTCTTTCCCTTGCGGATCATACGCATATACTTCACCCGATTCGGTCACGATGACAACCATATCATCGACCGGGAGCAGGCTGGCAGCAATTGGACCGTTCGGTTTAATATCGCTCCAATTCTGAACATCTTTAATGAGGTCAAGTGAATACACACGCCCACCCAGGTCTGCAAAATAGAGGGTGTCGTCCTTAAGGGCGGGTGCGCCCCAGATCCAATCTTCTGATTCCGCCAAGGTTTGGTTTTGACCGCTGCTGGAAACCGCCTCCAGCCTGCCGGTGAAGGAACCCACATAAACGCCATCAGCGGCCGCAGTTGCTCCGCCCGGGATGGCTCCACCCATATCCACGGTATTGATATTTTCATTTAACGATGGATCGATGATATGCAGATGATGGTCAAGCGATGCGACGTAAACCAGCCTGCCGTCCGTCACAGGTTTGGACCACAGGGAACCCCCCAACTCGATCGAATCCACGAGGCTGCCTTGCAAATCCAGGATGTACAACGTTCCATCCGCGTTAGGCGCGTATATTTGGTCTTCGAAGACCAGCGGCGCAGCCATCCACGGTCCCTTGGAGCCGAGGAAGGGGGCAGCCCAATTTTCCTTACCGGTAGCCGGATCGAGGCTAATAAACACATGCTCCGTACCCGCGCTTCCGACGAGCAGTTGACCATCCGGTGTGAGGCTGGGTGCGATGAAAAACTGGTGTTTGTTATTGGGCTCGGTGGGATAACGCCAAGCCTCGCTGCCGGTCGACAGTTCGACAGCGTATACATGAGCGCCTGCGGCAAGGTAAGCTTTTTCCGAATCCACGGAAAGTCCCGGCCAATTATTAACTGGAGGTGTTCCACAGGCAGCGAGCAGCAAGGCAGTTATGGCGAGGGAAAGAGTCAGCAAAAAGCGTGTCTTATTCAACGAATGATTGCTCCTTGTTAAATTACGAAAGAATGATCGGACCTGTGCTGCGACGGGCGTATCTTTCCCCCGGAAGGGACGCCCCGCATAGACAAGAAAAAATCATGGGACAGGATCGTAACCACCTTCATTAAAAGGATTGCAGCGAAGCACGCGCCAGGCTGCCATGAAGGATCCTTTGACCGCACCGTGTTTATAAACTGCCTGGTAACCATAATGCGAACAGGAGGGGTAAAAGCGGCAGGTGTTCTCAGGCAGTCCGGGAGAGATGATCATTTGCCAACCGCGGATGAGGGCGAGGATAAAGATGCGGGGCCAATTGATAAATCTGCGCGGTACGTCCCGCAGACGCGGTTCATCCGAGTAATCATGCTGGTGGTCTTTGGGTTTCATCTGCGCGGATCAGGTTGGCACGCTGCAGCAGGGTTTGTAAAGCCTGGCGGGTTTGCTCGAGGCTGGCCGCGCCGAGAGCCGGCCGGGCGATCAGGATCAGATCCCAATTGGGTGCAAGGGCTGGCAGCAGCGGGCGGATGGCTTCCCGCAAAATGCGTTTCGCTCGATTGCGGTGAACCGCCGAACCACTGGCTTTTCCCGCTGCAACACCCACGCGGGTCTGCGTACCTTCCCCGGGTTGCGCGACCAAGACTGCCAGCGGATGGGCAAAAGACTTCCCATTGCGCCGCACTCGTTTGAAATCTTCGGACCGGGTCAGGCGAAACTTGCGCTGCACCCGACGCTCCCATCACCATGGCCAGCAGGCGGATGACCTACCAGCGGGTCCGCTTGACATGCTCATTCGATTTGGTGGTTAATCGGTAGCGGCCTTTGAGGCGGCGGCGTTTAAGCACGGCGCGGCCATCCGCGGTTGACATGCGCGTTCGAAATCCGTGGACGCGGACGCGCCGCCGAATCTTGGGTTGATACGTT
>MGNL01000024.1:0-177 GCA_001796785.1 Chloroflexi bacterium RBG_16_51_16 | reverse complement strand
TTCATTTTCACATTGAAGGCAGTCTTAACCACTCAAAAGCGAGGCCTTTTTCGGATCGGAAACAGCTCACCACCCGAATTCATCGAACCGGACACCGTTAAAGTGGTTTTTAATTGCCTGACGGATATACGGGATCGTGTTTTGAGGCAGCGAATTTGTGGCAGCCCAGCGAAGCTC
>MGNL01000023.1:6712-7405 GCA_001796785.1 Chloroflexi bacterium RBG_16_51_16 | reverse complement strand
ATTTGCTAAACACAGAAGGTATTTTTGTTCCTTTGCAGGAACCCGATGCCGATCCCCTCCAGCGCTTTTTAATGATCCAGTAATAATAAGATGAAGGGCGTAAGAGATTTTCCGGTCAATCAGATCTCATGCGATAAAGCAAAACGGAAGGGTATTTGTCTAATGCAGCCGAGCCGATCTAATCAAGATGAAATAAAAGAGCATACGGAAGACAATCCGGCATTGTCCAAGATCATCGAACGAAACATTCGCACCATTATCGATCTTCGCCTGAAAGACTCACATGAGCGAAGCTTGCAAGACCGTATCGCAGATGTCTTCACCTCTTTTTCGGGGCGGATGGTTTTTGTTTATGTACATCTTGTGTGGTTTGGCGTTTGGATCCTCCTGAACACCGGACGTGTGGGCGTGCATCCTTTCGATCCATTCCCATACGGACTGTTGACCATGATCGTATCGCTGGAAGCTATTTTCCTATCGACATTCGTGCTCATTAGCCAGAACCAGATGAGCGAAGAAAACGAACATCGCGCCGACCTGGATTTGCACATTGGTCTGCTGACCGAACATGAGTTGACACGCGTGTTACAAATGCTCGATGCCATTCAAGACAAAATGGGTATCGAAAACCATGAGGAAAGCGAACTTGCAGACCTTGAGATGGAAACCAAACCTGAAGATGTGCTGGCCGAA
>MGNL01000023.1:1474-6663 GCA_001796785.1 Chloroflexi bacterium RBG_16_51_16 | reverse complement strand
AACGGCCAGACTTTATAGCAGGCTGAGACAAACTCGCCCTGAGATAAATCTATTTTGATCTCCCCCAACTGGTGTAGTAAAATATCCCCTGACCGGTGGATGTATCTGGGAGCCTTTGGTTATAGAATGAATTATGCCTCCTTCTTGACCACATCACCGCCTCATCCAGTCCCTTAATGGTTTTTTAGGAGGAGAAGAAGTTTGAAAATCCGGCGCACTACGCTGTCCCGAGCGCCGGCGTAATCTGGGGCAGCTTATCTAAAGAGATTCAGGAGGAGACCATATTGAATCAAGATGTATTCGAAAGCAAGTGGAAGGAAATGCGCGGCTAGGTCAAAGAATGTGAGGCAAACTCACCGACGACGGCCTGGAACGGGTGGGCGGCAATACCGACCAGCCCGTCGGCTTGCTCCAACAGGAGTATGCTACACCCGCCAGCGCGCCGAAGAGGAATTCAACAGGCGTCTAAAAGAAGCGAAGATGAAAGGAGTATAAGATGCTTTGGATAATTGCAGTGGTTTTGATTGTTCTGTGGCTCTTAGGACTTTTAGGACATATAGGCGGCAACCTCGTTCATTTGCTGCTTGTGATAGCCCTGATCGTGATCGTATATAATTTTGTCCAAGGCCGGCGCAGGATCTAACCTTAACCTGCCTGTTCCTGGAGCTATTTCGTGGGTTATAAAGGAGGTGTTTTGTGAATACTACATATATTATTATCACCGTTGTTCTGGTATTGGTGATAATAGGCACCATATTAGGTCTGGTTTTTGCTCGCCGTAGACGTTCGGAGCGGCTCCATGAGCACTTCGGACCTGAGTATGATCGCACTGTGCAGACCATGGGTGACGAGAAGAAAGCACAAACAGAGCTGAATGAACGGCAGAAGCATGTTGAAGCTTTGGATATTCGTCCACTTACTGTTAGCGAGCGCGAGCGTTATTTGGCTGATTGGACTGCTGTCCAATCCAAATTTGTCGATGAACCCGGACAGGCAATTGTTGATGCCGACCGTCTGATCATAGAAGTCATGACGATTCGTGCCTATCCGGTATCTGATTTTGAGCAGCGGGCGGCCGATATTTCGGTCAATTATCCTGCTTTGGTGAGTAATTACCGCGCTGCGCGGGAGATCGCGCTCAAAAATGAGCAGCACCAGGCAGATACTGAAGAATTAAGGCAGGCGATGATTTATTACCGATCTCTGTTTGAGGAACTTCTCGGAACAGAGGCAGTCGTTGGGGAGGAGAAAAAGAGATGAATGAACAGTTTAGTACCTCAGATTTCGTTGAGAGAACCGATAGGGATACGAACAGCCCGCTAGAAAATTCGGATCCTTTTGCCGACAAAGTCCCGGAGGATGTGGTTCTTTTCCACGAGACGCCATTGGGCGGGACTGTTGCTGCCGTTGGCCCGATGGACGAGACGATTGTCCACGAGGCTCCAATGGGCGAGACGATTACCCACGAAGCCCCTATCGGAACGAATGCCGGATCATCGGCGGCCCTGCTTAACCGTGAGGAATCAGAGCATTTTCGCACACGCTGGGATGAGATCCAGGGCAAGTTTGTGGACGAACCGCGCGCTGCTGTCGAGCAGGCGGATGCGCTGGTGTCTGAGGTGATTGAGCGAATCACCCAGATGTTTACCAACGAACATAGCTCGCTGGAGGGCCAGTGGAATCAGGGCAATGATGTCTCTACTGAAGATCTCCGCAAAGCCTTGCAGCGCTATCGCTCCTTCTTCAACCGCCTGGTAGTTTGAAAGCAGACGAGTTAAACAAAGACCTATAAAAATTCGCGATTGCAAAGTGACCTGACCCGCATTACCAGGGGCCAGGTCATCCTGTGTGAATGAAATTCAAGATACCTGTGCGGGAAAAGGAGAATTCTTATGAAGAAATGTAATGAAGTGATGACGAAAAATCCCGTTTGCTGCCGGCCAGATGACATGGTGGCAAAGGTGGCGCAATTGATGCAGAGCGAGAACATCGGTTCGATCCCTGTTATTGAAAACGAGCAGACCCAAAAGTTGGTCGGTATTGTGACCGATCGCGATCTGGCTTTGAAGATCGTGGCCGAAGGGCACGATGCCAAATCCACGAAAGTGGAGGCGGTGATGACGCGCCAGATAGTGACCTGCCGGGCTGGGGATGACTTGCAGATGGCGCTAGATGCGATGGCTGAGCATCAATTGCGCCGCATTCCTATCGTGGACGACGACGATAAGATTGTAGGGATCATTGCCCAGGCGGATGTGGCGACGCGCGTGAACCTGCCGGAAAAAACTGCCACAATGGTTAAGGAAATTTCGCAATCCAACGCGAAGTAAGAAAGTCTTTTATGACAACCTGCAGAGAGCGTCGCGTCTTAAATGGGCACCGTCATCCTGCGTAAACTTGGGTGTGGCGCTTGTCTTACGCCGGGCGGCAAAGCAGTATAACTCAATCATCCTTACAGCCAACGCCCAGCACTTGATGACGGATGTATGGACATCGGCGGGCGTGTTGGTTGGAGTTGGCGCGTTTAGCCTTATAACTGGCTGGGTGCGGCTGGACCCGATCGTGGCGCTGGTAGTTGCCGGTAACATCGTCTGGTCAGGATTTCAAATCATATGGAACTCGGTGTCGGGATTGATGGATACAGCACTACCTGTTGAAGAACAGATTAGACTTCAAAAAGTTTTAGACCAGCACCTGCAAACCGGGATACAGTACCATGCGCTTCGAACTCGCCAATCTGGAGCGCGCCTTTTTATCTCACTGTATGTGCTGGTTCCCGGTGTATGGACAGTCCAGCGAGGGCATCAACTCTTGGAACGCATCGAAGCGGACATACGGCATGCCTTGCCAACTGCTGCAGTGTTTACACAGTTAGAGTCACTAAATGACCCGGCTTCCTGGGATTTTTGGTAGTGCTATTTCACTACTACTGCCTGGCTGCGCGCGCGGAGTTCCGAGATGTTCTGCCGCAGTCTGGCCAGGGTGTTCTCAGCCTTGTCGATGCGCTCACGCTCACTGCGGACGTAGCGGGTGTAGGGGGCGACGCCATCTTTCAGGCGGGCGATGGCATTTTCGCTCTCGTTGCTGAACTGGGTGGTCAGAGCGCTGAACAGCTTTGCGCGCAGGCTGAGCATTTTCTCTTTGAACCTGTCTTTAGTCTGTTTGCGCTTGAAGGGGATCACGAAAAAGCCCAGGATGGCCAGGGTGCCTGCGGCCAGGATGCCGGTGATATCCAGGGTGGAAGAGAGGACGGCTATGGTGACCAGCGCCCCCAGACCCACAGCGCCGGCCTCCAGCAGAGCGGTCTGAGCCACGGCGGCTTCGACGCTGGCGGCCAGTTCGCTGGCTTCTTTGTTGCGGTCGTAGCTCTCCACAATGGTCTGGACGGTTTTGCCGACGGTATCAATCAGTTCACGCCGGCGGGTTTCCCGTGGGCCGTAGCTTTCGCCGACCAAGTGGTCTAGGTTCTGCGCTCGGCGACGTTGCAGGTAGCTCATGACTTGCTGCCATTCGTGCAGGTCTTTCTGCACCAGCCAGTCGATCAGGCGCTGGACCTGATCTTCGATCTGCTGCGGGACGTCGGCCAGGACCTGCTTTTCGAACTGGGCCCGGACCTTGTCGCCGCGCACCAGGTTCTGGACGTTGGTCATGCGGATTGTGCTGTTGAAGAAGTCGAGGCCTCGCTGTTCGAGACGGTGCAGGATGTTCTCGACTTCAGCCAGGCGTGGAGGAAGTTCATTGTGCAGTTCGCGCTCGTACTCTGTGATGACGGTTTCCAGGGCGGTGGCGGTCTGTTTGTCTTCATTCAGGGCTTCGGCCTGGGCTGCCAGGAATCGCCCCGCCTGGTCGCCCAGATGTTCAGCCACACCCAGCGGGTTGTTGAACTTGAGCTGGAGCCGGGTGGTGTCGTCGAGGGTGGCGCTGACGAACTGCTCCAGCTCGTCCAGTCGGCTGGCGCTGCGCAGACGGGCACTTTGTTCGGGGTCCGGTTCGGATTGGGCGCGCTGGGCCAATTTAGCGGAAACAGGATACAACTGAGGTTGATCGCCAAGTATCTTGGCGGTGTGTTTTAGGATGAAGTCGTGGACTTCCTGCAGGGCAGAGTCGTCTTCGAAGATGTCCACCTTATTCAGAACAAAGACAACTTTCTTTCCCCAAGTCAGGATACGTTCCAGGAATTGTCGCTCGCTTTCGGTCAGGGGATGATCGGCAGAGGTGATGAACAGAACCAGGTCACTCCGAGGAACGAACTCGTCCGTCAACCTCTCGTGATGGCGGATGATGGCATTCGTACCTGGTGTGTCAACAATGTTCAGTTCTTTCAGGAGCGGCAGGGGGTAGGTATAGATGGCATATTTTTCGTCGACTACTTGTTCGGCGGCCTGTTCGCCCCACTTGACCAGGGTGACGCGCGATGTGGTGGGGGTGGCGCCTTCAGCCAGGACTTTTTGTCCGAGCAGGGCGTTGATCAAGGCGCTCTTGCCAGCGTTGAACTCGCCGGCGACGACGATCAGGAATAGTTCGTCCAGTTGCAGGATGGCTTTCTGCAGGCTGTCCAGAGCTTCGCGCGGCAAATCGAACTCGGCCAGGGCGAGTTGGAACCCGGCCAGGGCTTCTTTTTCGTCGCGCAGGAAATGGGCTTGCTGATCGGTGAGTAAGGACTGGTGCATGGGCTTCTCCTCATAAATGCCGGCAGGCTGTTATCATTCCCGGAATTCCAGTTCGATCCAGGTGGCCTCGTAATAGACTTCCCCGTGACGTGCCCCCAATAGTTGTACCAGTTATTATGTTAGTCCAACCTGCTGAAATTGAGAAGGGTGCAGCGTGATCGCAGCTGGCGCTGGCGGTCGATAACCCAGTGCGCTGTGTGGTCTGATGGTGTTGTACTGCTGCCTCCACATCTCGATCATGACCTTTGCCTCCTTCAGCGAATAGAAAATCTCTCTTGCCAACAATTCGTCTCTCATCTTCCCATTAAACGATTCAATATAGCCATTCTCCCAGGGACTGCCCGGTTCGATAAAGAGCGACTTGACGTCCTGTCTTTTCAACCAGGCTTGCACCCGTTTTGCGATAAACTCCGAACCATTGTCTGGGCGCAGATGGACTGGCACACCCCGCTCTCAGAAAAGCTCAGTCAGCACTTCCAGAACATCCTGATTGGGTCAGACTACGCTCAACACGCTTGT
>MGNL01000023.1:0-1449 GCA_001796785.1 Chloroflexi bacterium RBG_16_51_16 | reverse complement strand
GCTTGCCAAGAAAGCCTTTTTGTTCTTTGTTTCCAGCTACATCTCCGTCTCGAACCTGGTCTATGGTTCAGTGGCAGCCATTCTGGCCTTCCTGGCCTGGGCCTATCTGAGCGGCCACATCTTTCTCTTTGGCGCTTTCTTGAGCGTTTCTCTTTACCGGCTAAAAGAAGCGCAGCAAGAGGCGGCAGGTCAAATAGATCAGGAAAATTCAGAAAAACGAACTGGAGGGCAGCGATGATAAGCGAAAACAAGCCGGAACTTGCCAGGAATAAAAATTGGGCTGTTTTAATCCTTGGCGCCATATTAATCGCAAGTGTTCTCATGACGATCTGCGTCTTGAGCGTTCTGTTGCTTGGCCCTCAGAACGAACCCCGAGAAACACCAACCCGTGAAATGTTGATGATAGATATGCCGACAGCAATGCCAGCCAGCCATTTATCGATAAGTTTGCCTATTATCCTGTCCGGGTCCAGGCCCGTCGTGTCAGAGTCCGTGGTACAAAGTCAGATCTGGAAGGTAATAAAAATTAAGGGTTTGGGATATGAATTGGATGGTCAGCGCTACGACCTGGCAGTATTTAAGCGCGTCGATAGCCAGGATACGGTAAAGGCATATTGTATAAATCAAGGATGGGATACACCGGATATCGGTACAGAGTATTTGCTAAACACAGAAGGTATTTTTGTTCCTTTGCAGGAACCCGATGCCGATCCCTTCCAGCGCTTTTTAATGATCCAGCAATGCTCAGTTGCAAGCATTGACAGGATGTGATAAACCTAGGGTATGGAAAAACGAGAAAGCCGCTACGTCAAAGTCGTTCGCATCGCCTACCGCTTGACCCAGCAGGCGCTGCCCAGGTATTCGCATCCCAAAAGTCCGCACCACTTCACATTGCCACAGTTGGCAGCTTGTGTGCTGATGATGTTTTACCTGGACATCAGCTACCGGGACATGGAAGAATGGCTGCTGGCCACGGATCAGGTCTGCCGAGAACTCGAACTGCCCCGCGTACCGGATCACACCACCCTGCAACGGACGTACAAGAAGTTGCGGAAACTGGATTTCGATAAGATGAAGGATGAGTTGTTGGATGAGAATGGTGTGGAAGAAGAAGTCATTGCTTCGGATAGCACCGGGTTTTCGCCTGGTCAGGCCAGTTTGTACTATCAAACCCGTAGCGGTCGGCTGTACCGTCAATGGGTGAAAGGTGCCTATGCGGTGGGGACGGTCTCGCAATTCATCCTGGCTTGGCAATCGGGACGGGGTCCGAGCAACGATACGGCTCACTTGGGCGCTTTGCGCCGGCAGAGCGGCCGATATGGCACACGCATGGGCAGACGACGAGCCTGGGTGATGCTGGCGGATGCCGGCTTTGATGGTGACGATGTTGAAGAGCTGGATTTGATTCCGCCCATTCGCCGACATGGAAAATTGGTCGATCCTGCGCGG
>MGNL01000022.1 GCA_001796785.1 Chloroflexi bacterium RBG_16_51_16 | reverse complement strand
AAGCTCCCGCGTTACCAACCATCGATGGAAAGAATTGGTCGAAGATCCATTCGGTAATCAGAAACAAAATACCCCCACCCAGAATGTAAATCAGGGTAATTCGAATCGCAAACGGTATCCGCACCTTGTTGGGCATGGAAGTCAGTGTTATTTTCGACTTATCCGAGCATTTTATTATAGGCGGAACTATTTTAAGGACCATGCCAAATTGGTGTTAAATACTGGAAAAAAAAGCGATGGTGCGTCTTCCGCACCATCGCTTAGAGGCGTCGACGGGATTTGAACCCGTGATCAGGGTTTTGCAGACCCTTGCCTTACCACTTGGCCACGACGCCAGATGTATCGTCCGGTCCAGGCTCGAATGAATTGGAGAAGTGTTTCGATCCCGACTTGGTCATTTACAAAACGAGGATTGCCGAATGACGTAATTATCAATCTGCAATCCTCTTTCTTCACTCGGAAGAGCGGGCGATGGGATTCGAACCCACGACCTTCTCCTTGGCAAGGAGACGTTCTACCACTGAACCACGCCCGCAGATTTGTGGCCGAGAGTGCCGAGAGTCAGAATCGAACTGACGACACCGCGATTTTCAGTCGCGTGCTCTACCAACTGAGCTATCTCGGCCGTGGCATCTGTTTTTTAAGCGTGAAAGATTTTAATCGCACTTACAGGGATTGTCAAGCAAGACTGAAGATTAAAAAGGCGTTATAGTCATCCTCCAATCGTTTTCTTGACTAAAAATGATGAATTTGATAAAATAACGGGTCGCTGTCTCGAGATGAAGGGGACAGGTAATTTACAACTGGTCTATGCTTTATCGTCTTGGAGATATAAATGCCAGCTTCTTTGCCCCGTAAAACATATGCTCGTATTCCGGTGAACCTCGGCCTCCCGAATCTCATCGAGGTACAACTGGATTCTTTCAAACGTTTGAAGAAGGATGGTCTGAGCGACCTCTTTCATGAAATATCTCCGATCGAATCCTATAACAAGGGAATGAAACTATATTTTCCCAGCCGAAGTCCGGAATCCCAACAATGGGGATTGAAATACCGTTTCGGAGATCCCAAACATTCAATTGAAGAATGTGTAGAACGGGATTTAACTTACGCGAGTCCCATGTTCGTATCGGTTCTCCTGGCCGGTACGGATGTCCCGGAACCGATCCAACAGGAGATTTTTCTTGGTGACTTTCCCGAAATGACCGAAAAGGGAACCTTCATCATCAATGGGACGGAACGGGTGGTTGTTTCGCAGTTGATACGCTCACCAGGTGTTTACTTTGAGGCTCCCACGGATCGGGCTACAGGTCGCTCCCTTGCGATGGCGAAACTGATCCCCGATCGGGGTGCCTGGATGGAATTTGAAACCCGCAAGTCCGACTACATAATTCTAAAGTTCAACCGTAAACGCACGGTGCCAATCACCGTGTTCCTTCGCGCCCTTTCAGCAGTCAATGACGGGCTAAAGGATTCACCCATCAAATCGGGAAGTGATGAAGAATTACTTTCGATTTTTCAAGACGTCGATAATAATCCAGAACGCATGTTTATTCCTTCGACCCTTAAACAGGAACCTGAATGGGATCTATCCTCAGGTCTATCCATTGCTGAAGCTTCTTTGATCGAATTCTTCAAGAAAATGCGTCCCGGAGATCCAGCTACGCTGGAGAATGCCCGCCAATTTCTCGAGGAACAGCTATTCGATCAGCGTCATTATGATCTGGAAAGGGTCGGCCGTTACAAATTAAATCAAAAACTGGATCAGAATATCCCAATCCCACACAGGACAGTCACCAAAAGTGATGTGATCCGCCTGATTCGGCGAATGATCCAGATCAATAACGGAGTTGAACCACCCGATGATATTGACCACCTGGGTAACCGCCGGGTTAAAACGGTCGGAGAACTGATTCAAAATAAATTACGCATAGGCTTAAGGCGGATGGAACGTGTGATCAAGGAACGTATGTCCATTCGTGACCAGGAACAGTTATCCCCTGTGACTTTGGTTAATATCAGGCCTGTAGTGGCTGCCCTTCGAGAATTTTTTGGTTCGAGTCAGCTCTCGCAATTCATGGATCAAACCAACCCCCTTGCGGAATTAAGGCATAAGCGCACCCTGTCCGCGTTAGGGCCTGGCGGCTTGCGTCGTGAAAGGGCTGGTTTTGATGTGCGGGACGTCCACCACTCTCACTATGGCCGCATCTGTCCGATCGAAACACCCGAAGGGCCGAATATCGGTTTGATCGGTCGATTGGCAACGTTTGCGCGTGTCAATGAATATGGTTTTATTGAGACACCCTATCGGAAGGTTCTCAATTCTCTTCCTGCCGATGATCCTCGCCTCGAAGGTCGCACCCTGCGCGAAACCGTCAAGGAACCAAAAAACGGCAATGTGATATTTGAAGCGGGTTTCTTATTGGATGCTAAATCCATCAAGAAGCTCAACAAGGTCGACTCAGAGATCCCGATTGTGCCCTTTGTGTCTGACAAGATCGATTACCTGTCTGCAGACGCTGAGGATAAATTCACCATTGCTCAAGCTAACGCGCCTCTCACCGAGGTGAGCGAATTTGTCCGCGAAAGAATATCCTGCCGTTACCACTCGGGGTTCGTATTTTCTACTCCGGAGTCCATCGATTACATGGATGTTGCACCTCACCAGGTTGTTGGCATCAGCGCAGCCTTGATCCCGTTTCTTGAACACGATGATGCCAACCGTGCATTGATGGGATCGAACATGCAGGCTCAAGCGGTCCCGCTTGTTAGACCGGAGATCCCGCTCGTATCCACAGGTATGGAAGGCCACGCTGCTTTAGATTCGGGGCAGGTCGTCGTTGCGGAAGCCGATGGTGAAGTAGTTTCGGTAACAGGTTCAAGCATCACTGTCAAGGAAAAACGTTCTGGCAGTCGGGTATACCCACTGCGCAAGTATCAACGCTCGAATCAGTCCACATGCATCGACCAGCGTCCATCGGTAGTCAAAGGCCAGCTTGTCAAAGCTGGGGACATCATTGCAGATTCTTCCTCTACAGAAAGTGGTCAACTGGCTTTGGGACAAAATGTTGTTGTCGCGTTTCTCTCCTGGGAAGGCGGCAACTTTGAAGACGCCATCCTGATCTCCGAAAGATTGGTGCAGGAGGATCGGTTTACATCGGTGCATATCGAAAAATACGAAGTGGAAGCCCGGGATACGAAGCTTGGTCCGGAGGAGATCACCCGCGATATTCCTAATGTCGGTGAGGAAGCGATCAAAGACCTTGATGAGAGTGGGATCATTCGCATTGGTGCTGAGGTGGGGCCGAACGATATCCTGGTAGGGAAAATTACTCCTAAAGGTGAAAAAGAGCTTACACCTGAGGAGCGGTTGTTGCGGGCCATTTTTGGGGAAAAGTCCAGGGACGTGAAGGATACATCCCTGCGTATGCCTCATGGCGAGCGTGGAAAAGTTGTGGATGTCAAAGTATTCACCCGTGAGGAAAATACGGATCTCTCTGCCGGGGTTGACATGATGGTCCGTGTGTCGGTTGCTCAGCGTCGAAAAATCACAGCCGGGGATAAAATGGCCGGCCGTCATGGAAATAAAGGTGTTGTCTCAAAGGTCGTGCCGGTCGAAGATATGCCATTCCTTGAAGATGGTTCACCGGTGGATATCATCCTGAATCCTCTTGGAGTTCCTGGTCGCATGAATATTGGTCAGGTTCTGGAGGTTCATCTCGGTTGGGCAGCGAAGCGCCTTGGTTTTCGCGCAATTACGCCAGTCTTCGATGGTGCCAGCGAAGAACAGATCGAAGCGGAACTGGCCCGCGCTTGGATCATGGATCAGGCATGGAAGGAAGTAGTCCAGAAAGCGTGGGAGTGGATTAAAAGCCAGGAATATGATCCTAATTCAATTCAGGATGACGATGAAGTGCGTCGGGTCTACATGGAACAGTGGCTTGGCGAGCTCGAGTATGATGTTTACAGCCTGAACGATTCGAACTATGCTCGGCAGGCTGTAGCTAAAGAATGGTTACGCGAGCACGGTTATGAAAATCCCGAAGAAATTCTATTAATTGGCGAAGAGATGGCCAGGCGAGATCCAGAAGTGGACAATGCGACCATACGAGCCTGCCTGCGCCTCTGGATGGAAGATCACGGTGTCAGCCGCCGGGTTGCTGATGACAAGGTGCTTGAAGCCGCCCAGGAATTGGCAAAAGAGGTAACCCAGCCACTTCCGATCCTCGGTAAACAAATTCTCCGGGACGGTAAAAGTGGACTTCCATACGATCAACCTGTCACCGTAGGTGTAATGACGATCCTTAAGCTTCACCACTTGGTCGAGGACAAAGTTCATGCCCGATCAACAGGGCCTTACAGCCTGGTGACTCAACAACCCCTGGGCGGCAAGGCACAATTTGGCGGACAACGTTTTGGTGAAATGGAAGTCTGGGCTCTTGAAGCTTATGGCGCAGCTTATACACTCCAGGAGATGCTGACCGTTAAATCAGATGATGTCCTTGGTCGAGTAAATACCTATGAGGCGATTGTAAAGGGCGAACCGATCGAAGAACCCAGCATTCCAGCATCTTTTCGGGTATTGGTTAAGGAGTTGCAAAGCCTTGGTTTGGCTGTGGAAGCTATTAACGAAGGTGGCGATATCGTTAAATTTGGTAAGGATGAGGAAAAAACCCACCCGCCAAGACATGAAACCGGTTTACTGAGTCTCGGAGAGAATTTTAGCAACCGGAGGCGTGAAAATTCTTGACGTTGTTAGATCCGTGTGATAGAATTTCTCGCCGTTGTCTGAGATCAAGGCGGCATTCAACCCCGCCATCAAACAGCCTGGCAACTACAAATGAGGCCATCAATTCTCTCCACTGATGGCCTCATTTCTTGCGAACGTGCCCGTTCGGGAATTATTGATCGGAGGAAAAGGTGCCGACAGTCAATCAAATGGTCCGCAAAGGTCGTAAGTTTAAAAAATCTAAAAGCAAGGCTCCAGCTCTGCAGTACACGCTGAACAGCAACAAGCAACGGCGGGTCCGTCAAGCAAAAGGTGCACCTCAGAAACGTGGAGTATGCACTGTAGTGAGAACCATGACGCCCAAGAAGCCGAATTCAGCCCTGCGGAAGATAGCCCGCGTACGGCTGACAAATGGCATCGAGGTGACTGCTTATATTCCCGGTGAAGGCCACCAGCTTCAGGAGCATTCGGTCGTCCTCGTCCGAGGCGGTCGTGTAAAAGACCTGCCAGGCGTGCGTTATCACATCGTGAGAGGATCGCTGGATACAACCGGCGTCGTTAATCGAAAACAGGGACGATCAAAATATGGCGCCAAGCGTCCCAAAGAGCAATGAGGTAATTCGAAATGCGTAGAGCAAAACCAGAAAAAAGGGTACTTCTCCCGGACATTCGTTATAGCAGCCTCAACCTGCAGACCATGATCCAGCATGTGCTTAAACGCGGAAAGAAAAGCACAGCTACGAACCTGATCTACGAGGCGATGGATTTAATAAAAGAACGGATTGATAAGAGTCCTCTGGAAGTTTTTGATGGGGCGATCAGGAATGTTTCCCCGGCCATGGAAGTCAGGCCTCGCCGGGTGGGTGGTGCAACCTATCAGGTTCCCATGGAAGTTTCGTCTGACCGGCGGATGACTCTGGCAATTCGTTGGATCCTGGATGCCGCCCGGGAACGGACAGGAAAATCCTTCTCTGAAAAATTGGCAGGCGAGCTTGTGGATGCTTTTAACGAAACCGGGGCAGCTATCCGTAAGAGGGATGAAACCCATAAGATGGCTGAAGCCAACCGGGCATTCTCTCATTATCGCATTTAATATCGGTCTGGATGTTGCATTCGTTTTCTATTCTACCCAATGATCTAAGAGTGGCGCAGGATTAAGAATGGCACGTACGTTTCCGCTCGAAAAATATAGAAATATCGGGATTATTGCCCACATCGACGCCGGTAAAACCACCACAACCGAGCGGATCATGTTCTTCACCGGAAAGACCCACCGGTTGGGATCGGTTGATGATGGTACGACCGTCACCGACTGGATGGTGCAGGAACGGGAACGCGGCATTACGATCGTTTCGGCGGCTGTTTCAGCCGAATGGAATGGTTATCAGATCAATATTATCGATACTCCAGGTCATATTGATTTTACAGCTGAGGTGCAGCGCTCTTTGCGAGTATTGGATGGAGGGGTCGTCCTTTTCGATGCGGTACAGGGTGTCGAACCACAGTCCGAGACTGTGTGGCGTCAGGCAGACCGTTACGGAGTACCCCGAATTTGTTTCGTGAATAAGATGGATCGGGTGGGTGCCTCGTTCGAGAGGACGATCGCATCCATAAAGGACCGCCTAGGGGCCAATCCCATCCCTATGCAATTACCCATTGGTTTTGAGGCTTCCTTTCGTGGCATCGTGGATCTTCTTTCTATGAAAGCCATCGTCTGGGAAGATGACCTGGGCAAAGACCCAATCACCGTGGATATCCCTGATGAATTGAAAACTGAAGCTGAGGAAGCCCGCCTGGTATTGGTTGAAAAAATTGCGGAATTGGATGATGATCTCACACATCGATTCCTCGAGGGTAAGCAGATCGAAGTCGATAAGTTAAAGCAAACGCTCCGTAAAGCAGTCCTCACCAACAAGGCTTCACCGGTATTTTGCGGTTCCTCATTAAAAAATAAGGGTGTACAAGTGCTACTGGACGCGGTAGTGGAGTTCCTTCCATCCCCGGCAGACCTGCCGGTTGTAAAGGCATTTGAGGTGGATAATCCGGAGAACGTGATCGAATTGCCTGCAAGAGATGATGCTCCACTCAGTGCATTAGTATTTAAGATCGTAACCGATCCATATGTTGGTCGTCTGGCTTATCTGCGGGTTTATTCTGGTGTGCTGACGCAAGGACAATCCGTGCATAACTCTACCAAAGGGAAAAAAGAACGCATAGGACGACTGATACGCATGCACGCCGACCACCGTGAGGACGTAACGGAAGTTCGCACAGGTGACATCGGTGCTGTCCTCGGTTTTAAGGACACTTTTACCGGGGATACGCTCTGCGATAATAAATCGGTTGTTCTAGAGAGCATTTCCTTTCCGGAACCGGTCATTTCGATCGCGATCGAGCCCAAGAGTTCCGCGGATCAAAACAAGATCGGTGAAGCGCTGCGGAAACTGGCCGAAGAGGATCCAACTTTTCGGGTCCGATCGGATGAGAACACCGGTCAGACAATCATTGCTGGGATGGGAGAGCTCCACCTGGACATTATCGTGGATCGGTTATTGCGTGAGTTCCGAGTTCAGGCTAACGTAGGAGCGCCACGGGTTTCCTACCGAGAGTCGATTACCAGACCCGTCAAGGAAGTCAACTTTAAATACGCCAAGCAATCCGGCGGTCGAGGTCAGTACGGTCATGTGGTTTTTTCTTTTGAGCCAAGTGAACGGGGGAGCGGTTTGATCTTCGAAAATAAGGTCGTCGGCGGATCAGTTCCGCGGGAATATATTCCAGCCGTAGAAAAGGGTGTTAAGGAAGCCGCTGAGAGCGGTGTGCTGGCAGGTTATCCAGTGACGGATTTAAAAGTGACCCTGTTCGATGGCTCCTACCATGAAGTTGATTCAAATGAGATGGCGTTCAAAATGGCTGCTTCAATGGGTTTTAAGGAAGGGGTTCAAAAAGGCAATCCAATTTTGCTCGAGCCCATGATGAAAGTAGAAATTGTTGCTCCTGAAGAATATGTGGGTGAGGTAATGGGTCAAATAAATAGCCGCCGGGGTACGATCCAGGGTATGGAAGCCCGGTCAGGTAACGCCCAGGCTGTACGTGCCATGGTTCCCTTGGGCGAGATGTTTGGGTATGCAACCCAGTTGCGTTCGGCAACCCAGGGACGCGGAGTATTCAATATGGAATTTGATCACTACGCACCTGTTGCACAATCAGTCACAGAAGAAATCTTGAAAGCTTAATTCTTTTTCTTTTTTGATTAAGGAGATTCATCATGGCGAAGCAGAAATTTGATCGAACCAAGCCGCATTTGAACGTGGGGACGATGGGACACATCGACCACGGG